>JBBRGX010000092.1:0-10805 GCA_038223605.1 Actinomycetales bacterium | reverse complement strand
TCTCCTGCGCGAGCTCCTTGACCTCACCGGCCACCACCGCGAAGCCCTTGCCGGCCTCCCCGGCCCGTGCCGCCTCGATCGTCGCGTTCAGCGCGAGCAGGTTCGTCTGCTCCGCGATCGAGGTGATCACCTTGACCACGTCGCCGATCTGCTTGCTCGACTCACCGAGCCGCGCGACGGCCTGGGTGGTGGTGCTCGCGACATCGGTCGCCCGTGCCGCGACCTTGGCGGCCTCGGCGGAGTTCTGCGCGATCTCGCGGATCGAGGCACCCATCTCCTCTGCACCGGAGGCGACGGTCTGCACGTTGCGGCTGATCTGCTCGGCTGCGGCGGCGACGACGCCCGCCTGGACGCTCGTCTCCTCCGAGCCGGCAGCCACCTCGCCGGTGGCCGTGGTCATCTGGTCGCTCGCTGCCGAGATCGTGCCGGTGGCCGTGCTGACCGCACCGAGCGCGGTGCGCAGCGCGGACTGGGCGGTCGCGAGCGCTGCGGCCATCCGGCCGACCTCGTCACGCGAGTCGACGCCGGACGCCACCGTGAGGTCGCCGGAGGCGAGCGCCTCGAGCGCCGTCTGGACCCGGAGGATCGGCCGCCGGATGAGGCCGGAGACCCACCAGCCGAGCGCGATGACGAGGACGATCCCCGCGCCGAGGGCACCGACGAGGGTCATGACGGCCCGCGTCGCCGTGCTCTGCGCGTCCTGCCCCTTCGTCTCGACGAGGGCTGTGACATCGCCCTCCGTCGTCTCGAGCGCGGCGATGGCCTTGTCGAGCGTCGGCTTGAGCAGGGTCAGCGCCGCGCCGAAGGACACCTTGTCGTTCGCGAACGCTGCCGGGACCGCTGCGCTGTCCCGGCTCGAGCGCCAGTCCGCCCAGGCGGCCTGGAACTCGGCGAAGTGCGCTGCCTCTCCCTCGCCCGCCGCCGCCAGGAAGGCGGCAGCAGCAGCATCGAGGTCGGCGTCCGTCGCGGCGAACCGGTCGAGGAACCCCTGCCGCTGGTCGGCGGTCTCGGTCACCGATGCCCCGGCCTCCGCAACGAGCATCCTGGACTTGATCTCCTCCTGGTGGACGACTCCGAGTGCAGCGGACGCGTGCTCGGCCACAGTCATCTCGACCGTCACAGCACTGAGCTGCCTCAGGGCAGAGACGGCCACGACGCCGGTGCCGGCCGACACCACGACGAGCAGCGCGACGACCGACAGCACCTTCGCGCGGATCCCGAGGTCGGTGAAGGAACGACGCCGACCGGAGGTCGGGGCGGCGGTGCCGACGGACGGGCGTGGGTCGGTCGACCCCTGCGCGGACGGCACGGATGCCACCGTCGAGCGCGGGGGTGCTGCGAGGGTCGAGGTGGTCACGAGAAGCTCCTGGGCTGGGGGAGTGCCGAGTGGGAACGGGATCAGGCTGCGTGCGCGGTCGCGCGTGCGACGTCGAGGTCGAGAAGGAGACCGCTGGGCAGCTTGTAGGCCCCACGGATCACCTCGCGCAGCTCGGCGGGAAGGGTGTCCGGAGGTGTCTCGAACTGGCTCTCGTCGACGTCGACGACATCGCCGACCTCGTCGACCAGCAGGCTGACGGGCTCCTCGCCCACCTGGACGACGACCATCATCGGGTCGGCACCCTCGGCCAGCGGCTCGAGGCCCAGCCGCACCCGGAGGTCGACGGCCAGCACGACCTCGCCACGGAGGTTGACCAGGCCGGCCACCCCCGGGGGGGCGAGCGGGACGGGGGTCCGCACCTGGGAGCGCAGCGCCTCCTGGACAAGGAGGACGTCCACGCCGTAGCGCGCACCCCCCAAGGTGAACGTCGCCAGCTGTCGGCTCATCTCACACCCCCACGAGGTCGTGTTGCAGCACGACGGCTGCGTCGTCGAAGAACGTCGGATCGGCCATGGCGACGGCTGCCTCGACGTCGAGCAGCTCGGTCACCCGGTCCTTGAGCACGGTCGAGCCCACCAGCCCCAGGTCACCGAGACCGCTGTGCGTGGCGCTGCGGTCGTCGACGATGTCGACGATCTCGTCCACGACGATCGCCACGCTGCGGTCCCCGCGGGAGTAGACGACGACGATGATCTCGTCGCCCTCCTCGGAGAAGGAGCCGAGCAGTCGGCCGAGCCGCACGACGGGAGTGATCGTCCCGCGGTACTGCATGACCTCGCGCGCGCCGACGTGCTCGAGCACGGTGACGGGGAAGCGTTCTAGCCGGGTGACGGCCGACAGCGGGATCGCGACGCGTCGGTCCCCGCCGATCCCGGCGATGAGCACCTGGATCGACTCCTCGGTGACCGCAGCCTCGACGAGCTGGGACGCCCGCGCACGGTCAACCGACTCCGCAGCCAGGCAGCGCCGGGCCAGGCCCTGGACGTCGAGGATCAGCGCGACCTGCCCGTCGCCCATGAGGGTGGCGCCTGCGTACAGACCGATCGACTTCAGCCGTCCGGACAGTGGCTTGACGACGATCTCCTCCGTGTTGGAGACGGAGTCCACGAGGAGCCCGAAGCGCACGGTGTCCGCCTGGAGCACCGCGATGACGGAGCGCTCCTGCGTCCTCGCGGGCCGGCCGAAGATCTCCCGGAGGTCGACGAGCGGCAGCAGGTCGCCCCTGAGGCGGTAGACGGCTGCCGAGCCGACGTGCTCGATGGACTGGCTCTGCGTCTCGGTGTCGAGCGCGACCAGCTCGAGCAGGCTGACCTGCGGGATCGCGTAGGTGTGGCCGTCGCAGAGGACGGTCACCGCAGGCATGATCGCGAGCGTGAGCGGGATGCGCAGGCGCCAGGTGGTGCCCTCACCGAGCGTCGAGTCGACGTCGACGGTGCCGCCGATCGCCTCGATCTTGGTGCGCACGACGTCCATGCCGACACCACGGCCCGAGACGTTCGTCACGGCCTCGGCCGTGGAGAAACCCGGGAGGAAGAGCAGCTGGAGCAGATCGGCCGGTGCCATCGCTGCGACCTGGGCCGCCGTCCGCAGACCTGTCGCGACCGCCTTGGCCGCGACCTTCTCCGGGTCGACGCCCTTGCCGTCGTCCCCGACCTCGACGACGACCTGACCACCGGCGTGGTACGCCCGGAGCAGGAGGACGCCTTGGGCCGGCTTGCCGTGGGCGACGCGCGTCTGCGGTGCCTCGATCCCGTGGTCGATCGCGTTGCGGATCAGGTGGGTCAGCGGGTCCTTCACTGCCTCGAGCAGCGAACGGTCGAGCTCGGTGTCGCCACCGACCATCTCCAGGCGCACCTGCCTCCCGCACGCAGCCGAGAGGTCGCGCACCATCCGCGGCACCTTCGACCACACGTGCTCGATGGGCTGCATGCGCGTCTTCATGACGCCCTCCTGCAGCTCGGAGGCGATGAGGCTCAACCGCTGCGAGGCGCGAGCCAGGTCGACGTCACCGCCGTCGGCCAGCCGGGAGATCGCGTTCCGGGCCAGGACGAGCTCGCTGACCTGGCGCATGAGGGCGTCGAGGAGGTCGACGTCGACCCGGATCGTGTCGGAACCCGCGCCGGAGATCCCGGCACGGAGGGCCTCGATCGGGGCGGGGGGCTCGGGCTCGGCCCGGACCGGTGCGACGACGGCTGCCGCCGCGGCCGTGGGGACAAGAGCCGGGTGGTGCGGGGTGGGGACGGAGTCACGCTGGTCCACCACGAGGATCTGTTCCGGGGCCGGCTCGACGACGGTCTCGACCGCTGTCGCGGCGACCTCGACGGCGGGTGCCGCCGGCGCGTCGAGGACGGCGACAGCCGCCCGCGGCCGCTTGACCCGTACCCGGGGAGCGGCGGCGACCAGCGCGGCGACCTCCACGACGACCGGGACCTCGTCGGGGACGACGGCCTCGGCCTGCTCGGCGACCTCGGCTCCTGCGAGCACGCGTTCGAGCGCCTCGACCGAGGCCTCGACGTCCACCGGAGCCTCGCCGGCACCCGACTCGATCGAGTCGAGCAGAGCGCGGACGGTGTCGACCATCCGGAGCAGGACGTCCGTGGTGCGCAGGTCCATCGCCCGTCGGCCGTCCCGCAGCTCGACGAGAAGGTTCTCGCCGGCGTGGGTCAACCGCTCGAGGCGGCCGAACGCGAGGAAGCCACTCGTTCCCTTGATGGTGTGGATCGTCCGGAAGATGCTCCCGAGCAGCTCGCGCGACCCGGGTGCGCTCTCCAGCGCCACCAGGTCGGAGTCGAGCTGATCAAGATTCTCGCGGCTCTCCACCAGGAACTCGTGGACGATGTCGTCCAGATCCTCCACGTCGTCCTCCCAGACACCGGGCGACGGCGTACCCGTCGCTGGACCACCCATCGGACGGCGAGGGCCAGATGTGAGGGGTGGTGGACGAGGAGGAGCGTCCGGGACTGCCGGGGCGTCCGGGACCGCCGGACGGGCTGCTCAGGCCTCGGGCTGCGGCGGGCGCAGGGCGCGCAGGGTGTCGAGCCCTGCGTCGTCGGCGGAGCGGGCCGCCTCCTGGTTCGCCAGGGTGACGGCCTCGAGCACCTCTGCCCTGTTCACCCGGACCGAACGCGGCGCGTCGATGCCGATGCGCACACCGTCGCTGCGCACGTCGATCACGGTGATGACGATGTCGTCACCGATCATCAGACGCTCGCCGACACGACGACTCAGGACCAGCATGCAGGCGAGACTATCCGGTCCGGCTCCGCGGGGCGTCCCGCGTCTCGCTGGGGTGTCGTCAATCCCAGTGGGCGTCGTCGGCGAGGCGCTCGCTGAGCACGGCCGCCCAGACCAGCGGGGAGGCCGGCAGGCCGTCGACCCAGCCGACCGGGACCCCGAGATTGAGCACGGCACCCGGTGACTGGGCGGCGAAGACCGAGGTCGCGGCGAGCGCGTCGAACGCGCGGACCGCACCGACGGTCCTGAGCCATCGCCGCACCTCGACACCGCGGACCCGCGCGTCGATCACCGCCCAGGCGTCGTCGGGGGCGAGGGCGGCGAGCAGCTCGGCCGCATCGGACTGAGCACGCGGGGCCGCGGTGACGCCCAGGGCGACGACCGTTCCGGCGTCCTGCTGCACCTTCTCGCGGAACCGGGTGGCGTGAGCGGGGGTCAGGATGCGGCGGCCGTGGCCGGGCCGGGCCTCGAGCTCGCCGGCGAGGACCACGTCGGTCGGCGCAAGGCCGGCGCGATGCGCGATCTGCGTCGCGGTGCGCAGGGCCAGCTCGGGCTCGCCCGCCACCACCACGACCGCACCGGCGCGAAGCCGCCCAGCCCGCGGACGGTCGAAGCGCCGCACGAGCTGGGAGAGCGCGACGGGAGCATGCGGATCGGTGAACCCGGCGAGCAGCCGGGTCGGCACCCCGAGCTCGAGCAACGAGGCGACCGTCGAGCCGGGCCGATCCGGGTCGCCCATCGACGTCGGCTGCCCCTCGACCTCCCGGGCCGCGGGCTCGGCGACCGGCTCGGCAGGTGCCTCGCCGACCGGGCGCATCGACTCGAGCCGGGGGAAGACCGCCGGGCGGACGACGGGCCCGGCCGGCACATCGGCAGCGGCAGCCGGTGCCGGAGCCGGAGCCGGCTCCCGCGGTGCTCCGCCGACGAGGTCGGCCATCGAGGCGAGCACGTCGGCGAACGTCTCCCCGGAGGTGGAGACGCCGGGGACGTCGGCCACTGCGGCCCCGAGCGCCGCGCGGTCGGCGCCCTCGGCCGCATCGGCTGCGGCGAGCAGCGCGTCAAGACCGACGGCCTCGACGCTCGTGCCCACCCCCCGTGCGTGGTCCGTCGCCGGCCTCGGTCGCGCCCGGCCGAGGCGTCGGCGCGGCGGCTCGGGGACCTCGACGGTCAGCTCGTAGTGCTCCTTGGCGAAGAAGCCGGCGATCCCGCCGGTCCGGACGCGTTCGGCGTGCACGATCCGGGCGTCCGGGCCCATCTCCTCACGCACGCGCAGCATGAGGGAGCGCAGGTCCTCACCCTCAAGCAGCAATCGCGTGGACATCGGTCACCACACCCACCGTCTCGATCTGCAGCCCTGCCCCCGTCACCTCGCCGTAGGACAGGACCGGCAGCGCGGGGAGTGACAGGACAACCGTACGGTGCAGGGCGGGTCGCAGCCCGGGTGCACACACCAGGACGGCGCTCTTGCCGGAGGACTCCGCGGCGGCGACGGTCCGACGCAGCGAGTCGAGGATCCGCTCGGCGCGGGCCGGGTCGAGCAGCAGCTGGGAGCCGCCGTCGGCCGGGCGGACGTGCTCGGCGAGGGACTGCTCGAGCATCGGGTCCAGCGTGATGACCCGGAGCACGCCCTCGACGGCGTAGGGGGCTGCGAGCGCGGGACCGAGCCCCGTCCTGGCGGCCTCGACCAGACCCTCGGGGTCGGCCGAGACCTTGGCACGCAGGGTGAGCGCCTCGAAGATCCGGCTGAGGTCGCGCACCGGGACGCGCTCGGCGAGCAGGCCCTGGAGCACGCGCTGGACCTCGCCGAGGGTGAGCAGGCCGGGCACGAGCTCGTCGACGACCGAGGGGTTGACGGTCTTGACGCCCTCGGTGAGCACCCGGACGTCCTCCCGGGAGAGCAGCCGCGGGGCGTTGGCGTCGATGATCGCGCCGAGGTGGGTGATGAGGACGGAGACCCGGTCGACGACCGTCGCACCGAGCATCTCGGCGGAGTGCCGCAGCTCAGCAGGGATCCACTTGCCGGGCAGGCCGAAGACCGGCTCGACCACGGCGGTGCCGCCGAGGCCCTCGAGGTGGTCGCCGAGCGCGAGGAGTCGTCCGGGGGGCGCCTCGCCACGACCGACCTCCACTCCGGCGATCCGCACGACGTAGGTCGAGCGCGGCAGGTCGACGGAGTCGCGCGTGCGCACCGGCGGAACGACGATCCCGAGCTCCATCGCGATCTTGCGGCGCAGCCCGCGCACCCGGGCGAGCAGGTCCTGGTCGGAGCCGGAGCCCACGAGGTCGACGAGGTCGGGAGCGAGCATGATCTCCAGCGCGTGCACCCGCATCTGCTCGATGAGGGCCTCGGGCGTGTCGTTGCTCCCGGGGGCCGACGCCGCCGTCGCCTCGGCCGCGACCAGCTCGGCGCCGGCCTCGGCGTCCTTCCCTGCCTTGATCCGCTGCGCGGTGAGCAGCAGGAGCGAGCCGACGATCATGAACGGCAGCTTCGGCATGCCGGGGACCAGCGCCAGGCCGATCGAGGCGGCACCGGCGATGAGCAGCGCGGTGCGGCTCTGGGTGAGCTGCTCGCTCGCCGCGGTGCCCATGTCGGAGTCGGAGGCGGAGCGCGTGACGATCAGACCCGTCGAGACGGACATCAGCAGGGCCGGGATCTGCGTGACGAGGCCGTCGCCGATCGTCAGGAGGCTGAAGCGCTGGATCGACTCGCCGGGGCTCATGCCCATCTGCAGCATCCCGACGGCGAACCCGCCCAGCAGGTTGATCACCGTGATGACGATGCCCGCGATGGCGTCGCCCTTGACGAACTTGGAGCCACCGTCCATCGCGCCGTAGAAGTCGGCCTCTGCGCCGACCTCCTTGCGGCGGCGACGGGCCTGGTCCTCGTCGATCAGGCCGGAGTTGAGGTCGGCGTCGATCGCCATCTGCTTCCCGGGCATGGCGTCGAGGGTGAAGCGGGCGCCCACCTCGGCGACGCGGCCTGCACCGTTCGTGATGACCGCGAACTGGATGACCACGAGGATGAGGAAGATCACCAGGCCGATGACGAGCGAGCCGCCCACGACGTAGTGCCCGAAGGCGTCGATGACGTGCCCGGCGAAGCCGTCGCGCAGCACGAGGCGCGTGGAGGCCACGTTCAGCCCGAGCCGGAAGAGCGTGAGGACCAGCAGCAACGAGGGGAAGACCGAGAAGTCGAGCGGCTTCGAGACGTACATGCTGGTGAGCAGCACGACGAGCGAGATCGCGATGTTCGTCACGATGAGGATGTCGAGCATCGCCGACGGCAGCGGGACGACGAGCAGCAGGACGACGCCGACGACGCCGAGCGGCACCGCGAGCTGGGTGATGTTCTTCACCTTCATCGGTGGTCCTCCTGGTCGGTTCCTGGTTCACGTCGGGTGGGGGTGGTCGGCTGCGGGGCTCTCATGCCGCGACCGGGATCTTCGTGGGGCCGCCCGGTGCGCGCTGGATGCCCGCTGCGCCACCGCGGCGGCGAAGCGCCATCACGAAGGCGAGGATCCGCGCGACGGCGATGTACAGGTCGGCCGGGATCTCCTGGCCGAGCGTGCAGGCCCCGTGCAGGGCCCTGGCGAGGGGGACGTCCTCGACCATCGGCACCCTGGCCTTGGCCGCCGCCTCGCGGATCCGGGTGGCCACGTGGCCCTTGCCCTTGGCGACGACCTTCGGTGCGCCGCTCCCCGGCTCGTAGCGCAGGGCGACGGCGACATGCGTCGGGTTGACGAGCACGACGTCGGCCTGGGCGACGTCGGAGATCATCCGGTTGCGGCTCATCGACAGCTGGCGGGAGCGGATGGCGCCCTTGAGCTGCGGGTCGCCCTCGGACTGCTTGCTCTCGTCCTGCACCTCGCGCTTGGTCATCCGGGTCTGCTTGAGGTTGCGGCGCTGGACCACGACGACGTCAAGGGCCGCGAGCACCAGGCCGGCGATGACCGCGGTCCGC
This sequence comes from Actinomycetales bacterium, assembly GCA_038223605.1. Lineage (GTDB taxonomy): Bacteria > Actinomycetota > Actinomycetes > Actinomycetales > Cellulomonadaceae > Actinotalea. Next base: position 2,232 of record JBBRGX010000092.1, on the reverse strand, counting down.
AGCAGGTTGGACGCGCCCTCGCCGGCGACCGAGAGGATCTGACGCAGCGAGTGCGAGCCGGAGCCCAGCATCAGGGGGACGAGGCCCTGGACCACGGACCAGAGCACCATCCCGATGACGAGCGTCTTCAGGGTGGCCTTCGCGCCCTGCCACAGCGCCTGCTTGCCGAAGGTCCGCTTGACTCCGGAGGCCAGGTTGAACTGCTTGAAGGTCGGCTTCAGCTTCTTGGCCGAGATGTGCAGCCCGCCCTGCGCGACCGAACCGACGATCGCGGTGAGGACGGTGGCGGCCAGCAGCGGCGCGACCGTCACGAGCACCGAGGAGAGCCCGGTGGACAGGGCGTCGCGTGCCGCAGACACCTCGGGGTGGGCGATGACCTCGCGAAGCAGGAGGAGCTGGGCCGAGCCGGCGCGCGAGCCCCCCGCGATGACGAACGGGAGGGAGAGGGCGCCGACGCCGATGCCGAGCCATGCCGAGAGGTCCTGCGACCGCTGGAGCGCCCCGTCCTTGCGGAGCTGCTTCATCCGCTTCGGGGTGGCCTTCTCGCTCTTCTCCTGGCCGCCGCTCATCGGGTGATCCCCAGCAGCCCGGTGATCGAGTCCGTGGTGAGGCTCGCCACGACGTGCGGAAGGGCGAGGTATGCGCTGGCCCCGAGCGTGAGCGTGAGCAGGATCTTCAGCGGGAAGCCGAGGGCGAACGCGTTGAGGGCCGGGGCAACGCGGGTGAGCAGCCCGAGGCCGACATCGGCGAGGAAGAGCACGGCGACGAGCGGCCCGGCGATCTGCAGCGCGGCGACGACCATGCCCGAGACGCCGGAGGTGAGCGTCTGGGCGAGCGTCGCGAGGTTGATCCCGGCGCCGAGCGGAAGCGCGTCGAAGCTGTGCACGAGACCGGTGATCAGGACCTGGTACGCGTCGGAGGCGAAGAGCAGGGTCAGGGCGGTCATCTGGTACAGCCGGGCGAACTGCGCTCCGTTGGTCATCGACATCGGGTCGAAGGCCTGCGCCAGCTGGAAGCCGCCGAAGAGGTCGATGAGGTTGCCGGCCGACTGCACGGCGGCGAAGACGAGCGAGACCATGAAGCCGAGCGCCAGTCCGACCAGGACCTGGAGCAGCACCTCCCCGAGGAAGACGGGGGTGCCCGAGGCGATCGAGTCACCGGGGTTCAGCCCGGCGGCGCGGGCCGCCTCGACGGCCCTCGGGGCCGCGGCGATCCCGAGCCCGCCGGCCAGCATCGCCTTGACCGTCCCGGGAACGGCGCGGTGCGCGAACGGCGGGGCGATGACCAGGAACGCCGCGATACGCGTGCCGGCGAGCATGACCGTCTCGACGGTGCTCAGCGCGAACGTCAGCTCCACGGCTCAGCCCCCCAGGAGGTGGGGGATGCGCTCGAAGAGCTGGGTCGTGAAGGAGACGGTCTCGCTCATCATCCAGTGGCCGGCGATGAGCAGGGCGGCCGCCACCGCGATCGCCTTGGGCACGAAGGAGAGCGTGACCTCCTGGATCTGGGTGATCGACTGCAGCAGCGACACGCCGAAGCCGACGACGAGGGCCGTGATGAGGATCGGCGCGCAGAGCTTCCCGGCGAGCAGGATCGCCTGGAGCCCGATGTCGAGGACGGCTGAGGTGTCCATCAGCGGTAGCTCCCCACCAGGGCGGTGATGACCAGGCCCCAGCCGTCGACCAGGATGAAGAGCAGCAGCTTGAACGGGAGGGCGACCGTCGTCGGCGGGAGCATCATCATGCCCATGCTCATCAGCGATGCCGAGACCACCAGGTCGATGACCAGGAACGGCACGAAGATGACGAAGCCGATGATGAACGCCGAGCGCAGCTCGGAGAGCATGAACGCCGGGACGAGGGTCGTCAGGTCGACGGACTCGGGCGACTCGGGGTTGGGGCGATCGGCCGCACGGGTCATGAGGGCGATGTCGGACTCGCGCGTCTGACCGAGCATGAAGTGGCGGAGCGGCACCTCGCCGGCGTCGACGGCCTGGGAGAAGGACAGCTCGCCGTGCAGGTAGGGCTGCACACCGTCGGTGTTGATGTCACCGATCACCGGTGCCATGACGAAGAGCGAGAGGAAGAGCGCGAGCCCTGCGAGCACCTGGTTCGGCGGGACCCCGTTGAGGCCGAGGGCGTTCCGGGCCAGGGCCAGGACGACGAAGATCTTGGTGAAGGCCGTCGTCATCAGCAGCAGCGACGGGGCGACGGAGAGCAGGGTGATCGTCAG
>JBBRGX010000091.1:0-10838 GCA_038223605.1 Actinomycetales bacterium | reverse complement strand
ACAGGGCTGCGCGCAGCGCCGCTTCCAGGCGCACGGTGTCCTCGGCGTGGCCCCACCGGTAGCCGACCAGGGCCCGGGAGTGGTCGTCGATGAACGCGAACAGGTACGTCTTGCGCCCGCCGATCACGGGCCCGTGCAACGCGTCCCCGGTCCACCGCTCGTTCGGGGCGGCGGCCTCGAACCGGCCGAACGCTCGCGGGGCCATCCCGTCGGGGCGGGTGGTCAGCTCCAACCGCACGAACAAGCGCTGCAACGTCCGCTCGGAGGGTGCGGTGCCGGCGTGCGCGGTCAAGATCGCCCCGACCTGCGCCGCGGTGCGCGCCGGGACCTCCCTCTTCAGGGCGGCCGCCAGGTCCAGGACCGCCGCGGGGGTGCGGGCCTCGGCGTAACGGGCCGAGGGCACCAGGGCGTCGAACCCGCCCGTGCGCCAGGTCCGGATCCACCGGTCCAGGGTCACCCGGGAGACCATCACCGGGTCCCCAAACGGGCTGGTGTGCTCGGTGGTGGCGAGCTCGCGAACCATGACGCCCCGCGCCCGGGTGCTCAAGCCTGGGTCGGCGGCCTCCCGGATCAGGGCGTAACGGAACAGCCCGATGTCGCGGGCCCTTTCACTTCGACGGTCGCCGGCCCGGTCCTGGGGTGTCATCGCCTGTCTCCACCTGTCGTTGGTGACCACGTCGTGGTCGACAAGCGGAGACTGCCCGGCCGCCCGGGGCCTGCCCAGGGTCAGTTCGTGTTGGTCTCCCGCGCAACGGACACGGTGATCGGGACCGGGCCGAGCAGCAGCCCACCGGAGGCCGCCGAGGCGAACTGCCACGGTGGACGCGGCCCGAACCGCCGCGCCGCAGCGGCCGCGGCCAGACCCAGCACCTCCACCGCGTCAGCGACCACGCACGCGTTCACGGCGATCGGTCCGGCCAGCGGATCCAGGGCGTGCAACAGGCCGGTGAACGACACCCACCATCCGTGGGCCCGGGCCGTGAACCGACGCAACCAGCCCCGCACCGTGCTCACCGGCCGACCCAGCGCAGCCGCGATCGGCCGATGCCCAGCGCCAGCCGCGTTGGCCACCAGCGCAGCGCCGATCACGACCGCCACGTCAGCGCGACGCACCAGCATCGAGGCGCTGATCAGCACATGCGTGCGCCCGCACCCCGAGCACGACGAACGCCGCGGACGCTCCACGAGCACCACGGCGCCGCTGTCGCCGTCGCGTTCGCCGCGGATCCGACGGGTCCGGGCATGGCCCCACGGCCGGAGCTCACCGCCGCACCCCGGACAACGAAACACCCCGCGGAGCAGGAGTCGGTCGACCTCGAGCGGGTCCGTACCTACGATCAGCAACGGGTGCCTCCAAGCACCAAGCGACGGCCCTCCCATCCCGGCTAAGGATTGGGGAGGGCCGTTGCGCTTCGATGGACGTCGTCACGCTCTCGTCGCCAACGAAAAAGGGCAACCCCGCAGGGCTGCCCAAAACGCATCATCACCGTCAGTGACGCCAGCCCACCCCCACGTGGTCAGCCACGACGTCGCTCAACAACCGGCGCAGCCCGCAACCCCTTAGGACACCGCCTCCACATCCCGCGTGCCGCTGGACAGCCAGACCCGCGGTGACGTGGCCGCCCTCAGTGCGGCATGACAGTTCGGGAGTACACCCCGACGAGCTGCGGACGGCGGGCCTATGCGTCGACGTCCACCACGCTCTGCACGGGCGTCATCAGCGCGAAGTGCAAGAAGAGTCTTCGCTGCGTCAGGGTTCTGGCAACCTGCGGCCGCGGTGTCCGCGTCAGGGCTCGCGGTCGAGATCGGCGAGGAGAGTCCGGCAGGCATCGCGCAGTGCGGTCAGTGGCTGGCCGATCGTGGCTCGGACGATCTGGGCGTCGAGCTTGTAGTAGTGGTGGCCGATCAGGTCGCGCATCCGGGCGATTTCCTGCCACGGCACGCCGGGCTGGCGGCCGGTGAGTTCGGCCGGCAGGGCCTTGACGGCCTCGCCGATCGTGAACACGTGGAACTGGATGGCGGCGAGGACGATGTCGGCGAGGTCGGCGTCCTCGGGGTGCCGTGCGCCGATGGCTTCGGCCCGATCGATCGCAGCAGTCGCGGCGAGGATGTCGCGCAGGCGCTGAGTCTCGTTCCGGCTCACAGTGGCACCGCCTCGACCAGCGCGGACTCCGCGACGTGCGGCGCGAGGGCGTCCGCCGGTGCGACGTCGACCTTCTCCCCCAGCAACGCCGACAGCTCGTCGGCCATTGCCCCGAGGGGCAGCAGTCCGTGGGTGCGCACGTCCAGGTCGACCAGCAGGTCGATGTCGGAGTCCGGCCCGTCCTTGCCCCGGGCCACCGACCCGAACACTCGCACGTTGCTGGCGCCATGGCGCTGGGCGACCTTGAGGACCTGGTCGCGGTGCGCACGCAACTTCGCCATCCTCGGGGTGCGCACATCGAGGTTGCGCGGTGCGCCGGACACCGACAGCTCCAGCCGGGCGCCCATCGCGGCCAGCAGACGGTCCAGGGTCTCGACCGACGGCGACGCCGCGCCCGACTCATAGCGCGAGACCGCTGGCTGGGAGGTCCCCGCCCGCGCCGCAAGGGCGTGCTGCGTCAGCCCGGCACGCTCCCGGGTCGAGCGGATCAACGTCGCAGCGTCCACACGGCGACTATACCGGTACCGATATGGGCCGGGACGCTTGGGGTGCGACCGGAGCGGACGGACACCGCAGGTCGAGGGCGCAGACGCCTTGCGAGCCTCTACCGTGAAGTCATGAGGTGGGCTCTCCTTCCTGGCGTGGCGCTGACGCTCGTCGTCGGGGCGTGTGGCGCGGCCGGCGGCCAAGGTGCACAACCTCCGATCGACGGGCCGGTGATGCGCTATCCACAGGCTCAGTCGGGCGGTGGAGGCATGGACGCACAAGTCCGCGGAACGCTCGTCGTGGAGGGTGACTGCCTCTACCTGGCCCTCGATGAGGTCGGGGAGCGCTACCCGATCGTGTGGCCGGCCGGGACGACCTGGGACGCCGACCACAAGGCGGTCCTGAGCCCGACCGGCGTCGCGATGCCGGTGGGTAGTGACGTCTCTGGAGCCGGCGGTTACCTCGTGGTCGCGGACGTCGAGAGCCTGCTCGGTTCCGAGGCTGCGGCGCTCGCGTCGCGCTGCCTCGACAACACCTACGGGGAGATCGCGTTCGTCAACAACGGCGACGCATCGATCGCGCCGGCCACGTAGCCGCGCGAGCAGATCAGGTCCCCACCGCGCCATGCGGCAGCCGCCAGCGGCGATGCCGAATCCATCGGCAGGCATGGAGAACGCCCTGGTGCACCAGCACACCTACGCCGGCGTTGGCGACCGCGAGCATGGCCGCACCGAAGAGGCCAGGGCCGAGGTCCATCGCCCCCGTCCCGACAAGCAGAACGACCCAGAGGACGGCCGCTGACACCAGCGCTACTCGCCACCACCGGCCGAGGACCAGGCCGAACACGATCATGCTCGGAATCACGCCAACCACCCCTTCGCCGCGAACCTACGCCCGATGGGCACACCCCGCGACGAGGAGTCGACGGCCCAGGCCGGCGTCGGCACCCGGCCTCAGGCGGGCCGCGATGGGTCGGCCAACTTCGCGGCGGAAGCGCCGCCGCGCCGCACCTCCCCACACACGTGCCTGACGCAGTGCCTGACGCAGTGCCTGACGCAGCAGCACGTCGAGCCTGACGCCAGCGTCAGAGGCCGCGCAGTGCGCCTTGTCGCGCGCCGCTGACCTGCGGCGTCACCCTGCGTCAGGCTCCGACGCAGGGTGACTGAGGACCGTGCGTGGCGTGCGGTCCCGGCCCGCTACGCGTCTTCCGGTCCTCGCCCGCACACCTGTAGGTGAGAGACCCGAAGGGCCTCTCGACGCCGGGTGACGCCCATGTTGGTCGCCTTCCCGCACCCATACATGTGGGGGCTCGGCGCGGTCGACCTCGGCGGTGCGCAGCAGCTGGCCTCCCTAGGAGGAGGGCGGCGAGTGGGAGGGAGATGGTCGCGGTGATGGGGATGCACAAGCTCGTGGCCGGCGACGGCTACACCTACCTGACCCGGCAGGTCGCAGCCGGGGACGCTCGCCTGGCCGCGGCCGAGCCGCTGGTCGCCTACTACGAGGCCAGCGGGACACCTCCTGGCCGCTGGGCCGGCTCTGGCCTGCGAGGGCTCGGCAAGGATCGCCACCGCGTGCGCAGCGGGGACGTCGTCACCGAGGCGGGCATGGCGGCGGTGTTCCGCGACGGGCACGACCCCGCGACCGGCGAGCCGTTGGGGCGCAGCTACGTCGGTCGACGGGTGCCGCCGGTCGTCGGCTACGACCTGACCTTCACGGTGCCGAAGTCCGCCGCGGTGCTGTGGGCGCTGGGCGATCCGCGCGCGCAGGCCGCCGTCCTCACCGCCCACCACAAGGCCGTGGCCCAGGCGCTCGCGTTCGTCGAGGACTCCGTGGTCCGCACCCGGGTCGGCGCCGCGGGCCGGCGCCAGATCCGGACCCTGGGGATGGTCGCGGCCGCGTTCGACCACTACGACACCCGCGGCGGCGACCCCGGCCTGCACACCCACGTGGTGCTCGCGAACAAGGTCCAGGGCCCCGACAAGAAGTGGCGCTCCCTGGACGGCACGACCGTCCACGCCGCGACCGTCACGGTCTCCGAGCTCTACGACGGTCTGCTGGCCGACGAGCTGCACCGGCGCCTGGGCGTGACGTGGTCCCACCGCCCACGCGGCATCGACCGCAACGACGCGTTCGAGATCGACGGGATCGAGGACCGGCTGCTCGCGGAGTTCTCGTCCCGGGCCGAACGCATCCATGAGGCCGAGCTCGACTGGGCCAAGGACTTCACCACCGCCCACGGCCGAGGCCCGAATCGGCTGGAGACGATCAGGGCGCGGCAGCACCTGACCCGGGCGACACGACCGGCGAAGGTCGTCCGCCCGCTGGCCGAGCTGTTGACCCAGTGGGCCAACCGCGCCCGCGCGGTCACCGGCATGGAGCCGCACGACCTGGCCGCCCGGGCGCTGGCCGGCGACTACCAGCGGGGGCTGCGCGCGGGCGACGTCGGGCCGCTGGTCCGCGACGTGTTCGTGGCCCAGATGCTCGAGGACGCCGCCGAGCATCGGGCGGTGTGGTCGGAGTGGAACCTCGGCTCGGCCGCCGCACGGGTCACCAAGACGCTGCGGATGGCCTCACCCCGGCAACGCCACCAGCTCCTCAACGAGCTGACCGCGGCGGCAACCGCCCGGTGCGTGCACCTGGACGACACCCGCGACCCCGCGACCCGGCGGATCGGGGAGTCCCTGTTCACCTCGCTCGAGCTGCTCGGCGCCGAACAGGTCCTGCTCGACGCCGCGGAACGACCCGTCGACCTGCCGCACCTGCGCCGCCAGACACGCCACCTGATCGGCCGCGAGACCGATCCGAGCAGGGACCTTGCGGGCGATCAGCGGGACGCGGTCGAGGCGATCCTCACCTCGCGGATGGCCCTCGACGTGCTCGTCGGCCCGGCCGGGACCGGGAAGACCACCACGCTCGCCACGGTCGCCGAGCGGTGGCGGGCCGAGTGCGGCGACGTCGTCGGGCTGGCCCCGTCCGCGTCAGCCGCACACACCCTCCAGGCAGCCCTCCGGGTGCCGTGCCACACCACCGCGAAGTGGCTGTACGAGACCACCGGGCAGGGCGCCACCGAGCGCACCGCGAGGTTCCTCACCGGCCTGCGGGCCGAGCGCGACGTCCTGGCCGGCGCCGACGTCGACCGGGCTGCGCTGGACGAGGCCCGGGAAACCTGGTGGACCGCCCAGCACGAGCAGGAGCCCTGGCGCCTGAGCGAAGGCGACCTGCTCGTCGTCGATGAGGCGTCCCTGGCCGACACGCGCACCCTGGCCGAGCTCGTCACCCAGGCTCGCGCCGCGAACGCCAAGGTCCTGTTGGTCGGTGACCAGCTGCAACGCGGCTCGGTCGGCGCTGGCGGCGCGTTCGGGATGCTCGCCCGCCGTGGCCCGACCGCCGAGCTGACCTCTTTGTGGCGGTTCAGCCGGCCGTGGGAGGCCCGGGCCTCCCTGGAGCTGCGCCGCGGACACACCACCGTCCTGGACACCTACGCCTCCCACGGCGCCATCGACTCCGGGTACCGGGAGGACATGCTCGACGCCGCCCTGCTCGCGCACTCCCTGGCGACCGAGGCCGGGCAGGTCACCCTGCTCCAGGCCGCCGACACCCGCACCGTGCGCGGCCTCAACGCCGCGGCCCACGCCCACGCGATCCTGGCGGGCAACGCCAGGGCCACCGGCGGGGTCGGCCTGCACGACGGGCTCGAGGCGACCGTCGGCGACCGCGTCGTCACGCGCCACAACGACCGCCGGCTGCGCAGCCCCGACGGGTACGTCCGCAACGGCGCCCTGTGGCACGTCACCGCGATCGACCCCGACGGGTCCCTGCGCGTCCGCCCGCTCTCCCCCACCGACGGCCACGACCAACGACCCGACGGCGCACCGGTGCGGCTGCCCGCGTCCTACGTCGCCGAGCACGTCGAGCTCGGCTACGCCGTCACCACCGCCCGCTCTCAGGGCCTGACCGTCGACGCGACGCACACCATCGCCGCCCCCGGCATGGCCCGGGAGGACCTCTACGTCGCGATGACCAGGGGCCGGCACGCCAACCACGTCTACGTCGCCACCGACCTCATCGACGACGACTGCCGCGCTCCCGCGGGGCGTGCGCCCGAGCCTCCCACCGGGCGGCAGGTCCTCGAGCGCATCCTCGCCACCACCCACATCGAGCCCACCGCGACCGAGACCTGGATCGCCTTCCACCCCGGCAGGGCCACCCCGATCCCCAGCGTCGCGCAGACGCGCGCGCTCGCTCAGGCACAGCGGCGCTCCATCGCACCGCCCGTCGCCTTGCCCTCGACCCCGGCACACGTCATCGAAAGGAGCCTGTGGTGACCCACACACCCTCACCCCTGCCCGAGCGCACCTACAGCCCCGAGGAGGTCGCCGACATCCTCGGCACCACGTCCTGGTGGGTGCGTCAGCGGGTCAGGGACGGCAAGGTCGCACACCTGCGGCTCGGCAAGGCCCGGATCCGCTTCACCGAGAACCAGGTGGCCGCGCTCGTCGCCGGCGTCACCGTGGTCCCCTCCCCCGCCCCGCCACGCGAGCCGCTCGACGCAGCAGCCCTCGGCCCGACCGTCCGTTCGCTGGGCGCCCACCGATCCCGACCGTCCGTCAGACGAGACACCAAGGGGGTCGTCTGAAGGCCCGAAAACGCGTCCCCGATGGGGACAGCACCGCTCTCGACGTCACAAGGCGTTCCCAAGCGTCCCAACGTTTGCGCAGGTCAGCGACCTGCGTGGTTGAAGCGCGGAAGCGGATCTCACCATCTGGACGGTTTCGAATCCCACTCGGGGCACCATCTCAACGCTCTGACCTGCGGGGAAGCCCCTACGTGAGACGTCCGTGGAGTAGGGCGCATTGCGGAGCCGCGCTGGATGCGTTGCAGGGAGCCCTTGAGACCACGCGCGCTGGTGGGCCGAGGCTGTCGGGGGCCATCGGCGAGGCACACCACTCGGGCTGCGGACCCGCCACACGCACCCTTGTCGTGGCCTTCCGCGGGCGTGGGTGGACCTGCCCGAACGGCGTGGGGCGTGCCGGTCAGTCCGACGCCCCCGAGGGTCCGCGCAGTCTGCCGGCCCCCGAGCCAAAGGGACTCGCTGACAATGGCGCCTTACCTCTTCCGCCCTACGGAAGGGGTCATTGGCACTGAGGCGGGGCGATCTCCACCCCGTGCCTGGCGACGAGCTGGGGGCACTGTGACGCCACGTCGTGGGCGAGGTCCGCGCGGCGCGCGGGCGTCTCGACGCAACCGTCACCAGCCCAATGCCGTGGTGGTCTCAGACCGCGGCTCGGGCTCGTGGGCCGCCTCGGCGAAGGCGCGCATTGCGATGACGAGCTCGTCGCGGCGGGCCACGGGCATGTCCGCGACGATTCGGGCGATCTCGGTCCGTCGCCGTTCGGTGACCTGGCGGACCAGTCTTCGGCCCTCGGGCGTGACGCCAAGGAGCACCTCACGGCGATTCGTGGGGTTGTCTCGCCGGGTGACCATGCCGGCAGTGAGCAGCCGGTTGATCATCCGCATCGCGGTCGAGGAGGTGACCGAGAGCAGGTCGGCGAGGGTGTTCAGGTTGATCTCGTCGTGGTTGTCGAGGACGACGAGGGTGCGGAACTGGGTGAGGGTGACAGTGTCCTCGACCTCGGCGAGGGATCGTGCTGAGACTCCTACGAGCACGCGCGACGCGGTCAGGACCGCCGTGACGAGCTCGTCGATGCCCGCGAGGGCGCGGGCGCCCTGGACGTTCGGGATTGTGGGCTGACTCACTCGTGCCTCCTCCAGTAACAATGCTCAGTGCAATGGTTGCATACTGCTAGCGTGAAGAACTGGCGTGCGCCGAGAACGCGACCCTCCCTCCGTCCCGCCGCGCCGGACCTCGTACCGGTGCAGGCGGGCATGTCTCATCTGCTCACAGCGCTCCGATCGTCGCGGATGGGCCTGCTCGTGCTCGCCCTCGCCGTCGGCGCCGGCGCCGGCGGCGCGGCGATCGGGTTCCGCTGGCTGATCAAGGTGTTCACCCTTGCCCTGTCCGGCCATGCCGACTACGCGGGGCTCGGTCACGTCGCCAACCCGCACGTGCCCGGGTTGGGCCGCTGGTTCGTGATCTTCGCGCCGGTGGTGGCCGGGCTGCTGTACGGGCCGCTGGTGCACTTCTTCGCCCGCGAGGCCCGGGGGCACGGCGTCCCGGAGGTCATGTACGCCGTGGCGCGCAAGGGCGGCCGGATCGCTCCGCAGGTCGCCGCGGTCAAGGCGTTGGCCTCGGCCTTGTGCATCGGCGGCGGCGGCTCGGTCGGACGTGAGGGGCCGATTGTGCAGATCGGGGCCGCGCTCGGCTCGACGTTCGGTCGCGCCCTGAAGATCACCGAGCCTCGGACGAAAGTCCTGGTGGCGTGTGGGGCGGCCGGCGGCATTGCGGCGACCTTCAACGCACCGCTTGCCGGGGTGTTCTTCGCGATGGAGCTCATCCTGCTGGGAGACTTCACCGCCCAGTCGTTCGGCATGGTCGTCGTCGCCTCCGTGACCGCGAGCGTGATCGGCAGGGCCGTGCTCGGCGACACGGCGTTCTTGCAGCTTCCGACGTTCACCGTGGACAACCTCACGCAGTACGCGCTCTTCGCGATTCTCGGTCTGCTGGCCGGGGTGGTCGGCGTGGTGTTCACCCGGATCCTCTACCTCATCGAGGACGTGTGCGACCGCGTGTGGCGCGGACCGGAGTGGCTCCGCCCTGCGATCGGCGGGTTCGTCCTCGGCGGACTGCTCCTGGTTCTCCCCGAGATGTACGGGGTGGGTTACCCGGTGCTCGGCCGGAGCATTGCCGGCGGCTACACGATCGCATTCCTCGTCCTGCTCCTGTTCGGGAAGATGGTCGCCACCTCCCTCACGATCGGCATCGGCGGCTCCGGCGGAGTCTTCGCGCCGAGCCTGTTCATCGGGGCGATGCTCGGCTCGGCCTACGGCCAGCTGCTCCACCTCATCGGCCCCGGCGTCGCTGGCTCCCCGGGTGTATACGCGTTGATCGGCATGGGCGCGGTGTTCGCCGGCGCGGCCCGCGCGCCGATCACCGCGGTCATCATCCTGTTCGAGCTCACCGGCGAGTACACGATCATCCTGCCGATGATGGTCGCGATCGTGCTGGCCAGCGCCATCAGCCACGTCCTGGCCAGGGACAGCATCTACACCTTCAAGCTGCGCCGCCGGGGCGTCGACATCACCGTCTCACCCGAGGCGGAGGCGATGGCAGCCGTCACCGTCGCGCAGATCATGGAACCCGTCGGGCCGTGCCTGCCGGACAGCGCCACCCTGCGCGACGCGGCCGGTCTGCTCAGCCACGCCCCGCACGGCCAGCTGCCGGTCCTGGACTCCCACGGCCGCTACCGGGGTATCGCCACCGCGCACGCGGTCGCCGACACGCTCGCCGACGGTGAGCACAACCGGGCGACCGTGGCGTCGGTCGTCGAGCTGCCCGACGCCGTCGTCGTCTCCGACCGCCTCTCCAACGCGCTCAGCGCGCTCGAGTCCACCCCGGGAGCCATCCCCGTCCTCGACGACGACCGCGCGAACCTCGTGGGCTGGCTCAGTCATCAGCGCATGCTCAGCGTGCTCCGCGGGCTCCCGGACGACGCCCAGCCGATGGCCACCACATCGTCGTAGCGCTGACCGGTGGCGGTCGTGACCAGCAGGGGCAGGCTCCGCCGACGTCCGCTCTCACTGCGTCAGACCGGGATCGTCACCGCGAACCGGCAGCCCAGGTGGTGGTTGCGGACCGTCACGGTGCCGTGGTGCGCCGCGACGAGTCCCTTGACGATCGCCAGCCCGAGGCCCGCGCCGATGTCAGCGCCGGGCGTTCGAGCGTTCCCGCTGCGCCATGCGACGTCGAGGACGTGCGCGAGGTCTTCGTCGGCGATCCCCCCGCACGCGTCCGCGACGGTCACGGTGATCGCGCGCTCGGCCGCTGTCGCCCCGACCATGACGGCGCCGTCGGCCGGTGTGTGCCGGATCGCATTCCTCACGAGGTTGGACACGACGCGTGCGAGTGCGCCCGCATCGCCGCGGACGAGGGAGTGTCCGTCGACCGCACCTCCGAGACGCACCCGCTTGGCCCGGGCGATCGGATCTGCCGCAGCGATGACGTCGCTGACGATGTCGCCGAGCTCGACGGTCTCCAGCGTCAGCTGCAGGGTCCCGGCGTGGATGCGCGAGAGCTCGAAGAGGTCGTCGA
>JBBRGX010000090.1:0-10882 GCA_038223605.1 Actinomycetales bacterium | reverse complement strand
GGTCACCCGCGGGGCCCCGTAGGTGACGTCGGCGGCGTGGACCGCCCGGATCCGCTCGGCCAGGTCCTGGTTGGCCTGGGCGCGTCGGGCACGGCCGGGTGCGCCCGCCGCCCACGCGTAGTACGACGAACGCGAGATCTCCACGAGCTGACACAGCCACTTCACCTCGAAGGTGGCCTGGTGGTCGGCGACGAACTGGAAGCGGCTCACCAGTTCGTCTCCCCGGCGAAATCCTTCGCCGCCGCGCGCAAGATCTCCCGTTCGGTCCTCAGCTTCCGCTGCTCGTCCTCGAGCTCACTGACCCGTGAGCGGAGCCGCGCGAGCTCCTGATCAGGTCTCTCACCACTCGGTCGTGGGTCGGTGCGGGTCGCCGAGCCCGGTGCACGGACCGCCACGCCGACAACGTCGAGTCCATGATCCCCAGGTCACTAGCGATCCCCACGACCGTCGCACCCGGCGTCGACCGGTAGAGCTCAACAGTGTCCCGACGGAACTCCTCGGAGTAGGACTTCCTCGCCATGGTCAGATCTTCTCGCTTCCTCCAGGCAAGACCCGGAATCAGCGTGTCCACGACCAGGGGTTCGGCCTGCCTCGGGCCTGACTCGTGCCATTCGCTTAGTGACCTGCTCCGAGCCGGGTGAGCAGGGCGCGGGCGGTGTCGGTGAGGTCGGGTTCGAGGGTGAGGCGTTGCCCGTTGATCTCGATGGTCGCCGAGCGTGCGGTGCGCAGGGTCGCGATGATCTTCCTGATGCTGGTGCCGGTGAGGTCTTGCAGGTGACGGGCCCACGGCCAGTGCCGCGAACACGACGGTCAGGTGCGCTTTGATGGCGTCGCGCTTGTGGTGGAACACGGGTCGGGCGCATAGGTCGCCCTTGGTCAGCCTCCTGTGGTCACCCTCGAGGGTCGAGGGTGGCCCGATTCAGGTCGGGCGCTGCTCGGGGCCTTGTTTCGACCGCCCGTCCCCGGCGGCCTGGTACTCAGCTCCCGACGGAGTGTCCGACGAGCCATGAAGACTGACCCCGTCGCGCCGGGTGCTCTGATGGGACGGGGTCGATCGCCGCCGGGCGTTGACAGCGCGCCGCGGTGATCGCTGCCTGCCATGAGCCGTGGCGGGCCGAGCAGTCGCAGGGGATCTCGGGGCCGATACGGGTGCGGCCTGTGTCTGACCACCAGTAGCAGGCCGTCCTAGTCGAGCTGATGGCGGTCTTCACGGCGACGGCGTGGTCCCTCACCTGCAAGATCTCGGCGGGACCAGAGTCGGGAAGACCATCCTGACCCTGCGCGCTCATCGGCCGTCGGGATCAACGGTCACCGCTCCACCGGCCACCCCGGACTCGGCGGCGCCACGATCTCTCAGGAGCCGCTGACTACCCGGTCGATGGACGTGTCGTCGTGCTGTCCCCGGGCCAGTCAGCGCTCGATCCTCACCAACGCCCGGTGACGGGGACGTCGCCGGCGCGGCCGAACGCGAAGGTCGAGATCGGACCGGACCCATCGGAGTTCGTGAGGAACCAGGTGCCGGCACGGAAGACACCGAAGGTGTCGGTACTGTTGTGGTCCCAGTCCCCGACGACCGGCAGGTCGCCCGCCGACGCGAAGCCCACGGTTCGCACCGTGGCCGAGGATGACGGTGCGTCGATGAGGTACCAGGTCCCGCTGCGGAACACGCCGGGCGTGTCCCGGCCATCGCCGTTCCAGTCGCCGACGACGGGCAGGTCACCCGGCGAGCCGAAGCGCACCGCGGTCACTTCGCCCGTGCTCGAGCGCAGGTACCAGGTACCTGTCGACGGGCGGAAGACTCCGATCTCGTCCGTCCTGTCGCCGTTCCAGTCACCGGCGACGGGAAGATCGCCGGGGCTCGCGAACCCGATAGGGGCGACGTCGCCGGATCCGCCGCCCGACGCATTGCGCAGGTACCAGGTGCCGTTCGAGGGGCGGAACAGACCAAGGGTCTGGGTCCCGTTGCCGTCCCAGTCGCCGGTCACGCCGAGGTCCCCGACGGCGCCGAAGGTCCCGCAGGCGTCAGCCGCGCCGTTAGTGTAGCCGGCTCGACCGAACCAGCTCGAGCCGCGCTGGACCATCGGCAGGTCGTTGACCGGTCCGGTGGCCGAGGTGCAGGCCGGCGGCGGGGCTGCGACGCCGGGCGCCGACACTCGCGACTGGTACTGCGGGAAGGCGAGCCCGCCTCGTCCCGGCGTGTTCCAGGCGTAGACCCGCCCGGCGCCGCCGAGGGACTCCGGCGAGCTTCCGCTGCCGTTCCCGACGGCGGAGCCCGTAACGATCTCGTTCGTTCCGTTGCCGTCCAGGTCACCGACCGCAGGGCTGCCGAAGAGGGCGAACGTCGTCCCCGTGTCGGAGAGCAGCTGGCCGTTCACATCCCATGCCTTGACGTGCCAGTTCGCATCGGCCGCCACGACGTCGGGCCGCCCGTCGCCCGTCACGTCGGCGAGAACCGGCCCGCTGAAGTAGGCCCCGCTTCCCGCGGGTGCCCGTGTCGTCTTGCCGTCGCTCCACCACAGCAGGCCGCCACTTGGTGAGAGGAGGTAGACGACGCCGCCCGCGCAGGCGCCGTTCAAGCACGTCGAGTCAGCGATCGCGATCTCCGGACGCCCGTCGCCGGTCAGGTCGCCGACGGCAGGCGAGGAGAGCAGGACCCCGCGGGTCGCGAAGGACCACCTCAGCTGGCCGTTCCCGCCGATCACCCACAGGTGATGTCCGCGGGTGGTGGTGTCGCTGGGGAAGTAGCCGCCACCGACGACGATCTCTCCCCTGCCGTCTCCGTCGAGGTCAGCGACCACCGGTGAGCTGGACATGAACGAGTCGGTGGCGAACGGCCAGCCGGGCAGCTCGTTCCCGGCCAGGTCGAAGGCGTGGACCAGCCCGCCGCGGGTGAGCTTCCCGTAGGGCTGGCAGGAGGCGCAGTCGCTCTCGACGTCGCTGCCGACGATGATCTCGGGGACCGCGTCGCCGTTGACGTCGCCGATAGCGGCGCCTGAGGCGATCCCGTCCCAGACGTCGCGCGGCCAGCCCGGGCGCACGGTGCCGTCGCCCTTCCACACGAACATCTTGTGGCTGTAGCTGCCGACGATGACCTCGGCCTTCCCGTCGCCGTCGAGGTCGGCGACGGTCGGCGCGGCGACCACGCCGGTGCAGGCGTTCGTCGCGCACTTGTACGGGTAGTCGGCGTTCCAGCCGGTGAACTGCGGCCAGCCGGCGACCATGCTGCCGTCGCCGTGCCAGGCGAACACCCAGCCGTTGTCGGAGCCCGCGACGACCTCCGGGCGTCCGTCACCGTCGAGGTCGCCGACGGCGACCGAGCCGTTGATCGGGCCGGCCGGGGTCGAGTAGGCATCGGCGTAGCGGTTCCACAGGGGGCGGCCGGCCTCGTCGTACACGTAGACACGGCCATCGAGCGAACCGATGATCACCTCTCTCGTCCCGTTCCGGTCGAGATCTGCGAGCACTGGGGAGGAGGCCTTCGACCACCCGGTGGAGGCTGTCGTGCCCTCGATCGGGACGTTCATCGGCCGGGCCGAGCCGAGGTCGGTCTGGACGGGCCAGCCGGCCCTCAACGCGTACTGCGCCTCGGCGGCGTGGGCGGTCATCACCGTTCCGGTGACGACGAGCGCAGCGAGTCCGACGGTCGCGACGGTGCGGCTCAGGGGGAGGTGGGGGCGCATGACCATCACATTTCTTCTCGGACCGGAGGGAGGGTCGGTCGAGCGGTTCTTCCCACGGTAATGCGAGGATGTAGGAGAACGCGAGGGTCGCTCTATGGTGATCAAGGGCAGAGCAGGGCATTCCGGACGAAAATTCGTCTGTTGTGGTCGAGGTCACTCCGACGGCCCAGCGAGAGGCGGCATTCGTGCTGGATCGCAGCGGCGTCCGCGTCTGGCCCCGCGTGAGGCCAGGCCATCGGACGGGCGTGAGGAGAGGACGGCAGGTGCGGGTTTCGAAAGTCGCTGCGATGGTCTTCCTTGTTGTGGGGACGCTGTCAGCATGCTTCGCCTCCGGCGCAGACCCCGGGACGTCCTCGGCTGGGACGGGGACCCGTGGCGGCACCTCGACGGCTGTGCAGCCCACCGCCCCGTCAGCGACGACCGCGATGCCGACGGCTGCCACACCGACGCCCGACGCCACGACGGTGCGGGCAGCGCCGACCAGCCCTCCCTCCGCTCCGCCGCCCCCTGCTCTCGCGCGGGCGACGGTCGTCCTGGCCTCCCTGCTGTTCGACCAGAGGGCGCAGGAGGTGCAGGCGGCCGGCTACGTTGAGTCCATCGTCGAGGACGACGGCACGTGCACCCTCACCCTCACGGCCACGGCCACGGCGGGTGCGCCTGCGGTACTCGGCGTCCGCCCCGCCGCCGCTGACGCGAGCACGACCAGCTGCGGATCGCTGACGATTCCCCGTTCCGCGCTCTCCTCCGGTGCCTGGACGGCCGTGCTCACGTATGCGTCCGCCTTGCACTCAGGCTCGTCGGCCCCCACACCGATCCAGGTCCCATGAGAGGTCATCTCGTGACTCGTCGGCGTCTGCTCAGCCGTGTCACCATGCTCGCAGCCCTCGCGACAGCCGTGGCGCTGCTTGTCGTCCCCGCGTCGGTCGACCGGGCCTCTGCCGCGGACCTGTCCATCTTCAGCCCGGGCCTGATCGTCTCCGACGGTGTGTTCTACGACTCCTCGGTGATGAGTGTCGACGCGGTCCAGGCCTTCCTGTCGACGAAGGGCGCCGCCTGCACCCCGGCCTCCGACGGCACCCCCTGCCTCAAGGACTACCGGCAGACCACCTGGACCCGGGTAGCCGACAGCCGCTGCTCCGGGACCTACGAAGGGGCCGCCGACGAGTCGGCCGCGGTGATCGTCTGGAAGGTCGCGCAGGCCTGCAGGATCAACCCGCGGGTGCTCGTCGTCACGCTCCAGAAGGAGCAGAGCCTCGTGACGCGCAAGCAGGCCGGCACTGCAGCCATCTACCAGAAGGCGATGGGCTACGGGTGCCCGGACACCGCGGCCTGCGACAGCAAGTACTACGGCTTCTTCAACCAGGTCTACTCGGCGGCCTCCCAGTTCCGCAACTACGCGAACAACCCGAAGAGCTACACGTACCGGGCCGGTGCGACGAGCTCGATCCAGTTCATGCCGGGCGGGGTCTGCGGCTCTACGCCCGTGTTCATCCAGAACCAGGCGACGGCCAGTCTCTACAACTACACGCCGTACCAGCCGAACGCGGCGGCGCTCGCAGCCGGGTATGGCACGGGTGACGCCTGCTCCTCCTACGGGAACCGCAACTTCTACGCGTACTTCACCGACTGGTTCGGTTCGACGCTCACCTCAGCTCCCCGCGGGTTCCTCGACTCCGTCGTGAACACCTCCGACTCCGTGACCGTCAGCGGCTGGGCGCTCGACTTCGACGCGACGGGTCCGCTCCAGGTCCACGTGTATGTCGACGCGGTCCCCACGGCCATGTACACGGACGGTTCCCGCCCGGACATCGCTGCTGCCTTCCCCGGGTGGGGCGACAAGCACGGCTTCTCCGGACGGATCGTGACCACCGAGGGTCGCCACCAGGTGTGTGCCTATGCGATCAACGTTCCCGCCGGAGACAACCCGTCCCTGGGGTGCCGCACCGTCGACGTCGTGAACCATGCGGCGCTCGGCTTCATCGACGGCGTCACAGCAATGCCTGCCACTCCCGGGACCCTTCCCGGGTGGGCGATCGTCGTGCAGGGCTGGGCGCTCGACCCGGACACGTCCGGGTCTGTCGGGGTGCACGTGTACGTCGACGGTGCTCCCTCGAAGGTCGTCGCCGATGGAGATCGTCCCGACGTCGGCGCGGCGTTCCCCGGCTTCGGTTCGGCCCACGGCTTCACCGCGTCCGTCAGTGTGGGTGAGGGACGACATCTCGTCTGCAGCTACGCGATCAACGTCCCGGTGAGCACCAACACCGCACTGGGCTGCACGACTGTGACGATCGTCAACCATGCAGCGCAGGGCTACCTCGACGCCGCCACAGGGGTCCCTGGCGCCGTGTCGGTGCAGGGTTGGGCCTTCGACCAGGACGTCACTCATCCGATCGGCGTCCACGTCTACATCGACGGGGCCTTCGCCGGAGCGCTCACTGCGGGGGGCGCTCGCCCGGACGTGGCTGCGGTGTTCGGCAGGCCCGCGACCGGATTCGCCGGCACGCTGCCGGTCCCGGCCGGCCGTCATCAGGTGTGTGCGTATGCCATCAACGAGCCGATGAGCACGAACCTCGCTCTGGGCTGTCGAACGGTGGACACGACGGCGTGACGCCCGCCCCGGGGGAACCTCGACAAGATCACCACAGCGACCGGGTCGACCTCGATCCGATGCCGGCCGACCAGGCTCACCCGACGTCGCGGTCTCGCTGCCTGGCCTCGGTGCAGGCTATCGCTTCACCGCGAGGGTGCCCCTGACGCGGATCCGCTCGCATCCGGTTCGGGCGATAGGGTGACGGTGATTCTCGGCAGCCCGATCAAGGACGGTCTCTCACCATGGCGCGCGCACTCATCACCGGTATCACCGGCCAGGACGGCCTCTACCTCTCCGAGCTCCTGCTCTCCAAGGGGTACGAGGTGTACGGCCTGGTCCGTGGGCAGAACAACCCGAAGATCGAGCTCGTGCACCGCATCGTTCCCGGCGTGAAGCTCCTCACCGGTGATCTCACCGACCTGTCGAGCCTGCTGCGTGCCCTCGAGGTCGCCCAGCCCGACGAGGTCTACAACCTCGGCGCCATCTCCTTCGTCGCGTACTCCTGGGAGAACGCGATGCTCACGACGGACGTCACCGGCAAGGGCGTCCTCAACATCCTCGAGGCCGTACGCCTCTACTCGCACGACGAGCCGGGCAAGGTCCGCTTCTACCAGGCCTCCTCCTCGGAGATGTTCGGCAAGGTCCAGGAGGTCCCGCAGCGCGAGTCGACGCTCCTGTGGCCGCGGTCGCCCTACGGCGTCGCCAAGGTCTTCGGCCACTACATGACGATCAACTACCGCGAGTCCTACGGGATGCACGCATCCTCGGGGATCCTCTTCAACCACGAGTCGCCCCGCCGCGGCCCGGAGTTCGTCACCCGCAAGGTGAGCATCGCCGTCGCTCGCATCAAGCTCGGCCTGCAGGACGAGATCGTGATGGGCAACCTCGACGCCAAGCGCGACTGGGGCTTCGCCGGCGACTACGTCGACGCGATGTGGCGGATGCTCCAGCAGGACGCGGCAGACGACTACGTCATCTCCACCGGTGAGACCCACTCGATCCGCGAGCTGCTCGACGTGGCCTTCGGTGCGGTCGGCATCGACGACTGGGCCGGCTACGTGAAGCAGGACCCGCGGTTCATGCGCCCCGCCGAGGTCGAGCTGCTGATCGGCGACTCCGCCAAGGCCAAGGACGCGTTGGGCTGGGAGCCGACGGTCAGCTTCCCCGAGCTCGTCACGATGATGGTCGAGAACGACCTCGAGGAGCAGCGCGCTCAGGCTGGTCGGTAGCGTGCGCCGGGTCCTCGTCACCGGGATCACCGGCCAGGACGGCGGGTACCTCACCGAGCAGCTCCTCGCCGAGGGCTCGGAGGTGCACGGATTCGTGCTCGCGAGCGACCCGACGGCCCCCGCCTTCGCCGCCGCGCACCCGTCCGTCGTCCTGCACGCCGGTGACCTGGCGGACTCGGCCGGGGTGGCCGGCCTCGTCAACGACGTCGAGCCGGACGAGCTGTACAACTTCGCCGGGATCAGCTCCGTCGCGTTCTCGTGGGAGCAGCCCGTCCTCACGGCGGAGCTGAGCGGCGTCGCCGCTGCCGTGCTCTTCGCGGCCGCGCTCGAGGTCCAGGAACGCACCGGACGCCCGGTCGCCTGCGTCCAGGCGAGCAGTGCGGAGATCTTCGGGGACGCCGAGACGGCCCCGCAGGACGAGCGGACACCGATCCGGCCCGTCTCCCCGTACGGTGCGGCGAAGGCCTACGCGCACCACATGGCGGGGGTCTACCGGGGCAAGGGCCTGCACGTGGCCAGCTGCATCCTGTTCAACCACGAGTCACCCCGGCGTCCGACGACGTTCGTCACCCGGAAGATCACCGCGGCGGCTGCGCGGATCGGCACCGACGGGGCGGGCGTGCTCCGGCTCGGCAACCTCGACGCGCGACGTGACTGGGGCTGGGCGCCGGACTACGTCGACGCCATGGTGCGCGCCGCCCGGCACAGCGTCGCCGCCGACTTCGTCATCGCTTCCGGGACGGCGCACACCGTCGCGGAGTTCGCCGAGGCCGCGTTCCGTCGCGCCGGCGTGGGAGATTCCTGGCGCGAGCACATCGAGGTCGACCAGGCCTTCTTCCGCCCGCAGGACGCCCCGCTCATGGTCGGCGATGCGAGCAAGGCGAGCCGTGAGCTCGGCTGGCGGCCGACCGTCACGTTCGCCGAGCTCGTCGGGCGCATGGTCGACACCGACCTGGCCCTGCTCCGGGCCGAGTCGTGACCGCGGTCCCGGTGGTCCGCCCCGGCGTCGTGTCGGTCGTTCTCGTCAACTACCGCGGAGCCTCGGACACGATCACCTGTGTCCGTGCCTTCGAGGACGTCGCCTGGCCGGCTGACCGGCTGGAGATCATCGTCGTCGACAACGACTCGGGCGACGGGAGCGTGGCGGAGCTCAGGGCGGCGCTGCCCGGCATCGTGCTCGTGGAGTCCGGCTCGAACTCCGGCTTCGCAGGCGGCTGCAACCTCGGTGTCGCGCACGCCACCGGGGAGTACATCGCCTTCCTCAACAATGACGCCCGCCCCGATCGCGACTGGGTGTCGGCCGCCGTCGAGGTGCTCGAGGCCGATGTGTCGATCGGTTCGGTCGCCTCGAAGGTTCTCGACTGGGACGGCACGCTGATCGACTACGTCGACGGCTCGCTCACCTGGTTCGGGATGGGCTACAAGCGCGAGGTCGAGAAGCCCGACCAGGGCGCATGGGACACCGCGAAGGACGTCCTGTTCGGCACGGGTGCCGCGCTGTTCGTCCGGGCCGACCTCTACCGCGAGGTCGGTGGCTTCGACGAGCGCTTCTTCATGTTCTACGAGGACGTCGACCTGGGCTGGCGCCTCAACCTGCTCGGCCACCGCGTGCGCTACGTCCCGGGGTCGGTCGCGTTCCACCGGCACCACGTGACGATGAAGAAGTTCGGCAACTTCCGTGAGAGCTACCTGCTCGAGCGCAACGCGCTGCTGTGCATGTACAAGAACTACGACGACGTGTCGCTCGCCAAGGCGCTCCCGGCGGCGATGGCGCTTGCCGTCCGGCGCTCGGTCGCCAGGACCGGGGTCGACGCGACCGCTCTCGACCTGCAGCGCTCGCCGGGCGGGGACGAGATCGGCACCGTTGAGATCCCGAAGATGGCGCTCACCGGGCCGTACGCCATCGACTACTTCGTCGAGCAGCTGCCGAGCCTGCTGAGGAGCCGTACCGAGCTCCAGGCCCGCCGGCGTCGCAGCGACCGCGACCTCTTCCCGCTGTTCCGGGAGACGATCGAACCCGCCTACGGGATGCCGTCCTACCTGGCGGCGCACGAGGTGCTGCTCCAGGCCTTCGGCATCGTCGAGCACTTCACGGCCCGCCACCGCGTCCTCGTCGTCACTGGTGAGCCGCTGCTCGAGCGGATGGCCGGGCCCGCGATCCGGGCCTGGGAGATCGCCAAGGCACTGGCTCCCGAGCACGAGGTGCGGTTGGTCTCGACGGCCGGCGCGAAGCGCACGAGCCCCGACTTCTCGGTGGAGTACGCCGCCGGCACCGGCCTGCGCGAGCCGACCGCTTGGGCGGATGTGGTCATCTTCCAGGGCTTCCTGCTCGAGACGGCGCCGTGGATCAAGGCGAGCAGCACGGTCGTCGTCGCCGACATCTACGACCCGATGCACCTGGAGCAGCTCGAGCAGGCCAAGGACCTCGGTCCGGACGGGCGCTTGAACGCACTCGCCGTGACGACCCACGCGCTCAACGAGCAGCTGCGAAGAGCCGACTACCTCATGTGCGCCTCGGACAAGCAGCGTGACTTCTGGCTGGGCCAGCTGGCCGGCCAGGGGCGGATCAGCCCCGCGGTGTACGACGAGGACCAGACCCTGGACAACCTGCTGGGCGTGGTGCCGTTCGGGATCGAGGACACAGCCCCCGTCCAGAAGCGGCATGCGATCAAGGGCGGTGTGGCCGGCATCGGCCCGGACGACAAGGTCATCCTGTGGGGTGGCGGGGTCTACAACTGGTTCGACCCGCTGACGCTGATCAGGGCAGTCGACCGGCTCAAGGACCGGCACCCCGACGTCCGGCTGTACTTCCTCGGGATGAAGCACCCGAACCCCGGCGTGCCGGCGATGACGATCGCCTTCCAGACCCAGGAGCTCTCGCGTGAGCTCGGGCTCACCGGGACGCACATCTTCTTCAACGAGGGCTGGGTGCCCTACGAAGAGCGCGCGGAATACCTGCTCGACGCCGACGTCGGCGTCTCGACCCACTTCCACCACGTGGAGACCGAGTTCAGCTTCCGCACTCGGATCCTGGACTACCTGTGGGCGGGGCTGCCGATCGTGGCGACGGAGGGTGACACCTTCGGCGGGCTGATCGCCCAGCACGGGCTCGGACGCGCCGTCCCGGCTGAGGACCTCGACGCACTCGAGGTGGCTCTCGAGGAGATGCTCTACGACGACGAGGCCGCAGCCGCCGCGCGCGCCGCCGTCCGTGCGTTCGCCGGGCAGTACGCGTGGTCCCGGGTGCTCGCCCCGCTCGTCGAGTTCTGCCGGCACCCGCGCCGGGCCGCCGACCTCGCGGTCCCCGGCGCCGTGGCGACGGCGAGGACCCGCCGCCGGACCGGTCCGCGACCGTCAGTGGCATCGGACCTGGCGCTGGCCAA
>JBBRGX010000089.1:0-10926 GCA_038223605.1 Actinomycetales bacterium | reverse complement strand
CCTCGGGGGGTCGTCGAGCCCTGGCATCCCGTAGATCTCGCCAGGGGTGGGGTCGGTCGACAGGGTGACGGGGCGCGCAGCGAAGGACCGCCGCCACAGTCGACCCAGCACACGCCAGGACACGGCGAGTGCTGCGGCGAGAAGCAGGAAGGCGATCAGCCCGCCGGGGTCCGGCCCACCCTCCGCCAGGAGCGCCGCACCGGTCGCCAGGGCGAGGTACCCCACGATCACGGCCGCGACCAGGCTCGCCCACCGGCTGCGTCGGCGCCTGCGCCGATACTCGGCCACGTCGGTCGGCGCGGGGTCCACGTCAGTGCGTGATCGCGAAGCGGCTGCTGATCCGCTTCATCCAGGCCGGTGCCCACCAGTTGTACCTGCCGAGCAGGGTCATCGTCGCGGGCACCAGGAGCATCCGCACCAGGCTCGCGTCGATCGCCACGGCGAAGGCGAGCGAGAAGCCGACCTCCTTGATCACCAGCAGCTTCCCGAAGACGAAGCCGGCGAACACGACGATGATGATCACGGCTGCCGAGGTGATGATCCGGCCCGAGCGCTGCAGCCCGAGCCGCAGGGCGTCGTCGTTGCTCCGCCCCGCGTCCCACAGCTCCTTGATCCGGGAGATCAGGAAGACCTCGTAGTCCATCGCCAGCCCGAATCCGAAGGCCACGACGAGGGCGACGACGTAGGTCTCGATCCCGCCGGTCGACTGGAAGCCGAGCAGGCCGGAGAGGTGACCGTCCTGGAAGACCCACACCAGGACGCCCATCGATGCCGCGAGCGAGAGCGCATTGGTGAGCAGGGCCTTGATCGGGATGACGACCGACGAGGTCATCAGGAAGAGCAGGATGAACGTCGCGACGACGACGATGAGGGCAGCCCAGCCGACGCGGTCCACGAGCGCCTGCACGAAGTCGATCTGGTTGGCCGCCTGACCGGTGACGAAGGTCGGGAAGGGCGCGGCCCGGTCGCGCAGCTCGTGGACGACCGACCGGGCGATCGCGCCGCCGGCATCGTCCGTGGCGGCGCTCACCCCGACGACGACGTACTCGTCCCGTGTGACGGGAGTGCCGACGGAGGCGACGTCCGGGAGGTCGACGAGGCCCTGGCTCCAGGCGGTCACCTCCTCGAGCGATCCCTCGGCGACGATCGTCGCGGTCGGGGTGCGCGAGGCGGGGTACTCCTTGGCGATCGTCTCGACATAGGTCCGCTGGTCGGAGCCGACCGGGAGCAGCTCCACCGTCGAGTTGCGCAGCTCCATCCGGTGCAGCGGGCTGGCGAGCACGCCGAGGATGACGAGCGAGCCGCCGAGGACGAGCCACGGGTGACGTTGGACCCGGGACGTGAGGCGCGAGAAGACACCCTCTTCCGACCGGACGTCCCCCGTGCGGGCGATGACCTGCCGCAGGACGGGGATCCGGGAGATCACTGACGGGCGTTCGAGCCGTCGGCCGGCCAGGACCAGGAGCGCGGGCACGAGCGTCAGGGCCGTGGCGACCGCCACCAGGATCACGGCAACGCCTCCGGCGCCGAAGGCACGCAGGATCGATGGCTGGAAGACGGTGAGCCCGCTGATCGCGATGGCCACGGTCAGCGCGGAGAACGCGACGGTGCGTCCGGCGGTGTCCATGGTGCGCCGGAGCGCGATGCGAGCGGTGCCGTCCCCGTGGCGCCGCCGTCGCGCACCCCCCTCGTCGGAGAGCTTGTGCAGCTCCTCGCGGAAGCGCGAGACGATCAGCAGCCCGTAGTCGATCGACAGACCGAGCCCGAGCAGGGTCACCACGTTGACGACCGAGGAGTCCATGTCGAGCCAGTGGGAGAGGGCGAAGACGCTACCCAGGCCGCCCGCGATCGAGGCGACGGCTCCGAGGAGCGGCATCCCCGCGGAGAGCAGCCCGCCGAAGACCAGGACCATCACCAGCAGGGCGACGGGCATCGAGATCGCCTCGCCGACCTCGAGGTCCTTGCGGACCTGACCGGTGATCTCCTCGACGATCAGGCTCGTCCCGCCGACCCGCCCGGTGGCGTCCGGCTCCGTGGTGAGGGCGCGGGGGATGGCGCGCAGCTGGGTCTCGACGGTCCCGAGCGCCGCGTCGCGCGCGTCGGCACCCAGGTCGCGGGCGAGCTCGACGACCACGAGGAACCCCGCGCCGTCTGCCGCGACGAGGGGAGCTGCCGCAGCGGCGGAGGGGCCGCCGGGCACCACGAACGGGTCGATCACCGAGGAGACGCCGGGGATGGCGAGCAGCGCCGTCCGCGCCGCCTCGATCGGTGCTGCGAGGCCCGGATCGGCCAGGTCGACGCGCTGGACGACGAGGGTCAGGCTCGGGCCCGACGTCGCGGTGGCCGCGAGGATCTGGTCGGCGCGCGTGCTTCCCGAGCCGGGCACGTCCGGCGACCCGCTGGTCAGGCGCTCGAACAGCGTCTGACCGGTGACCCCGCCGAGGGTGACGGCGAAGCAGGACACCGTGATCACGAGCCAGACGAGGATCGTGATCTTCGGTGCCCTGGCGATGTGCGCACTGAGGCTGTCGAACACGTGGACAGCATCCCAGGTCGACGGGGCGCGGTGCACCTCCGCGGCGCCGCCGGGCCGGGCAGCGGTCCACGCCGTCCGTCATGGCTGCGTAGGCTCACCGCATGGACCTCTTCGACGCCGTCTCCACGACGTCGTCCGGGCTGCCGACGACGGCCGAGGGAGCTCCGCTCGCGGTGCGCATGCGGCCCCGCACCCTGGCGGAGGTCGCGGGTCAGGACCACCTGCTCGGACCCGGGGCGCCGCTGCGCCGTCTCGTCGAGCCGGGCGACGGCAGTCGGGCGGTCCCGACGTCGATCGTCCTGTGGGGCCCGCCGGGAACCGGGAAGACCACTCTCGCGTACCTCGTCGCAGCGACCTCCGGTCGGCGATTCGTCGAGCTCTCCGGTGTGACCTCAGGGGTCAAGGACGTCAGGGTCGTCGTCGAGGACGCGCGCCGGCTGCTCGCGACCGGTGGGCCGGAGACCGTCCTCTTCGTCGACGAGGTGCACCGCTTCTCCTCGACCCAGCAGGACGCCCTGCTGCCGAGCGTGGAGAACCGCTGGGTGACGCTGGTGGCCGCGACCACGGAGAACCCGAGCTTCTCGGTGATCTCCCCGCTCCTGTCGCGGTCGCTGCTGCTCACCCTGCGACCGCTGCAGGACGAGGACATCCGTGCGCTCCTCGAGCGGGCGCTGGCGGACGAGCGTGGGCTCGCCGGGATCGTCGACCTCGACCCGCAGGCCGTCGAGCAGGTGCTGCGGCTCTCCGGCGGGGACGCACGCAAGGCCCTGACGATCCTCGAGGCTGCGGCAGGGGGAGTGCTGGACGCAGGGGCTCCCGCTCCAGAGCGCGGTGCCGGGGACGGGAGCGTGCAGCGGCCGACCATCGACGTCGCAGCGGTCGAGCGCGCGGTCGACGTGGCCGCCGTCCGCTACGACCGCTCCGGCGACCAGCACTACGACGTGACGAGCGCCTTCATCAAGTCGATGCGCGGCTCGGACGTCGACGCAGCGCTGCACTACCTCGCGCGCATGGTCGTGGCGGGGGAGGACCCCCGCTTCATCGCGCGCCGGATCGTCATCGCTGCGGCGGAGGAGGTCGGCATGGCCGACCCGTCCGCTCTGCAGACGGCCGTCGCCGCCGCGCAGGCGGTCGGGCTCATCGGGATGCCCGAGGCGCGGATCATCCTCGCCGAGGCGGTCGTGCACGTGGCCAGCGCCCCGAAGTCCAACGCCTCCTACGTGGCGATCGACGCGGCGATCGCCGATGTGCGGGCCGGGCGGGCCGGTCCTGTCCCTGCGCCTCTTCGCGATGCGCACTACGGCGGAGCCCAGCAGCTCGGGCACGGCGCGGGATACCGGTACGCGCACGACGAGCCGCATGCGGTCGCCGCCCAGCAGTACCTGCCGGACGAGCTCGTCGGGACCCGCTACTACGCACCGTCCGACCGCGGCTACGAGCGGGCGGTGGGGGAGCGCCTCGCCAGGGTGCGCGAGATCCTCGACGGCAGCGGGCCGCAGTAGCGTCCGTCGCAGGGGCGACCCGCCGCACCGAGGTGGCAGCGGACCCCGGCGAGCGGGTAGTCTCATCAGGTTGCCCGCTCGCGGGTGACGCCCTGGGGACCTCAGCCGCACCACGAAGGTTGGTCCCACTTCCGCCGGGAGCTCTCCCGCTGCGGTTGTGCCACGACAACGACAGGAAGTTCCACTGTGTCCTCTGTGACCCGCGCGCGCCGCCAGGTGCGCCTGAGCCGGGCCCTCGGCCTGGCCCTGACGCCCAAGGCCGTCAAGCACTTCGAGAAGCGTCCCTACCCGCCCGGCGAGCACGGTCGTGCCCGCAAGCGCACCGAGTCGGACTACGCGGTGCGTCTGCGCGAGAAGCAGCGGCTGCGCGCCCAGTACGGCATCCGCGAGAAGCAGATGGCCCGTGCCTTCGAAGAGGCCAAGAAGACCCCCGGCCTGACCGGTGAGGCCCTCGTGGAGAACCTCGAGATGCGCCTCGACGCGCTGGTGCTGCGTTCGGGCTTCGCCCGCACGATCCTCCAGGCGCGCCAGACGGTCGTGCACCGTCACGTGCTCGTCGACGGCAAGATCGTCGACCGCCCCTCCTTCCAGGTGAAGCCTGGTCAGACGCTCCAGATCAAGCCGCGCAGCCAGCCGACGGTGCCCTTCCAGGTCGCCGCCGCCGGTGCGCACCGCGACGTCCTTCCGGCCGTCCCGGGCTACCTCGAGGTGCAGCTCGAGAAGCTGACGTCGGTCCTGACGCGTCGCCCGCTGCGTGCAGAGGTCCCCGTGACCTGCGAGGTCCAGCTGGTCGTCGAGTACTACTCGCGCTGATCCGTTCGACGTCGCCCCGTACCCCGGCCAGGCCGGACGGTACGGGGCATCGTCGTTCCCAGGGCCGGTAGTGTCGTCCTTCGGTGGAGCAGTCCCGTACGGCGGAAGGAACATCGGATGTCGGTCTCCCTCGGCGACGTCGCCAGCCTCATCGCTGCGCTCGCCTTCGTCGGTCTCGTGTACGTCCTCGCCCGGCCCCTGGTGAGCCTCGCGAAGGCGTTCGACGAGGCGCGGTTCGCCATCAAGGACCTGTCCGACCACACCGTCCCGGTGCTCGACGAGGCCGCGGCCACCGTCGCATCGACGAACGCGCAGATGACGAAGATCGACTCGGTCACCACCTCGGCTGCGGAGATCGGCCAGAACGTCTCGGCGCTGACGGCCCTGGTCTCCGCGACGATCGGCGGACCGCTGATCAAGGTGGCCGCGTTCTCCTACGGGGTCCGTCAGGCGATGGCTGACGTCGTCGCCAGGGTGCGTCGCTGATGCGTCGGCTGTTCTGGATGGGTGTCGGCGCAGCGGGAACGGTCATCGCTGCCCGTCGGCTGCGCACCGCGTGGTACCGGTACACGCCCGCCGGGGTGGCCGAGCAGGTCGAGGCGGCCGGGGTCGGCGCCGTCGCGGCGACGCGTTCGGCCCTCGACCGGTTCCGGGACGCCTTCACGAGCCGTCAGCGTGAGCTGGTCGACCAGCTCCTCGTCGCGCCGCAGGGAGGTGACCCGTCGGCCGTCCTCGGTCGCCGTGGCCGCCAGGAGGCGGGTCCGTCGGCCACCGGTGCCGCGCGCCCGACGGGTCGGCTCGACGACGACGACGAACCCCTCGACGACTTCTGACCCTGTACCCCCCCGCCGGGGCCCGTGGGCTCCGATCGACCGCCGAGCTGGCTCCACGCCCGGCCCTGACCGAGGACATCATGCGCACTTCCGAGATCCGGCAGCGGTGGCTCACCTTCTTCGCCGAGCGTGGCCACGCCGTCGTCCCGAGCGCCTCGCTCATCTCGCCCGACCCGTCGACGCTGTTCACGATCGCCGGGATGGTGCCCTTCATCCCGTACATGCTCGGGCAGCAGACCCCGCCGTGGGACCGCGCGACGAGCGTGCAGAAGTGCGTGCGCACCCTCGACATCGAGGAGGTCGGCAAGACCACCCGGCACGGCACGTTCTTCCAGATGAACGGCAACTTCTCCTTCGGGGACTATTTCAAGGCCGGCGCGATCGAGTACGCATGGGAGCTCGTGACGGGCTCGCAGTCCGACGGTGCCTACGGCTTCGACCCCGACAAGGTCTGGGTGACCGTCTACCACGACGACGACGAGGCGGCAGCGCTCTGGCGGACGATCGCCGGACTGCCGGAGGAGCGCATCCAGCGTCGCGGGAAGAAGGACAACTACTGGACGACGGGCCAGCCCGGCCCGGCCGGACCCTGCTCGGAGATCTACATCGACCGCGGTCCCGAGTTCGGTGCCGACGGCGGGCCGGTGGTCGACGAGGACAGGTTCCTGGAGATCTGGAACCTCGTGTTCATGCAGTACGCCATCGAGGACGTGAAGTCCAAGGAGGACTTCCGCATCGTCGGCGAGCTCGCGTCGAAGAACATCGACACCGGCATGGGCCTGGAGCGGGTGGCCTACCTCCTGCAGGGCGTGGACAACCTCTACGAGATCGACCAGGTCTTCCCGGTGATCCAGGCAGCCCAGGAGGTCTCCGGACGCCGCTACGGCGCGAACCGGGACGACGACGTGCGGATGCGCGTCGTCGCGGACCACGTGCGTTCTGCGCTGATGCTCATCGGCGACGGAGTGACCCCGTCGAACGAGGGCCGAGGCTACGTGCTGCGCCGGCTCCTGCGCCGTTCGGTCCGCGCGATGAAGCTGCTCGGCGTCGACGAGCCGTCGCTGCCGGCGCTGCTGCCCGCCTCGCGTGACGCGATGGGCCCGTCCTACCCCGAGCTGGTCACCGGCTTCGACCGGATCAGCCGGCTGGCCTACGCCGAGGAGGAGGCCTTCCGCCGGACCCTCGTCTCGGGGACGACGATCCTGGACACGGCCGTCAAGGCGGCGAAGGCGAGCGGGGTGACCCTCCTCGGCGGCGAGCAGGCCTTCGCGCTGCACGACACCTACGGGTTCCCGATCGACCTCACCCTGGAGATGGCAGCCGAGCAGGGTCTCGCCGTCGACGAGCAGGGCTTCCGCGACCTGATGCGGACCCAGCGCGAGCGGGCCCGGGCCGATGCGAAGGCGAAGAAGGGCGGCCACAGCGACGTCACGATCTTCCGTGAGCTGCTGGCGGCCGGGACGACGGAGTTCACCGGCTACACCGAGCTGACGACCGGCTCCTCGGTCCGCGCGCTGCTGCGCGACGGCACCCTGATCTCGGGTGCTGCCGAGGGGGAGACGGTCGACGTCGTGCTGGAACGCACGCCGTTCTACGCCGAGTCCGGCGGCCAGGACTCCGACGCCGGTCTCATCACGGCGCAGGGGGCACGGCTCGAGGTGCTCGACGTCCAGCGTCCCGTCAAGGGGCTGATCGTGCACACCGTGCGGGTCACCGACGGCGAGATCGCCCAGGGTGCCGCGGTGCTGGCCCAGGTCGACCCCGAGTGGCGGCGCGGGGCGCGCCAGGCGCACTCGGGAACGCATGTGGTGCACGCGGCCCTGCACGAGGTGCTCGGCCCCGACGCGCTCCAGTCCGGCTCCTACAACCGGCCGGGGTACCTGAGGCTCGACTTCGCCTGGAACGAGGCGCTCTCGCCCTCGGCCCGCAGCGAGGTCGAAGAGGTCGCGAACCGTGCGATCCGCGACGACCTCGGGGTCTCGGCGCAGTACATGACGCTCCCCGAGGCGAAGACGTGGGGGGCGATCGCGCTCTTCGGCGAGACCTACTCCGAGCAGGTCCGCGTCGTGGAGATCGGTGGGCCATGGTCCCGCGAGCTCTGCGGTGGGACGCATGTCGACCACTCGAGCCAGATCGGCCTCATCGCCCTGACGGGGGAGTCCTCCGTCGGGTCCGGCTCGCGCCGGGTCGAGGCCCTCGTCGGGCTCGAGGCCTTCCATGAGCTCGCCAAGGAGCGCACGCTCGTCGCCGCGCTCACCGAGCAGCTCAAGGTGCGCCCCGACGAGCTCGCCGACCGCGTCGCCGGGGTCGTGACCCGCCTGCGCGATGCCGAGAAGGAGCTCGCCGGGATGCGGCAGGAGCGCCTCCTGCAGCAGGCGGCGGGACTCGCCGCCGGGGCGACGCTGCGCGGCGGGGTGCGGACGGTCGTTCTCGAGGTCGGCTCCGTGCAGGGTGACGACCTGCGGACCCTCGCGCTCGACATCCGGGCCCGCCTCGGCGAGGAGCCGGCGCTCGTCGTGCTCGGCGGCATCACCAAGGACCGGCCGGTCGTCCTCGTGGCGACCAACGCCGGCGCGCGACAGGCCGGTCATCTGGCCGGAGCCCTGGCCCGCGTCGCCGCTGCTGCGCTCGGTGGAGGAGGCGGCGGGAAGGACGACGTCGCCCAGGGCGGCGGGACGGCCCCCGAGCTTCTCCCCGCGGCCCTGCGTGCGGTCGTGGACGCGGTCGAGGCTCGGTGAGGGCGTCGACGGGTCAGGCCGAGGTCGTCCGTGGCGTCCGCGTCGGGATCGACCTCGGCACGGTGCGCGTCGGGGTGGCGTCCAGCGATCCCGACGGGATCCTGGCGACCCCCGTCGAGACCGTGCCGCGCGACCTGACGCCGGCGGCGTCAGACGTCCGCCGGCTGGCCCAGATCGTCGCGGAGCGGGCGGCCGAGGTCGTGTACCTCGGGCTGCCCACCCACCTGTCCGGAGCCGAGGGTTCGGCATCCGCCGCGGTACGCACGTATGGTGAGACCCTGGCCAGCGCTGTGGCGCCGGTGCCCGTCCGTCTCGTCGACGAGCGGATGAGCACCGTGACGGCCCATCGCTCGTTGCGTGCCGCCGGGAGACCTGGCCGCCGCCACCGACAGGTCGTCGACCAGGTGGCTGCAGTCGTTATCCTGCAGGCGGCGCTTGACGGCGAGCGCTCCTCGGGGCGCAGGTGGGGCGTCCGGCTGGAGCCGGACCGTCAGGAAGACGGACCGGGACGGATCGACCGCGGGGGCGCGACAGGACAGGAGACCGCTGAGTGAGCGACGCGTTCCTCGAGGAGATCGTCCGCTCGGGCGAGCCCGACCGTTCAGGTCGGCGCCGGGACGGCCGTGCGCAGCGCGACCGCAAGCGCCGCCGCCGCCGCCGGCGCAACCTCGTCGCGCTGTTCCTCTCCGTGCTCCTGCTCGGCGGTGGCGCCTACGTCGTGGTGACCTATGCGCTCCCGTCGTTCTCCGGCCTGACCTCCCCGAAGGCTGCTGCCGAGGACTACCCCGGTCCCGGCCAGGGCTCGGTCGACGTGGTGATCGCGTCCGGGTCGACCGGGGCGCAGATGGCCACGGCACTCGTGGCCGCCGACGTCGTCAAGAGCACCCACGCGTTCACCGACGCCTTCACGGCGAACCCGCAGGCGCCCGGGATCCAGCCCGGCACGTACCGGCTGCTGCTCCAGATGCGCGGAGCCGACGCGGTTGCTGCGCTGCTCGACCCGAGCAAGCGGGTGCAGACCAAGGTGACGCTGCCCGAGGGCCTGCGGGTCACCCAGATCCTCGAGAAGCTCTCGGCCGTGACCGACGTGTCGGTCGACGAGTTCACGACGGCGATGAAGGACACCGCTGCCACCGGGCTCCCGGCCGAGGCCGGCGGGAGCTACGAGGGCTGGCTCTTCACCTCGACGTACACCTTCGAGCCGGGGACCACACCGACGCAGATGATCGCCGCGATGGTCGCGCAGACGGTCGCGAAGCTCGACGCGTCGGGCGTCGCGCCCGCCGATCGCGAGCGCGTCCTGACGATTGCCTCGCTGATCGAACGGGAGGCACGGACCCCCGAGGACCGCGCCAAGGTCGCCAGGGCCATCCAGAACCGGCTCGACATCACGATGCCGCTGCAGATCGATGCCTCGGTCGCCTACGGTGCGGGCAAGCCGGGCACCGAGCTCACCAAGGCGGACCTCGCGGCCGACACGCCCTACAACCTCTACGTTCACACCGGGCTCCCGCCCACCCCGATCGCCTCGCCGAGCGAGGTCTCGATCGGGTCGGTCCTCGCGCCGGCCGACGGGCCGTGGCTGTTCTGGGTGACGGTCAACCTCGACACGGGCGAGACGCGCTTCGCGACGACGTTCGCCGAGCACCAGGCCAACATCGCCCTCCTGAGGCAGTGGCAGGCCGCGCAACCCTCACCCACGGCGACCGGGTGACCAGGCCCGCCCGTCGCGCAGCAGTCCTCGGCCATCCGGTCGCCCACTCCCTGTCTCCGGTGCTGCACCGTGCGGCCTACCGTGCGCTCGGGCTCGAGGGGTGGACCTACGAGATCATCGACACGCCCCAGGACCGGCTGCCGGCGACCCTGTCCGTGCTGGACTCCGGCTGGGCCGGTGTCAGCCTGACGATGCCGCTCAAGCAGGTCGTGCTGCCCTTGCTCGACCACGTCGAACCGCTGGCCGAGGTCGTCGGTGTGGTCAACACCGTCCTGGTGCACGGCCCGGCCTCGGCGCTCGTCGGTGCGAACACCGACGTCCACGGGCTCGTGCACGCGCTGCGCGAGGGCCTTGGCGCGCGTCCCGTCGGCTCGGCGGTCGTCCTCGGCGCCGGCGCGACGGCCGCGTCGACCCTCGCAGCACTGGCCGAGCTCGGCCAGCCCCGCGCGGAGGTCCTCGCCCGGTCGATGGCGCGCGCCGGACTCACGATGCGGGCAGCCCACCGGATGGGTGTCGACCCGCGCGTCGGGGTGATGGGTCCCGCCACCCGGGTCGCCGAGGGCCTCGTCCTGGCCGGCGTCGTGGTCTCGACCTTGCCGCCCCACGCGGCAGACGACCTCGCAGCGGCGATCGACGTCCTGACCGGTGGGCGGGTGGGCGTGGACGGCACCCGCGGGCGTGCCCAGATCGACGGCGTCCTGCTGGACTGCGCGTACGACCCCCGTCCGACGGCCCTGGCGGCCGCATGGGCGCGCGCCGGCGGAACGGTCGTCGGGGGCGAGCGGATGCT
>JBBRGX010000088.1:0-11166 GCA_038223605.1 Actinomycetales bacterium | reverse complement strand
CCAGCGGGCGATGAAGGTCGCGTCGATCTCCTCCCACACGTCGAGCGCCCATCTCACGACCTGGCGGATCACGACCCCGGTCCCGTCCTTGAAGTCGGGAAGGAGGTAGAAGAGGTCGGGGCCGAGGGCTCCGATGGCGAGGTAGTTGCGCCAGGTGTGGCAGATCTCGCCCACCTGCGCCGCCTGCGCCGGCGTGAGACCGGAACCCGGCGGGACCGTCCCCGCCCGGAGCCGCTCAGCTGTCTCGTGGGCTGACTCCATGTGCACGTACCAACCGGGCATGAGGATCCCCGTTCGATGACGGTCCGGACGAGTGCAGGTGCGGGAGGGCCGGGGAGGACGCATGCGTCGAGCCCGTCCGATGCAGTTCCTGGTGCAGCTCGCATCCTCGTCCTGCACCCCGCCCATCAACAAGGGGTCCGCCGGTCCCGTCATGGGGCCAGGGCCACCCGCGCCGCCCGGGCCTCGAGCCACGCGTCCAGGACCGCGGCCGGGACGGGCCTGGACAGGAAGAACCCCTGAGCCTGGTCGCAGTGGAGCGCGGTGAGCACGTCGTACGCCTCCTGGGTCTCGACGCCCTCGGCGACGATGCGGAGACCGAGGCTGTGGGCGAGCCCGACGGTGGACGCGACCAGTGCGGCGCTCCGGGGGTCGTCGACCATCGGGAGGATGAAGGCGCGGTCGAGCTTGAGCTCGTCGATGGGCAGCTCGCGGAGGTAGCTCAGCGAGCTGTAGCCCGTGCCGAAGTCGTCGACAGCGATCTGGACGCCGTCCTGGCGAAGCCGGGTGAGCACCTCGCGTGCCCGGCCACGGTCGATCACGAGGAACTCCTCGGTGATCGCGAGCTGGAGGCACGCCGGTTCGAGGCCCGACGCGCGGAGCATCGCCGAGATGCGCTCGGGAAGGTCGGCGTCGGCGAGAGAGCCCGCCGAGAGGTTGACCGCGACCGACAGTCGTCGCCCGCTGCCCGCCCACACGGCGATCTGCTCCATCGCGAGGGCGAGCACCGTCGTGGTCATCGTGGGCATGAGGCCGCCCTGCTCCACCAGCCCGAGGAACGATGCGGGGTAGAGGAGCCCCCGCGACGGATGGTCCCACCGCACGAGCGCCTCGACGCTGCTGACCTCGCCCGTCGCCAGGTCGACCTTCGGCTGGTAGTGCAGGACGAGCTCGCCGGAGACCATCGCGGCCCGGAGCTCCTCGACCGACTGGAGCAGGACGGCGCTCGCCGAGTCGTCGGCACCGCCGTAGACGTGGACACCGCTCCCCGACCGCTTCGCCCGGTACATGGCGATGTCGGCCTTGCGCAGCAGGAGGCTCAGGTCCGCTCCGTCCTGCGGGTAGAGCGAGATGCCGACGCTCGCACGGCTGCTCAGACGGAGCCCTTCGAGACCGAACGACTCGGCGAGGGCCTCACGAAGCTTCGCCGCGACGGTCGCCGCCCCGCCGGGTCCGGCGTCGTCGAGCAGGACGGCGAACTCGTCCCCGCCCAGCCGGGCGAGGAGGTCGCCGGGGCGCAGGCAGTCGCGCAGCCGCGTGCCGACCTCGACCAGAACGAGATCCCCGGCGTGGTGGCCGAGGCTGTCGTTGATCTCCTTGAAGTCGTCGAGGTCGAGCAGCAGGAGGGCCCGGCGCCGCGCCGGAGCGTCACGCAGGCGCGCCTGCCCCTCGGCGTAGAGCTGGCGCCGGTTCGGCAGTCCGGTGAGATCGTCCGTCGCCGCCTGCCGGCGGAGCTCGGCCTCCCGGGAGACGGCCCGGAACGACAGGTGCGTGCGCAGGGCTCCGGCGACCAGGGCCGACCCGGCGAGCGCGAGGGCGAGCGTGGAGACCTCCGCCCGTGCACCCACCACGAGCACACCGATCGCGGCGGCCGTCGCCAGGGTCGCGACGACGAGCGAGGCCGGACGTGCCTGCTGGCGGCCGTCGAGCACCGCGCGGTCCGGTTCCGCCGCCGACACGACCCAGATCGCCATCAGCGCGAGGCCGATCGGCCAGCCCGCGTCCACCAGGCTGCCGTTCGTGTAGCTGCCGTTGCTCACCTGCTCTCCGTAGATGATGTCCGTCGCGGTGAAGACGAGCAGACCCCCGACGAGCAGGGGCCACCGCCGACCGAGGCGCCGCGCGCCGAGCGCTGCGACCGCACCGATCGTGGAGATCGCGATCACCTCGGACAAGGGGTAGGCGAGGCCGATGGCGGTCTCCCAGGCGAGACCGTCGCCGAGCGCATCCTGAAGGCGGTGATCGAGGACGACCGTCAGGACCGCCCCCGCTCCCAGGGAGCCGACGAGGGCATCGAGCCAGACCCCCACCGCCTGACTGCCGGGACTGCGGTAGAGCCCTGCGACGATCCCGGCGACCATGAGGGGGAAGAAGCCCAGGTAGCCGAGATCCGCCAGCGACGGGAACGGGACGGCTCCCTCGACACCGAGGACCACGATGTAGTACGTGTTTCCCACGGCGTAGGACGTCACCGCGAGCGCTGCCAGCCGGACGACGACCCGGCGCGCCCTGGTGCGCCACGCTGCGAGCCAGCAGACCGCCGCGGGGACCACGAAGGTGAGGAGCCCGAGCCACGTGTTCACGAGGACCTTGTGCTCGGTCGCCGGGACCAGGAGACCGAGCAGGTAGCAGCCGAGGAGCACGACCATGAGCCAGGTCGTCACCCTCAGTGCGCGGCGCTGCTGGTGCCGAGCCACTCGTCCCCCTCGGCTCGCGATCTCCGGAGCTCTGTCGGCGACGGTGCTCTCCTGCGACCATCGGCCGAGGACACGGTCGGTTGAGGCACGCCCGACGCGGCTTTCGGCTCACGTCGGCGCGCGAGCCTCAGTGCGCGGTGGGGTCGCTCAACGGCTCGGTGTAGGGATGCGGCTTGGCGACCGGGTCCGCGAGGCCCGTGCGACGCACCACGTGGCCGGTCTCGGCGTGGTGCGCGTCGCCCGCCGTCCACGCCGTGGGGCCCGAAGCGTGCCAGGAGCAGGTCTCGCAGGTCGAGGTGCGCGGGGTCGTGGTCATGGAGTGATCTTGATCCTCCGGGCGCCGATGCGCCAGGGGCCTTGCCTTGCGCAGAGTGGCGACCGCCCCGACCGCGAGTGCAGCCGTCATCGACGGGTGCGGGCCCGGATCGCTGAGGGCGGCCAGCAGGGTGCCGTGGTCGACGAGCGCGGGGTGGCCGGACGACGTATCGGCGGGCCCGGCTCGGGAAGGCCTGCGTGCTGGCTCGCGTGCCGTTCCAGTGCCACGGTGGCTGCCCTTCGACGAGCAGGTGGAGGGTGAGCCGCCCGATCACGGCTGCGCGTTCCGGGTGGCTCAGCGAGGTGCCGTCGAGCGCCGCCAGCCCGGCCTCGATCCACGTCATCCGGCACGGGCCGAGTGCTGCCGGCGGGAGCCTGTCCATCAGCCACGGGCGGTCAGCCGGCCTGACGACCTGCGCCCGGCACCAGGCGGTGAGGACAGGACGCCACGGCCCCGGGCTCTCCGGTCGGGGCGGGTCGGGCCAGCCAGGTGGCCAGCCGATCGCCGCGTCGACCATCGCCGCGAGCAGCTCGTCCTTGCCGTCGACATCGCGGGACAGCGCGCGGTGCGGTCCCCTTCAGGTGCCGCTGGGACGGCGGGACCGGCGCGGTGCGGTCCAACGCCTGGATCTGGGACTTCTCATCCACGCAGAGCACGATCGCGTTCTGCGGTGGCGCCCCCGATCCCCCGGTGCTCGCCCATCACGGCGCGAGCGGGTTCCTCGCCACGAACCAGTCCTCGGCGCCGTCCGTGTCACCCTCCACGAGGTTCGACGCGACCGAGGCGAAGGCGATCCACCGGCCGTCGGCACTGATCGACGCACTCTGGGAGAAGTAGTTCGCCTGAGCGCCGCCCAGGCCGACGGACACCACCGAGGTGCGTCCGGCGACACGATCGGTCACGAAGACCTGAGACCACTCCTCGTAGCCCGGGCCCTGCTGGCCCGAGGTGAAGGCGATCCATCGCCCATCCGCACTGATCGTCGAGCCGAAGGAGGACGCGATCAGGGGTTCGTGATCAAGCCCGGCAGACACCAGCGACGTCGCCCCGGTCACGCGATCCCAGGAGAACACGTCATGGTGCCCGAAGACATCGTCCCAGATGCCCGCCGTGTACGTGAGCGAACGACCATCGTCGCTGAGTGCGGAGGCACCGAAGTTGTCGAACGTCGACCCCGTGCCAGTGGCCGACACGAAGGTCGTCTTGCCAGTCTCGCGAGACCAGAGGAACACGTCCCACTTGTCGTCCATGTCACCGGTCGCCAGATTCGAGGCCTTGGACTCGTAGGCAACCCACCGACCGTCAGCGCTGATCGACGGATTCTGCGAGCTCTCGTCCGCGCTGCCACCGTCCGCCGCGGCCGACACCAGGGTCGTGGCTCCCGTCGTCCGATCCGTCAGGTAGATGACGCCGTTCCCGTACGCGTTCCCGTCCGCCAGATTCGTCGCCGTCGACTGGTACGCGATCCAGCGGCCGTCGGCACTGACCGACGGACTGAAGGAGTGACCGTTCGAGGGCGACCCGTCCATCCGGACCGTCACCAGCGACGTCACGCCGGTGAGGCCATCCCACACGAACACGTCGTTTGCGCCGTCCACATCCCCGTGGACCAGGTTCGAGGCACCTGACTGGAATGCGATCCACCGGCCGTCGGTGCTGATCGAGGGACCCCACGAGTCGCCGTTCGCAGACGAGCCGTCCACCCCGGCCGACACCAACGTCGTGGACCCCGCTGTCCGATCCCACACGAACACGTTGAAGGTGCCGGCCGTGGTCACGCCGGCCACGTTCGGGGCAGTCGTCTCGAACGCGACCCACCGGCCATCGCCACTGATCGACGCCTTCGACGTCTTCGAGCCGGTCATGCTCACGCGAGGACCACCCGGCACCAGGACCGCGGTCGCCTGCGGTCTGACCTTTGAGCGGTACTCGGCTGAGGAGACGATGCCGGCGATGATCTCCTCGTCGCGGTGGCCGGTCTGGATGAGTCCGACCCAGGTGGCCCGGCCGGAGGGGTCGATGTGCCTGCCGAGCAGGTCGAGGTAGTAGCCGTCGACGACACCGGTCAGGTGCTCGGTCGAGTACAGGAAGCCCGCGGCGACGGTGCCGCGGTTCATTCCGTCGGCCATCGCAGACACCCACCAGTCGACCTCGCTCGCGCCGGGGCTCCGGCCCAGGGCGGT
This sequence comes from Actinomycetales bacterium, assembly GCA_038223605.1. GTDB lineage: Bacteria > Actinomycetota > Actinomycetes > Actinomycetales > Cellulomonadaceae > Actinotalea. The sequence continues at coordinate 5,971 of JBBRGX010000088.1, read as the reverse complement.
GCCGTACAACAACGTGACCCAGCCACGGGCAGTACCCCCGCCACGCGCGTAGAACTCGTCCGACGCGATGAAGCCGGCCTGCATCTGCTCGATGTGGCGGCCGGCCGTCATCTGACCAAGCCAGAACTGCAGCCCGGCCGGCTCGGGGGCGCGCCCCAGGTACTGCAGGTAGGCGGCGCTGATGAGCCGCGAGCGGTACTCCGTCGAGCTGGTGATGGCGTTGGCCACAGAGCTGTAGGGGACCCCGGACAGCAGCTTGCCTGTCCAGGTGGCCAGGCCCTCAGGGTCAGGGTCCCGCTCGAACAGGTCGCGGTAGACCTGGGTGACATAGGCCCGCACGTCGGCGGTCGAACTCGATGACACCGACTGAGCGGACGCCGCTCCAGACGGCTCGATGCTCTGCACGGCACCGAGGGCGGAGCCGCCCACCGGGACAAGCCACACCAACGCGAGGGTGGCACCCGCGAGCACCGCCCACCTTGACCGCACGCCACGCACCACGGACCTCCTCGGCCGCCCCCTCGCGCAGCTCCCGCGCGCGCCATGGTGACGCTATCGCCTCGCGTGATCACCACCCAAGGGACCAGCCCGAACGGGTGACCCACAACCTCCGACGGCCGCTCTCTCGAGAAGTCGTCACGACCCGCGCCGCGGCCCTCCGGCGCCCCGAGGACGGGGTGCTGGCGCTGCCGATCGCGACCCTCGGCCCCTGAGGCGCGTGGCCGGAGACTGGTCCGCTGACCTCGCATCAGACGATCGACGCGCGCTCGCGCGCGTTCGTGCAGGTCAGCGCGCTGCGGCTCTCGAAGTCACCGTCCACAGCCGTCCACACGCGTCCGGTCAGGGAGCCGGTGTGGCCCCCCTTGGGTCCCCCGGGCGCTACGTCGACGCCGACGGCAAAGGCCCCCAATCCACGTCTCCGCAGGTCAGGGGCCTTCACCAGCTGTGCGCCCGAAGGGATTCGAACCCCCGACCTCCTGATCCGTAGGTGGAACGAGCGGGGTGGCGGGAGTCGGCGCGAGTCGATCGGTGCCGGTCAGCGCCACACACTCGTCCATCGGCGTCCGCCTCCACCTGCTGGTGCACGGAGGCCCTGGCTCCCGGTTCGGCTCCACACCCCGCGCCACTTCGCGGTGCACTCCGGCCGGGGCATGCGCTCCGTACCCGTCAGGGAGCTTGGCCCGGCCGCGCTGTGCTGCCGCGCGCCCCGACAGCTCATGGCTCGTAGCCGATGAGCTGTCGGCGCGCTGTGAGTGCGCGGCCGCTTCTCCGGACGGACCCAGGTGGTGCGAACAGCTCCACCATCCGGCGCGACGTCATCCGAACACGGCCCAGGTGGGGGTCAGTGGTTCTCTGCGGCCGGCGCGGCCGATGGCAGGGGCCCGTGCACGACAGCCCGTAGTCGGTTCATCGGTCCGGGTCCAGCCCGTCGAGGAAGTCAGCCACAGAGGCGGCAACGACCTCGGGCTGCTCGACGAAGAGGAAGTGCCCTGCGTCCTTGAGGATGACGAGCTCGGCCCCCGGGATCGACCTGGCGATCTCCGCACCCATCTCGACGGGAATGAGGCGATCGTCCGCCCCATGGATCACCACGGTCGGGCAGTCGATCGTCGGTAGGAGGTCGCGCGCATCGGCCCGGCCCATGACGGCTCGCTGCTGGCGGAGGAAGACCTCGGCGCCGACGGCGTGAGTCGTGGCACGCCAGACGCCGAGCAGGGCCGGGTCCTTCTCGTGCTGCTCCGCGACGACGCCAGGGAACGCCAGGTCGACGAGCCGGTCGAATTCACCGTCCTCGACCAGCCTCGACTGACGCTCCCGCGAGGCCAGCTGCTCGGGCGTGTCTCTCCGGGCCGAGGTACTGACCAGTGCGAGCGCGCGAACTCGCCGCGGTGCCTGCCTGACGACCTCGAGCGCGACATAGCCGCCCATGCTCGTACCGAGGAGCACGAACTCCTCGGGTGCCTCACGCAGCAGGCGCTCAGCCATGCCGGCGACGGTGTCGTCGTGACGGGTGTCCGCGAGCGTCACGGAACCGTGGGTCCAGGCCACGTCGAGGATGGGCCTGTAGACGAGTGGCGAGCACAACAGCGGTGGAACCAGGATCGTCTGCATCCATCCATCGTCGTCGCGAGCACCGACATCGGTGCGGGCACCCGACAAGACGTGCCGCTTCGGGCCCGCCGTTTCACCGCGGCCACGATCATCAGTGCGACCGCATCGGTGTCGGTGTCAACCGGTCCGGTGCGACGGTGACAACAACTGGTCCCCCTGATCGCGGAGGGCCGGGGAGCACGAAGGAGAGGACCACCGCTGCACCCGCGAACGCGATGGCCCACCAGAAGGACCGGTCGAAGGAGGCAGCGACCTCGCGAGGCGCCTGCGCCCCGCTCATGGCCGTGTGCAGGATCACCGCGAGCACGGCCACCCCGAACGATCCGCCGACCTGCGTCGCGATGCGGGTGATGGTGCTGGCGTGCGGGACGTCCGCCCGCTCCAGCCCGAGGAACGCGACCGACATCAGCGGGATCGTCACCGCGCCGAGGCCGAATCCGCGCACCAGCAGGGCGGCCATCAGCAGCACCTCGTTCGTCGTCGGGGTGGCGAGGGCGAACGGGACGGTCGCGAGCGCGACGATCGCGAAGCCGGTGATCGAGATCCAGCGGGCACCCATGCGGTCGGTCAGCCGCCCTGCGAGGGAGCGACTGAGGAGCGTGCCGATGCCCTGCGGCACGAGCAGGAGGCCGGCTCCCAACGCGTCGGTCCCGCGGACCTCCTGCCAGTACAGGGGCAGGAGCAGCATCGCGCCGTAGAGCGCGAAGCCGGACAGGAAGAGCAGCGCCGAGGACGTGGCGAGCGGGCGGAACCGGAGCAGCCGGATGTCGACGAGGGCGCTGCCGGCCCGGTGGGCGGCCCACCCGATGAAGCCCCCGAGCAGGGCGATCCCTGCGATGAGCGGGATGAGCACGTCGGTGCGGCCGAAGCCGCCGTCCCGGCTGACGTTGGACAGGCCGTAGAGCATGCCGACGACGGAAGGCGAGAGCAGCGCGAGCCCCACCACATCGAGGCGAACGCGCTGGGCGGGCCTGTCCGCGGGCAGCATCCGCGCGGCGAGCACGAGCCCGACGACGCAGAAGGGCACGTTCACCCAGAACATCCAGTGCCAGCTGGCGAAGGTGAGGATGAGCCCGCCGAGCACCGGTCCGAGGATCGGGCCGAGCACCACCGGCAGACTCATCGTGGCGATCACCTGACCCAGGTTCTTGCCGCGTGCGGCCTGGACCACCAGCGTCGACATGAGCGGCAGCATGATGCCGCCGCCGATGCCCTGCAGGACACGGAAAGCGATCAGGCTCGGCGCGCTCCAGGCGACGCTGCACAGGATCGAGGCGAGCAGGAAGATCGAGAGCCCGAGGATCCACAGACGCTTGCCTCCGAGCCGGCTCTGCGCCCATCCGACGACCGGGATGGTCACTCCGAGGGCCAGCAGGTAGCCGGTGCTGACCCACTGGATCGTGTCCACCGTGGCGTGCAGCTCGGTCGTGAGGGTGTGCAGCGCGATGCTGACGATCGTGGTGTCGAAGACCACGGCGAGAGCGCCGACGACGACGGCGATCGCGGTGCGCCGCAGGGCGGGGTCGAGACCTTCCTTCGTGGCCACGACGGCGCCTCCCTAAGATACGACTCGTACCTTAGCGACGATAGGCGTGCGCGATAGGATGCACAAGTGGACCTTAATCCTGACGGTGTGCGCCGTCGCAGGCGCGGTGCGGAGCTCGAGACCGCCCTGCTCGCGGCCGCCTGGGACGAGCTCACCGAGCACGGGTACGACGCGCTCACCATCGACTCCGTCGCGACCCGAGCCGGCACGAGCCGGCCAGTGCTCTACCGGCGGTGGCCCGGCAAGCACGAGCTCGTCCGCGCCGCGATCGGGTACGGCGCCGCGCTGGACCGCACCGAACCGCCCGACACGGGGACACTGCGGGGTGACATGCTCGCGCTGCTGCGCCAGGCGAACGGGACCAGGGTCGGCCTCGCCACGGTGCTCACGATCCAGCTCGCGTCCTACTACGACGAGACGGGGACGAGCTTGTCCGACCTCCGCGAGGCGATTCTCGGCACCCACGGCTCGGCAACCGAGCAGATCGTGCGGCGCGCGGTGGAGCGCGGCGAGATCGACCCCGCCAAGCTCACGCCGCGGATCGCACGACTGCCGGGCGACCTGTTCCGGCAGGAGGTCCTCATGACCCTCCGGCCGCTACCCGACGATGCGATCACCGAGATCGTCGACACGGTCTTTCTGCCTCTCGTCACGCCTTGACCCCGTGACGTCGCCGCATGGTGACCCGCGACGCCCTGTGGGAGGCATGACCGCCGCGCTCCCGGGCGACCTTCTGACGTCGCATCGGACGACAAAGGCCCCAACCCACGTCTCCGCAGGTCAGGGGCCTTCACCAGCTGTGCGCCCGAAGGGATTCGAACCCCCAACCTCCTGATCCGTAGGTGGATCGGGTGGGTGGTGCCGGGTCGGGCGACGTCGATCGGTGCAGGTCAGCCGCCATCGCGATTCCGGAGACGTCCACGGCAGACCGTCCCGGCGCGTGACGTCTGGCTCCCACGTCGGCTCCACGTCATCACCTCTGAGGGCGATCGCGTCCGGCTCCACGCCAGCGGCCCTGTCGATGCCTTCGCCGCGCACGCGACTGTCCGTCGATACGGCGTACGGCGGAAGCCGGTCCGCACCCTTGCTCCCCACCTGGAGCTGCTGGAGACCCTCTTCCTCGGTCAGCGCATCCCCTCCTGGTCGACCAACCTGACCGCACGCTCGGCGTCGCGGCCGAAGGTGGCGCTCCTGGACACCGGACTGGCCGCGCGGCTCGTCCACGTCTCGGCTCCGGGCGCGGCGCCGACCGCCACCGGCCAGCTGGCCAGGCACCTGCTCGAGGGCTTCATCGCCGGAGTGCTCCGACGCCAGGTCGGGCGGGCCTGTCGACGCGAATGTCCGGCTGAGCCACGTCCGGGACCCCGACGGCGGACAGGTCGACCTGATCCTCGGGACCCCCGACGGAAGAGTCGCGGGTACGCGATCCACCGGCCGTCCGGGCTGACGTCCCGCATCACCGACTCGTCGTGGCTGCCGCGCTGTCCGATCTCACGGGGTCCAACGAGGTGACACCTTTGACGCGGTCCCTGGTGAACACGTCGATGGACCCGCTGACGCCGCGGGGCACCGGGTTCGGCGCGGAGGCGTAGCAGGCGGTCACGAGTCCGTCGACGGTACCGGCCGTCAGTCGGTCATCGGCCCCGTGACGAAGAGATCCGTCTGGCCGCCCGGGCTGCCGCCCGCCACCAGGTTCGACGCGAACGAGTAGTAGGCGATCCACCGGCCGTCACCACTGATCACCGGGAACAGGGAGAACCCATCGGCGGCCGCGCGCCCCGGCCCGGCCGACACCAGGGATGTCACTCCCGTCACGCGATCCGTGCGGAAGACGTCCACGTCGTCGTTCTCGTCACTCTCAACGAGGTCAGAGGCCACCGACTGGTAGGTGATCCAGCGACCGTCGGCGCTGATCGACACGGTCTGGTCGACCGTCGCGATGCTGCCGAGGCCACCCCTCACGGTCGAGCTGACACCCGTCGACCGATTCCACGCGAGGACGTCGCAGACGCCGTCCCCACCCTCGATCCGGCAGTCCCCGTTGTAGGCGATCCAGCTGCCGTCGGCGCTGATCGCCGGGCCGCCGCCAGGGGAGGCCATCCCCGCGACATCGACCGACACGAGCGACGTGTGCCCGGTTGTCCGATCCCAGAGGAACACGTCGTCGGTGCTGTCCGTGTCGCCGCCGACGAGGTCGGAGGCGCGCGAGGTGAAGGTGATCCAGCGTCCGTCGGCGCTGATCGCCGGTTCCCTGGAGTAGCTGTCCGCCTGCGCCGTGGTCGACACCAACGTCGTCGCACCGGTCGTCCGATC
>JBBRGX010000087.1:0-11182 GCA_038223605.1 Actinomycetales bacterium | reverse complement strand
TGTTCTCCGAGGCGGAGCGTGAGTCCGGGAAGTCCGCATGGCTGCTCGGTGCGTCCTTCATCTCCGAGGGCGCCATCCCGTTCGCCGCTGCGGATCCGATCCGGATGATCCCGTCGTTCATGCTCGGCGGCGCCGTCACCGGTGGCCTCTCGATGGCCTTCGGCTCCGGCATCCTCGCACCGCACGGGGGCATCTGGGTCTCGGCCCTGGCCAACAAGCCGGTCCTGTTCCTGCTCGCCCTGCTCATCGGTATGGTCGTCTCGGCTGTCGCCGTGGTGGTCGCGAAGAGCATCGGGCGCAATCCTGAGGAGTCCGTTCTGGAGTCGGCCGCGAGCGTCGCAGCCCTCTCCGGCGCTCGCTGAACCCCGCCCACTGCATCGAAGGAAAGGCTCGACATGTCGCAGCGCACCGTCGTCATCGCCTCCCGCGTGGGTCTCCACGCGCGGCCGGCGTCCCTCTTCACCCAGGCCGTCGCGGCCTCCGGGGCACAGGTCACCATCGGGAAGCCGGGGGGGCCGTCCATGGACGCCTCCAGCATCCTCATGGTGATGGCCCTGGGGATCGGGCACGGCGAAGAGGTCGTCCTGGAGTCGGAGGACGACGGTGTGCTCGACCAGCTCGTCACCCTGCTCGAGACCGATCTCGACGCGGAGTGAGCGCGGAGATGAACGCCTCGAGCATGGTCCTGCAGGGCGTGGGCGTGGGACGAGGGGCCGTCTGGGGGCCGGTGGCGACCGTGCGCCCGGCCCCCGTGGTCCCGGCCGACGAGCCCGCCCCGGCCGACCCCGCGGCGGCGAAGGAGAAGGTCCTCGCGGCCTTCGCCGCCGTCGCCGCGGGTCTGCGGGCCCAGGCCGCCGGTGCGACGGCCACCGTCGCCGACGTCCTGACCGCCACCGCGCAGATGGCCGACGACCCGGCGCTGCGCACCCAGACCAGCCAGCGCATCGACAAGGGCGAGCCCCCGCTGCACGCCCTGGTCGCGGTGGTCGACTCGTTCGCGGTGATGTTCACCGCTGCCGGCGGGTACCTCGCCGAGCGGGTCACCGATCTCAACAGCGTGCGCGACCGCGTGGTCGCGCGCTACCAGGGGCTCCCCGAGCCGGGTGTGCCGCCCTTGGAGCGGCCATCGGTGATCGTCGCCCCCGATCTCTCGCCCGCCGACACCGCAGCCCTCGACCTGGACAAGGTCCTCGGCATCGTCATCGAGCAGGGCGGCCCGACCGGGCACACCGCGATCATCGCCGGTCAGCTGGGCCTGCCCTGCGTCGTCCGGGCCACCGGCTCCTCCGCGCTGGTCGACGGCGACGTCGTCGCCGTCGATGCGGCGCACGGGACCGTCACGCGCGACCCCGACGACGCGATGAAGGCGGCCGTCGAGACGCGTCGTGCGGGCCTGGCCACGCTCGCCGAGGCCACGGCCGACGGCGCGACCTCCGACGGCCACCGGATCGCGTTGCTGGCGAACATCGGCACCGCCGAGGACGCCGAGCGGCTCACCGCCGCCGCCGTCGAAGGCGTGGGCCTGTTCCGCACCGAGGTCCTCTTCCTGGGGGCGGCCACCGCGCCGACCGAGGACGACCAGGCAGCGGTCTACGCCCGCGCGATGGCAGCACTGGATGGCCGCAAGGTCGTCCTGCGCACGCTCGACGCGGGGGCCGACAAGCCCCTGGCGTTCGTCACCCAGGCCGGCGAGGAGAACCCGGCGCTCGGTGTCCGGGGCTACCGCCTCGTCCGCCACGCCGAAGGTCTGCTGCGCACGCAGCTCGCGGCCGTCGCGAGGGCCGCGAAGCAGACCGGCGGCGCGCCGTGGGTGATGGCACCGATGATCGCGACCGTCGAGGAGGCCAGGCAGTTCGCCGCCATGGCCCGTACGGCCGGTATCGCGACGGTCGGCGTGATGGTCGAGATCCCCGCGGCCGCGCTGCGGGCCAGGGACATCCTCGCCGAGGTCGACTTCGTCTCCTTGGGCACCAACGACCTCGCCCAGTACACGATGGCTGCCGACCGCCTGCTCGGGTCCCTCGTCGACCTGCTCGACGCCTGGCAGCCCGCCGTCCTGGACCTCGTCGCGGCCACCGCTGCGGCCGGCGTCGACACGGGCAAGCCGGTGGGGGTCTGCGGGGAGTCCGCCGCCGACCCGGTGATGGCGCTCCTGCTGACCGGGCTCGGGATCACCAGCCTGTCGATGTCGCCATCGGCCGTCCCGGCCGTGCGGTTCGCGCTCAGCCGCCACGACCTGCCGACCTGCCGGGCGATCGGCGAGGCGGCACGCAGGGCACCGACCGCAGGAGAGGCGAGGGCAGCAGCCCTCGCGCTCGTCGACCCGCAGGTCCGCGAGGTCCTCGCCCTCGGCTGAGGTCGACGGGCACCGAACCCACGAGAGGCCCGCCCCGCGCTGTCGCGGAGCGGGCCTCTCGTGCGCGCACGGGCCGGTGGGTCTCCCGGGAGCCGGGAAGCGGCGGGACCGGAGGGCGGTCAGAGGGGCGCGAGGAGCCAGTCGAGCGCCTGGTCGGCGCTCCAGCCCGCTGGGTGCAGCGCGATGAGTCGGTTGGCCCCGTCGAGGTCGGCGCCGAGCGTGACGAGGACCTCCTCCTCGTAGCCGTCGGCCCGCGTCTGCCCGAGACCGATGTCGGTGGCCAGCGCGTTGCACAGGCAGGCGCGGCCCACGGCGTCCGCCTCGGTGCCGCCCTTCTTGACGAACATGTCGACCGGCTCGGCCGCGCAGCGGTAGCCGACCTTCCCGTCGTCCTTGACGAATCCGGTCCGCAGGTAGCCCAGGTCGCACAGGCGCGGCCGTGCGGCGCGCTGCCCCTGGTCCGAGAGCGTCCCGTCGAGCTGGACGACCTTGAACGGGAAACCGGTCGGCGAGGCGAGGGGGTCGGTGAAGACCTCGAGGGTGCCGTCCTTGAGCTTGGACAGCATCCGCTCGCGGATCTCGGCGGTGATTCCCGAGTCGGAGCTGAGGGCGAAGAGGGTGCCGATCTGGACGCCCTGCGCGCCAGCGGCCAGGGCGGCGGCCACGGCCTCCGGCGTGCCGAAGGAGCCGGCGAGCCAGAAGGGGAGCCCGACCGCCGCGACCTTGGCGAGGTCGGCGTCGTCGCGAGCACCGAAGATCGGCTGCCCGGTCTCGTCGAGCGTCAGGCGGCCCCGCGGCGGTGCGTTGTGCCCACCGGCTCGCGGCCCCTCGATGACGAACCCGTCGGGCCGGATCGACGCGTCCTTGTTGAGGTAGACCGCCAGGACCTCGCTGGAGACGATCGCGAGGAACATCGGACGGTGCAGCGGGGGGAGGCCATCACCGAGCAGGGCGACGGGGTCGAGCTCGACCCCGTGGTCGCCGTTGGTGGCGCCGGCGACGTCGATCGGCAGGCGCACCTTGTCGTGCGTGGCGAGAGCGGTGAGAAGCTGGGGAAGGTGGCGCGGGATGCCGGCGCCCATCAGCACGGCGTCGACCCCGGCGAGCATCGCGCCGTAGGCGGCCGCCGGCGTCGCCATCTGGATCTTCTCCAGGAAGTTGATCCCGACGGGGCCGTCGTGACCCTCCTTGGCCAGCCAGACCTCGGCGAAGTTCCCGAGCACCGTCAGCTCGTTCAGCGCCCGGTTCGGCCGCAGGCTCAGTCGAGGCACCGGGGTGTACGGCGTCCCGGCCGCGCGACCCTCGGGCCGGAAGTGCCGCGCGAGGACGCGCTCGGCGACCTCCGGGACGGGGAACGCGGCGAGGGCGCGGCGCGAGGAGCCGTCGGGGTCGCCGTTCTCGAGCCGCCTCGCCAGGACGAGGTCGAGCGCCGTGCCGGAGACGACGCCGAGCTGGCCGCGCCGGGCGACGGTGTTCGCGAGCCTCCAGGAGGAGACCCCGACGCCCATGCCGCCCTGGATGATCGTGGGCAGCGCGCGGCTGAGCGGAGCGGGATGGTGGTGCGGTGCTGGCACGTGAACCTCTCGTCACCTACGGGGGCGTAAGTTACGCAACCGTAGGCAGGGTACGGCACGAGGTCCAGGACCATCTACCCTGTCCGCCGACGAGGTCGCAGGTCGTGGGTCTAGGCGCCCATCGCGTGCGCACCGCCGTCGACGTGGACGATCTCCGCCGTCGTGGCCGGGAACCAGTCCGAGAGCAGCGCGACGACGGCGCGGGCCGTCGGGCCGGCGTCGCCGACGTCCCAGCCGAGCGGCGCGCGCGCGTCCCAGCCGCCCTCGATGAGCTCGAAGCCGGGGATCGACTTCGCCGCCGTCGTCCGGATCGGGCCGGCGGCCACGAGGTTGACGCGGATGCCCTCGGGGCCGAGGTCGCGTGCGAGGTAACGGGAGGTGGACTCCAGGGCGGACTTCGCCACGCCCATCCAGTCGTAGACGGGCCAGGCGACCGAGGCGTCGAAGGTCAGTCCGACGACCGAGCTGCCGCGCTTCATGAGCGGCCTCGCGGCGACGGCGAGCGCCTTGAGCGAGAAGGCCGAGACCTCGAGCGCCGTGGCGACGTCGACCCAGGACGCGTCGAGGAAGTGCCCACCCAGCACGGACTGCGGGGCGAAGCCGATCGAGTGCACGACGCCGTCGAGCCGGTCGGCATGCTCCCCGACGCGCTCGGCGAGCGCTGCGAGGTCCTCGGCCGAGGTCACGTCGAGCTGGACGACGGGTGCCGGCACCGGGAGCCGGCGCGCGATCGCCTCGGTCAGCCGCTGCTGGCGCCCGAACGAGGTGAGCACGACGCTCGCCCCCTGCTCCTGGGCGAGCCGCGCGACGTGGAAGGCGATCGAGCCCTCGGTCAGCACGCCTGTCACCAGAACCGTCTTGCCCGCGAGCAGCGTCATCCCTGTCCTCCGTCGTGTCGTTGCCGGGCGAGGTCGTCCGGTATCGACGACGCTAGCCAACGCCGACCCCGAGCGCTGCGCCGGACGCGGCCGAGGATGACCGGGTGTCGTTGTCGTGATCCGACAAAGGACCTCAGCCCGCGGCGAGCAGCTGCACAGCCTCCCGGGCGATCTCGAGCTCCTCGTTGGTGGGGACCACCCAGACGGCCACCTCGCTGCCGTCCGGCGAGATGAGCGTCTCGGACTTCTTGCGGCCCTCGTTGCGCGCCGCGTCCACCATGATGCCCAGGCGCTCGAGCCCCGTGAGGGAGTTGATCCGCACGATGTCGTCGTTCTCGCCGATCCCGGCCGTGAACACGATCGCGTCGACGTGGCCCAGCTGGGCGTAGTAGGCGCCGACGTAGCCCTTGATCCGGTGGTAGTAGACCTCCAGAGCCGTCCGGGACCTCTCGTCGCCGGCAGCGACGGCGTCGTGCACGTCGCGCATGTCGGAGGAGCCGGACAGCCCGAGCATCCCGGAGCGGCGGTTGAGCAGGTCGTCGAGCTCGTCGGTGCTCATGCCGGCCACGCGCTGCAGGTGGAACAGCACCGCCGGGTCGATGTCGCCGGAGCGGGTGCCCATGACCAGGCCCTCCAGGGGCGTCAGGCCCATCGAGACCTCGACCGAGACCCCGCCGCGCACGGCGCAGGCCGAGGCGCCGTTGCCGAGGTGCAGGACGATGACGTTGACCTCGGCCGGGTCCTTGCCGAGGATCTCGGCCATCCGGCGCGAGACGAACTTGTGCGAGGTGCCGTGCGCGCCGTAGCGACGGATCGCGTACCGCTCCGCGAGGTCCCGGTCGATCGCGTACGTGTAGGCGGCCGCAGGCAGCGTCTGGTGGAACGAGGTGTCGAAGACGGCGACGTGCGGGACCGTCGGGAAGGCCCGGCGCGCGGCGCGGATGCCCTGCAGGTGCGCCGGGTTGTGCAGCGGGGCGAGGGTCGCCAGCTCCCCGATGGCGGTCTCGACGGAGTCGTCGATGAGCGCGGGTCCGGCGAAGACCGACCCGCCCTGCACCACGCGGTGACCGATCGCCGTCAGGCTCGCGGCGTCGAGCTCCGGCCCGTGCTCGGCGAACAGGGCGAGCACGGTCGCCATGCCCGACTCGTGGTCGGGGACCGGCTGCTCGAGCTTGACGACCCCGTTCGGGCCCTCATGCTTGAACGCGCCGATCTCCTGCCCGATGCGCTCGACGAGGCCCGTCGCGAGCGCCTCACCGCTGTCGACGTCGACCAGCTGGTACTTGATCGACGACGAACCGGAGTTGACGACCAGGACACGGGTGCTCACAGCTGGGCTCCTTGCGGGGGTGTGGTGATCGCCGTCCCGGAGGGGGTGACGACGGTCGTGATCGGGTGGCCCTCACCGGCGGGGCTGAAGGCCTGGGCCTGGATCGCGGTGATCGCGACGGTGTTGACGATGTCCTGGACCAGTGCGCCGCGGGACAGGTCGTTGACCGGCTTGCGCAGGCCCTGCAGGACCGGGCCGATCGCGACGGCGCCGGCCGAGCGCTGCACGGCCTTGTAGGTGTTGTTGCCCGTGTTGAGGTCAGGGAAGATGAACACCGTCGCGCGGCCCGCGACGCTCGACTCCGGCATCTTCGTCTTCGCGACGGAGGCGTCGACGGCGGCGTCGTACTGGATCGGGCCCTCGACGTCGAGGTCGGGGCGACGTTCGCGGACGAGGGCCGTCGCGGCGCGCACCTTGTCGACGTCGGCGCCCGTCCCGGACTCCCCGGTCGAGTACGAGAGCATCGCGATCCGCGGCTCGATGCCGAACTGCACCGCCGTCTCCGCGGAGGAGATGGCGATGTCGGCGAGCTGCTCGGCCGTCGGGTCGGGGTTGACGGCGCAGTCGCCGTAGACCAGGACGCGGTCCTCCAGGCACATGAGGAACACGCTGGAGACGACCGACGTGCCCGGCACCGTCTTGATGATCTCGAATGACGGCTTGATGGTGTGCGCCGTCGTGTGCATCGCCCCGGAGACCATGCCGTCGGCGAGCCCGAGCTGGACCATCATCGTGCCGAAGTAGGAGACCGACCCGACGATCTCGCGGGCGCGCTCGAGGGTCATGCCCTTGTGCTTGCGCATCTCGGTGTACTCGCGGGCGAATCGCTCGTGCAGCTCGCCGTCCTTGGGGTCGATGACGACGGCCCCGGAGATGTCCAGGCCGAGCTCGGTCGCCCGGGCACGGATCGCCGGCTCGGACCCGAGGATCGTCAGCCGCGCGACCTCGCGCTGGAGCAGCGTGCTCGCCGCCCGCAGGATCCGGTCGTCGCTGCCCTCCGGGAGCACGATGTGCTTGCGGTCGTCACGGGCCCGCGAGAGGAGCTCGTACTCGAACATCAGCGGGGTGACGACGCTGGGCTTGGCGACGTCCATCCGGTCGAGGATCGCCTGGCCGTCCACATGCTTCTCGAAGAGCGCGAGCGCGAGGTCGACCTTGCGCTGCGAGTCGGCCGTGAGCCGTCCCCGGGTGTTCGCAGCCGCGCTGGCGGCCATGAACGTCCCCATGTCGGTCCGGATGATCGGCAGGCGCGTGCCGAGGCCGTCGACGAGGCGGGAGACGACCGGAGGCGGGTAGAAGCCCCCGTTGAGGATGATCCCCGCGAGCGAGGGGAAGCCGTCGGCAGCATGCGCGACGAGCAGGCCGAGCAGGATGTCGGACCGGTCGCCGGGGGTGATGATGATCGCCCCGTCGGTGAGCTTCTCCAGCAGGTGCTCGATCGACATGGCGGCGACCATGACGTCGAGCGCCTCCCGCTGCAGGAGCTCCGCGTCGCCGACCATGAGCCGCCCACCGACGGCCTCCATCAGCGCGCCGACGGTCGGTGCGCTGAGCAGGCGGTCGTCCGGCACCGCCCAGGCGGGCAGCTCGTAGCCGAGTGCTGCACGCATCGAGAGCAGGCTCTGCGCAGCGCAGCGGTTGGCCACCACACCGAGCACCTCGGCGTGCTGCGCGCGCAGCTCGGCGACGGCGACCTCGGCCATCGAGCGCACCTCGTCCGGCTTGCGACCGGAGCCGCGCACGACGAGCAGCACCGGGGCACCGAGGTTCGCCGCGACCCGCGCGTTGAAGGCGAGCTCCGTCGGCCCGGCCACGTCCGTGTAGTCCGAGCCGATGACGACCACGACATCGCAGAGCCGCTCGACGTCGTGGTACCGGGAGACGATGCGCGAGAGCGCGGCCTCCGGGTCGGCGTGGACCTCCTCGTACGTCACCCCGAGGCAGGTGTCGTACTCCAGGTCGACGCCGTCATGGGCCAGCAGCAGCTCCAGCACGTAGTCCGGAGCGTCCGTCGACCGGGCGACCGGGCGGAACACCCCCACCCGCGCGACCGTACGGGTCAGCAGGTCGAGGAGTCCGAGGGCGATGGTCGACTTGCCGGTGTCGCCCTCGGCTGACGTGATCATGATGCTGCGTGCCACGGTTCTGCTGCTTCCCTAGTCGGTCGAGCCGGCGGTGGCCGGTCTACTCGTTGTCCCCGCCGGTGGTGAGGGTCGCCGACCCGGAGCCGGCCTCGAGCGCTGCGGCCGCCCCTGGCCAGGCCCAGTCGCGGATCGCCGGGTCGTCCTCGCCGTGGCTGCGGGTGTACTCCCGGGCCGAGAGCCGGGCGTCGACCATCTTCTGGCGCAGGTTCGCCTGGCCCGAGCGCAGCCAGTGCACCTGGTCGATGACGTCGATGACGAGCTTGAACCGGTCGAGGTCGTTGAGCATGACCATGTCGAACGGCGTCGTCGTCGTGCCCTCCTCCTTGTAGCCGCGCACGTGCAGGTTCGCGTGGCCGTTGCGGCGGTAGGTGAGGCGGTGGATGAGCCACGGGTAGCCGTGGTAGGCGAAGACGATCGGGCGGTCGGCGGTGAAGATGTTGTCGAACTCCCGGTCGGACAGCCCGTGCGGGTGCTCCCGCTCGTCCTGGAGGCGCATGAGGTCGACGACGTTCACCACGCGGACCATGAGGACCGGCAGCTCACGACGCAGGATGTCGGCCGCGGCCAGGGCCTCGAGGGTCGGTACGTCGCCGGCGCAGGCGAGGACGACGTCGGGCTGCTTGCCCTCGACCTCGGTGCCGGCCCAGTCCCAGATCCCCAGTCCGCGGGTGCAGTGCGCGACGGCCTGCTCCATCGTGAGGAAGTTGGGGGCCGGCTGCTTGCCCGCGACCACGACGTTGACGTAGTTCCGGCTGCGCAGGCAGTGGTCGTACGTCGAGAGCAGGGTGTTGGCGTCCGGCGGCAGGTAGACGCGGACGACCTCCGCCTTCTTGTTGACCACGTGGTCGATGAAGCCAGGGTCCTGGTGGGAGAAGCCGTTGTGGTCCTGGCGCCAGACGTGGCTGGACAGCAGGTAGTTCAGGCTCGCGATCGGACGGCGCCAGGGGATGTCGGCCGTCACCTTCAGCCACTTGGCGTGCTGGTTCATCATCGAGTCGACGATGTGGATGAACGCCTCGTAGCAGTTGAACATGCCGTGCCGGCCGGTGAGCAGGTAGCCCTCGAGCCAGCCCTGGCACTGGTGCTCCGAGAGCATCTCCAGCACGCGGCCGGCGCGGGCGAGGTGCTCGTCGACCTCCGGTCCCTCGAAGCCGGCGTCCCACTGCTTGTCGGTCGCCTCGAAGACGGCCTGCAGGCGGTTCGACGCGGTCTCGTCCGGACCGAAGATCCGGAAGTTGTGCGGGTTGAGCCGGATGACGTCGGTGAGCCACTCGCCGAGCACCTTGGGCGCCTCGCTGATCGAGCCGCCGGGGGTGGGGACGGCGACGCCGTACTCCCGGAAGTCGGGGAGGCGCAGGTCGTGCAGCAGCAGGCCGCCGTTCGCGTGCCGGTTGTCGCTCATCCGCAGGTGACCCTCCGGGGCGAGGGCGGTGATGTCCTCCGCGACCCGGCCGTCGGCGTCGAAGAGCTCCTCGGGGCGGTAGGACCGCATCCAGTCCTCGAGCACCTTCAGGTGGGCCTCGGTGTCGCGGGCGTTGGCCAGCGGCACCTGGTGCGCACGCCAGGACCCGGTGGTCTTCTTCCCGTCGATGTACGCCGGGCCGGTCCAGCCCTTCGGGGTCTTGAAGACGATCATCGGCCACATCGGACGCTGCAGGTCGCCCTCGGCGGCAGCCCGCTTGATGGCAGCGATCTCGTCGAGGACGTCATCGACGAGCGCGGCGAACCGGCGGTGGATGTCGATCGGCGCCTCGTCGTCGTAGCCGGCGGTGAACAGGTACGGGTGGTGGCCGTAGCCGACCATCAGCGAGGTGAGCTCCTCCTCGCTGATCCGCGCGAGGATGGTCGGGTTGGCGATCTTGTACCCGTTCAGGTGCAGGATCGGCAGCACGACGCCGTCGTTGACCGGGTGGACGAACTTGTTCGAGTGCCAGCTCGTGGCCAGCGGACCGGTCTCGGCCTCGCCGTCTCCGACGACGGCAGCGACCAGCAGGTCGGGGTTGTCGAAGGCCGCGCCGTAGGCGTGGGAGAGGACGTAGCCGAGCTCGCCGCCTTCGTGGATCGAGCCGGGGGTCTCGGGTGCGACGTGGCTGGGGATGCCGCCAGGGAAGGAGAACTGGCGGAACAGCCGGCGCAGGCCCTCGGTGTCCTGGGTGATGTCGGAGTAGACCTTGGAGTACGTGCCGTCGAGGTAGGCGCCCGCGACGAGGCCGGGCCCGCCGTGACCGGGGCCCGTGAGGTAGATCGTCGACTGCGCACGGTCAGCGATCGCGCGGTTGAGGTGCGCGTAGAGGAACGTCAGGCCGGGGGTCGTGCCCCAGTGACCGAGGAGGCGGGGCTTGACGTCGTCGCGGCTCAGCGGCTCGCGGAGCAGGGGGTTGGCCAGGAGGTAGATCTGGCCGACGGAGAGGTAGTTCGCCGCGCGCCACCAGCGGTCGATGCTCTCCAGGGTCGCGTCGCTGGGCTGCTCGCCGCGCGTGGCCCAGCCGGAGCCGAGGATCTGGGATGTGCTGCTCATGAGCGCTCTCCTGTGCTACCGGGCCCGACGCAGATCGATCGGGCGTTCCTAGCATGTCGGGTGTTGCGGTCGAGACATGGGACGTTTAGCCCGCACGGGCACCGCGTCGTGGCCCTTCGCCCCATGCCTTCCCACCCCACCACATCGGGGCCCCCGTGCGCAGCCTCGGCGGCCCCCGGATCCCTGGGAACCGCCGGGGAGCGAGGGCAGCGAGGGCAGCGTCCGGGCGTCGGCCACCGCTCGTGCTGGGTACCGTGGGGTCATGCCCCCGTGGAACGAGCTCCTGCGGACCGGACGGTCCGGTCGGATGCTCCTCCTGCTGGTGATCCTCGTGTCCGCAGCGGGGGTCTGCGGCCGCCTCGGCGTGTGGCAGCTGGACCGC
>JBBRGX010000086.1:0-11188 GCA_038223605.1 Actinomycetales bacterium | reverse complement strand
ACGCGAGCCGCGTACATCGAGAGCTGGTCGACCGCCGCGTGCAGCTCGGCATGGAGGGCCGGGCCGTCGGCGCCGTCGACGATGCCCGGATCGAGCTCCAGCAGGGCCGCAACCTCCGCACGGATCGAGAGCACCCGCTCGCGGAGCGCCTTGATCGCGACCGTACGCGAGGCGACCCGGAGCGGCGGTCCTGGAGGTCGCGTCGACCCAGGCGTCAGCGCTGCCACGGTCTCCGACCACGGGGGCCGCGGCCCTCGGAGGCTCTCGTCACTCATCGCTGCACCTCCCCCACCGCCTTTCGAACAAGTGTACGAGAGCGAGGGAGCATTGACAAGAATACACGCAGAAATTGTGGACAAAGAATTGTGGCTGCGATTGTGAACAACTGCGCTGCCCCGGATCGCCCCGCTGGCCGCTGCCCGCGCCCGAACCCGGCTCCGCCCTCCTGCCCCACGCGGAGGACAGGTGCCGACCCGTCACGCGGAGCGGTTCACCGCGACCCGTCGGACCTGCGCGCCCGCTCGTCGAGCGAGTGGTTGAGCCGCGCCAGCAGCCTCGCCAGCTCCCGGCGGTCCTGCGGCGACCAGTCGGCGAGGACCTCGTCGTACACCGCGGCACGCGTCGCCCGCGTGCTCGCGAGGGCGGCGAGCCCGGACGGCGTCGGCTCGACGATCGTCGATCGGCCGTCGTCAGGGTCGCGCCGCCGCGTCACGAGCCCGACGGCCTCGATCGCGATGACCTGGCGCGTCACCGTCGACGCGTCGAGCCGCAGCCGTTCGGCGATCTCGTTGACGCTCTGGCTCCCGGTGGCGTCGGAGGCGAGCAGGCGCAGGATCAGGTAGGCCGACCGCTCGAGAGTCCCCGACAGGCCTGAGACGGGCCGGATGGGCCGGGCAGCGACCCTCAGGAGCATCGCGACCTCGGCCTCCACCGCTGCTGCGGTCCCGTCCACATCGGCCCCCTGTCGTCTTCGGCAGAAGTTACTGTACGCTACAGATAGATACCTGGTAGATACAGGTACATACTCGAGCGCCGACTGCGGCGCACCTGCGACGAAGGACATCGATGGCCAGCACACGCCCCGAACCGCACCGCACCGCGATCTACTCCACGGCGCTCACGGCATTCTTCGCGATCTCCGGGATCGCCGTCGTCGACCCGATCCTCCCCCTCATCGGCGCGGAGATCGGCGCGAGCACCTGGCAGGTCGAGCTCCTGTTCACCGCCTACCTCGCGATCATGGCGGCCGGGATGATCCCCGCCATCCTCGCGACGGGACGATTCGGCTACAAGGCGATCCTCTCGACCG
Source organism: Actinomycetales bacterium (assembly GCA_038223605.1). GTDB lineage: Bacteria > Actinomycetota > Actinomycetes > Actinomycetales > Cellulomonadaceae > Actinotalea. The sequence continues at coordinate 9,879 of JBBRGX010000086.1, read as the reverse complement.
GGGTGAGCGTGGTCGCCGTCGCGGCGATCCTCGCGTCCCTCGCCGACGGCATCGTGCAGCTCGCCGTGCTGCGTGGTCTGTGGGGGCTCGGCAACGCGATGTTCTTCGCCACCGCGATGGTGCTCCTCGTCTCCCTCGCACAGGACCGTGAGTGGGCGGTCGAGCTGTTCGAGACGTCCGTCGGCCTCGGGTTCGCCGTCGGCCCCCTGCTCGGCGGCCTGCTCGGCCGGCTCAGCTGGCGGCTGCCGTTCTTCGTCTGCGGGGCGTTCATGGTCCTCGCGCTGGTCGTGTCGTTGACCCGCCTCAAGGACCCGGTCGAGGCGCCGACGCCTCTCCGGCCGGCCGATGTCGCCGGCCCGTTCCGCAGGCCGGGCTTCCGCACCCTGGCGATCATCACCGCGTCGTACAACTTCGCGTTCTTCATCGTGCTCTGCTACACGCCCGTCTTCCTCGGCCTCGGCGTCATCGCCCTCGGCTTCACCTTCACCGCCTGGGGCATCGGGCTGGCGATCGGGATCCAGGTGATCGGCCACCGGCTCGCGCACCGGATGGGCGCCGTGCAGACCGTCGCCATCGCCGTCGTCGGCCTCCTCGCCACGCTGCTCCTGCTCGCGACCTCCACGGGGACGGTCGAGTCGATCGTCGTGCTCGTGCTGGCCGGGCTGTGCATGGGTATCGCCAACGCGAACCTCACCGACCTCGCCCTCGGGCTCGGCGCGTCCGACCGGCGCGTGACGACCGGTGCGTTCAACCTGGTCCGCTGGGGGTTCGCCGCCCCCGCGCCCGTGATCGCCGGTCTGCTGGCGGCGGTGAACCCGGCCGCCCCGTACTGGCTCGCCGCCGGCGTCCTGTCGGTCGGCGTCCTGGCCTTCGCCTGGAAGGGCCATGCGATGGCCACGACCGTGGGCGAGCGGATGCTCTGGTCCCGCTGGAACCGCGCGGCGCGGGCGGTCGAGGGCGTGCCGGAGGACGTGCTCAGCGAGGTGTGAGGCGGGGCGAGGCGGCGTGGGGTGCGCCATGGGTCGCGTTGCCCGCCCCACTCCCGCCCGTCGGTCCCCACCACATGCCGACGGTGCTCGAGGCGACGTCGCGCGCCTGAACTCGCCGCGCTGAGGTCCTGCTCACCGAGCTGACCAACCCGCCCGTCGTGCTGACCAACCCGCCCGCCGAGCACCCGGGCACCATCGCTCCGCGCCCGCACGGTGCCGCGCACCCCGCTCTGGGCGCGCACCGCCACGGAGGCCGCCGCCGGTCGATCGCCGACCGGCGGGCCCCGCCGTCGTCCCCGGCGCGCGCGCCATACTCGGCAGATGGGTCGCGCGGCGTCGGCGCTCGCCACGGTGATGCTCGTCACCGTGCTCGTGGCGTGCTCGCCGGACCAGGTGCCGCCCACGCGCGAGACCGTCGGCCCGTCGCCCCCGGCCGCGCGCAGCACCCCGGCAGCCAGAAGCACCCCGCCCGCACCGGCCACGGCGAGCGCACCGACCCGCACCGAGCCCTCGTCGGAGCCCGTCGCGGCGACGCCTGCCTTCGTCTCGTCCGTCGGACCCATCACCGTCGAGCTCGCCGAGCGGATGGTCCCTTCGTCGTGGCACCGGGGCTGCCCGGTGCCGCTCGAGGACCTGCGACACGTCACGGTGAGCCACCTGACCTTCGAGGGCACGGTCGAGATCGGGGAGCTGGTCGTGCACGCGGACGTCGCCGACGACGTGGTGGAGGTGTTCGCGGCGCTCTACGCGGCGCGGTACCCGGTTCGGTCCATGCGCCTGGTCGACGACTTCCGCGGCGACGACAACGCGTCGATGGCCGCCGACAACACCTCGGCGTTCAACTGCCGTGCCATCACGGGTGGCACGGCGTGGTCGGAGCACGCGTACGGGCGCGCGATCGACCTCAACCCGGTCGAGAACCCGTACGTCCTCGGCGACCACGTCGCGCCCCCGGCCGGCCGCGCGTTCGCGGACCGCCCGGACGCGCCGGGCGTGATCCTGGCCGACGATGTCGTCGTGCGCGCCTTCGCCGTGGCGGGCTGGCAGTGGGGCGGCTACTGGGACCGGCCCGTCGACTACCAGCACTTCAGCGTGTCGGGGCGCTGATCGCCCGTGGTCCCCCTCCCGGCGACGGACCCCCTCCCGGCCGGCCGCTCACTCTCGGCCGATCGTCACCCCAGCCCGTACGGCAACCGCGTCCCCGCGGCGATCTCCACCAGCCGGTTGTACTTCGCCACCCGCTCCCCACGCGCCGGAGCCCCCGACTTCAGCTGCCCGCACCCGGTCGCCACCGTCAGGTCGGCGATGAAGCTGTCCGAGGTCTCGCCGGACCGGTGCGACACCATCTGCGTGTAGCCGGCGTCGCGGCACAGGCGCATGGCCTCCAGGGTCTCGGTCACCGAGCCGATCTGGTTGAGCTTGATCAGCGCGGAGTTCCCCACCTTCCGCTCGATCGCCTCGGCGATGATCGCCGGGTTCGTCACGAAGATGTCGTCGCCGACGAGCTGCGTGCTCGCCCCGAGGCGTTCGGTGAGCGTGATCCAGCCGTCCCAGTCACCCTCGGCGAGGCCGTCCTCGATGGACCAGACCGGGTAGCGCGCGACCATCTGCGCGTAGCGCTCGACCATCTCGTAGCTCGAGAGCGACTGACCCGCCACGTGGTACCACCCGTCGCGGTAGAGCTCGCTCGCGGCCGGGTCGAGCGCGATCGCGACGCCGTCACGGCCGGTCCGGTAGCCCGCGTCCTCGATCGCCTTGACGAGCAGGGCGAGCACGTCCTCGGGGACGGAGACGTCAGGGGCGAAGCCGCCCTCGTCGCCAAGGCCCGTCGCGAGCCCGGCCGTCGTGAGCAGCCCGCGCAGCCGCGAGTAGACGTCGGCGCCGGCGCGCACGGCCTCGGCCATCGACGGAGCGCCGAGCGGGGCGATCATGAACTCCTGGAAGTCCAGCGCGTTCCCGGCGTGCGCGCCCCCGTTGAGCACGTTGAAGTGCGGGACGGGGAGCCGCAGCTCGACCCCCGCCGGCCGGAGGAACTCGTACAGGGGCAGCGGGCCAGCTGCGGCCCGCGCGACGGCCATCGAGACGCCGACGATCGCGTTGGCGCCGAGGCGCGCCTTGGTGCTCGTGCCGTCGAGCGCGATCATCGCCTGGTCGAGCTCGGCCAACGACGTCCACCGGCGCGAGCGGGCCAGGGAAGCGATCTCGCCGTTGACGTTCCCGACGGCGCCGAGCACGCCCTTCCCGCCGAACCGGGCCGCGTCGCCGTCACGCAGCTCGACGGCCTCCCGCGAGCCGGTGGAGGCGCCGGACGGGACCCCGGCCCTGCCCGGGGCGCCCGAGCCGAGCTCGACGTCAACCTGGAGCGTCGGGTTCCCGCGCGAGTCGAGGATCTCCAGGGCCGAGAGCTCGGTGATCGCGAAGGCCGTGTCGTGCACACCCATGAGAGCCCCTCCGACGGACCGGCCCGCGGCCGACGGAGTGCACCCGCGTGACGCGCCCCACGCTAGTCACTCCGCCGGTTGCGCGTCGCGCCGCGCGAGCTCGCCGGTACCTTCGCTGCCCTCGCCACGCGGTACGGCGGGGCGGACGCCACGCGGGTCACCCCGAGCGTGACGCCCCGCCGAGCTCGAGCCGCGCGACCAGCGTCGCCAGCCGGCGGGCCCGCGTCTGCTCCGTCGCGGCCGTCATGAGCGGATGCAGGATCGAGTAGCGGTTCTGGCTCGTCAGCCCGGCGAACACCGCCCGGGCCGCCGGCGCCGCGCGCAGGGCCGCCACCAGGTCCTCGGGGACCTCCGCCGTCGCCGAGCCCGCGTACGCCCGGTCCCACCGCCCGTCCTGCCGCGCGCGGTCGATCTCGCCGTACCCGCGCGGACGGATCCGCCCCTCCTCGATCAGGCGCGCGACGTGCTCGACGTTGCGCTGCGACCACATCGACCGCCGACGGCGCGGGGTGAACCGCTGGAGGAAGGCCGCGGCGTCGTGGCTCCGCTTCTGCCCGTCGATCCATCCGCTGCACAGCGCCTCGTCCAGCGCCTGGGCATAGGTCAGCGACGTCGGCGAGACGGTCCCCTTCTTCGCCAGCAGGAGCCAGATGCCGTCCGAGGAGTCCTCGTTCGCGTCCAGCCAGGCGCGCCAGGCTTCGACGTCGGCGACGATCGTCGGCTCCAGGTCCATGACCTCAGCCTGCCATCCGGGAGCGCCACACCGCATCACTCGACGCAGGTCCGGTGCCGGCTCTCACTTCGCCTCGTCGTACCCCTGCGCGACGGTGACCTTCACCGCGAACTCCACCGGGAACCCGCCGAACAGCAGGCGCCCCGCCTCAGCAGCCGACTCGCGCACCGCCTGCGCGACCTCCTCAGCGACCTCGACCGGGCTGTGCACCATCACCTCGTCGTGCAGGAAGAACACCAGGTGCGGACGTCCGTCGATCACCGCGAGCCGCCGCCGCAACGATGCCATCCAGCACAGCGCCCACTCGGCCGCGGTGCCCTGAACGATGAAGTTCCTGGCGAACCGGCCCCAGTCCCGCGCGCGCTGCCGGGCCGCCCTCACGTCAGCGGGGTCGGCGCCCTCCGAGCCGGCCGACTCCCGCGCCGACTGCCAGGCGGCGCTCGGCAGCGGGGAGGACCGCCCGAGCCAGGTCGAGACGACGTCGCCGCGCTCGCCGGTCCGTGCCGCCTCCTCCACCAGGGCGATGGCCTGCGGGAACGCGCGCGTCAGCCGCGGCATGAGGGCGGCCGAGACACCCGTGGTCGCCCCGTAGATCGCGCCGAGCATCGCGTACTTGGCCTGCTGGCGGGTCTCGACGGTGCCCGAGTCGACGAGCCCCTGGTACAGGTCGGCATGCCGCCCCGCCGCCGCCATCGCCGCATCGGCCGACATCGCTGCCAGCACCCTCGGCTCGAGCTGGGCGGCGTCCGCGACCACGAGCGCCCAGCCCGGGTCGGCGCGCACCGCCGAGCGGATCTGCGCCGGCAGCTGGAGCGCGCCACCGCCACTGGTCGCCCAGCGCCCGGTGACCACACCCCCGACGACGTAGTCCGGGCGGAAGCGTCCGTCGTGCACCCAACGCTCCAGCCAGGCCCAGCCGTTGGCACTGAGCAGCCGGGAGAGCCTCTTGTAGGCGAGCAGCGGCGCCACGACCGGGTGCTCGATCTCGCGCAGCTCGTGCTTGGAGGTGGACGCCACCTGGAGCCCCGCCTGGTTCAGCGCGCGCAGCAGGTCCGGCGGGGAGTCGATCCGCAGCCCCGGCTGGTCGAGGGCCGTACGGACCTCCTCGGCCAGCTCCTCCATCCGCGCCGGCCGCCCTCCCGCCGGCGGCCGCGGGCCGAGCAGCTCCGTGAGGACCGCGTCGTGCGCGACGGGGTCCCACGGCATCCCGTCGTGGTGCATCTCGGCGGCGATCAGCGCCCCCGTCGACTCCGCTGCGAGGAGCAGGCGCAGGCGTCCCGGCGCAACGGACCCGGCGACCGCCGCGAGCTGCCGGGCGTGCTCGGCGACGTCGCCGTGCGGGGCGGTGCCCTCGGGCGGAGCTGCGCCATCGGGCGACGAGGCGCCAAGGCCGCGAGCGTCCTCGCCGCCGAGGGTGTCGTCGTCGAACTCGTCGAACAGGCTCGGCCCAGCGTCGGCCGGTGAGCCGGCCCCGGACGCGCGCTCGTCCCACTGCCCCGGCGGGGCCAGCGCCAGCTCAGAGGTGGCGGCGAGCGCGCTCCCGCGCAGGATCCGGTGACAGAGCCGCAGGTCGTGGCAGCGCTGCACCTGCACCCCGGCGGCCAGCAGCTGCGGGTACCAGTGCGCCGTGTCGTCCCACACCCACCGCGGCCGACCGACCTCGCGCTCCCGGACCGTCGCCGGCAGGTCAGCGATGGCGACCTCGACGCTCGTCCTCGCCGAACCGTCCCCGGTCACCTCGGTCAGCCCGACGGTGCCGGGCCCCGTGCGATGCAGGACGACGCTGGCCACAGGTCATTGTCGACGATGCCCGGCCGGCGCTGCGCCGCGGAGCCCTCCGCCGGTACGGGCCCATCACGGGGCCACCCGCGGCTCCCCGTCGGGAACCGCCACCCGCGGCTCCCCGTCGGGAACCGCCACCGGCGACGAGCGGTCAGAGCCCGTAGGTGACGACGAACGGGGCGTGGTCGCTGAACCGCGTGTCGTAGGACTCGGCGCGGTCGACCTGCGCAGCCGTCGTCAGGTCGGCGAGCCCTGGCGTCGCGACCTGGTAGTCGAGGCGCCATCCGGTGTCGGTGTCGAAGGCCTTCCCGCGGAAGCTCCACCAGGTGTACGGCCCCGGGGCGTCCGGCCCGGCGAAGCGACGGCCGACGTCGACCCAGCCGGCGTCGAACCACCGGTCCATCCAGGCGCGCTCCTCGGGAAGGCAGCCGGCCTTCCCGCGGTTTCCCCGCCAGTTCTTCAGGTCGAGGTCGCGGTGCGCGATGTTGAGGTCCCCGCCGACCACGGCATGCCGACCGGAGGCGAGGAGCTCGGTCATCCGGTCCGTCGCCAGCGCGAGGAAGGCGTACTTCTCGTCCATCGACGGCGTGTTCTCGGTGCCCGAGTGGATGTAGGCCGACACGACGGTCATGGTCTCGCCGCCCGGCGTCTGGAGGTCGGCCTCGACCCACCGGCCGGTGTTGGTCGCGACGCCCTGGTCCAGGCCGATCCGCACGGCGCTCAGGGGCAGCCTCGAGGCGACCGCGACCCCGGCCCGGCCCTTGGCGGTGGCCTCCGAGTGCACGACGTGCCAGGTGTGGCCCGGCAGGAACTCGGCGAGGAGCTCGTCCGGCGCGCGGACCTCCTGCAGGAGGAGGACGTCCGGTGCCCTCAGGTCGAGCCACTGGCCCATCCCTCGCCGGAAGGCCGCCCGGATGCCGTTGACGTTCACGCTCGCGATCTGCACCGGAGCATCGTCGCCCACGGCGCCGACAGCCGCAGCATGCGGTCGCAGGCCGGACCGGTCCAGGACCGGCCGCCCGTGCGGAAGCACCGACCCGGCGAGCTCCGACCGGAGGATCGGACCTCGTCGACGAACGATGCTCAGCCGAGCTGCAGTCGCTGGCCGGGGACGCCGGCGAGCAGGCCGCGGATCTCGCTCTGGTGGAACCGCCGATGGCCGCCGAGCGTGCGGACGGTCGTGATCTTGCCGGCGTTGGCCCACCGGGTCACCGTCTTCGGGTCCACCCGGAAGAGGCTGGCGACCTCGGCCGGTGTGAGAAGGGCCTCGACGCCGAGGTCGTTCGCGGTGCGGGCGGACGGGACGAAGTGCTGGCGGGAAGGGTGCTCAGGCATCATCGGGGGGTCCTCGGTGTCGTCGGTAGCTGGGCGGCCCTGCGGGCCCCTGGCTTTGCGTCCCCGCGTCGCGGCGGGTTTGCCCTTTCGTGACAGGACTTCACCCGGACATCCCGGGCGAAGCCTCCAGACCAGACATCGGGCCCATACCGGACAGACTTGATCATCACGCCTCGTGATCTGTGTCACATCCCCCGGCCCGGGCAGGAATGACGGAAGGCCCCTCCCAGACGATGCTGGTGGGGCCTTCACGACATGCATCGGCCATTCCGGGGCATACTTGAGCAATTCGCCGTGTGACCTGCGTCACATCGATCGATCAGGCGCCCACGAGCCGCTCCGCGCGGTCCACCACGTTCGCGAGCAGCATCGCGCGCGTCATCGGCCCCACCCCCCCGGGGTTCGGCGAGAGCCACCCGGCGACCGTCGCGACACCCGGGTCGACGTCGCCGACCAGTCGGGTCCGGCCCGTGACCGGGTCGACCTGCCGCGAGACCCCGACGTCGAGCACGACGGTCCCCGGCGCGACGTCCTCGGCGTGGACCAGCCCCGGCACGCCGGCGGCGGCGATGATGACGTCAGCCGTCCGCAGGTACGAGCCGAGGTCCCGCGTACCGGTGTGCGTGAGCGTGACGGTGGCGTTGTGCTCGCGCCGGGTCAGCAGCAGGCCGATCGAGCGGCCCACCGTCGTCCCGCGCCCCAGCACGACCACATGCTTGCCGGCGACCGCCAGCCCGTACCGCGACATCAGCTCGAGGATCCCGCGCGGGGTGCACGGCAACGGCGAGGTGAGGGGCTCGTTGACCCGCAGCACCAGCCGCCCGAGGTTCGTCGGGTGCAGGCCGTCGGCGTCCTTGTCCGGGTCGATCCGCTCGAGCACGAGGTTCGTGTCGATGCCCTTCGGCAGCGGCAGCTGGACGATGTAACCCGTGCAGGCCGGGTCGGCGTTGAGGCGGTCGACCGCGGCCAGCACGTCCTCCTGCGTGGCGTCGGCCGGCAGGTCAGCGCGGATCGATGAGATGCCGACCTCGGCGCAGTCCAGGTGCTTGCCGGCGACGTAGGCCTGCGAGCCAGGGTCCTGACCGACGAGCACGGTGCCGAGACCCGGCACGATCCCGCGCTCGCGCAGCGCGGCGACCCGCACCGCGAGCTCGCCCTTGATCGTGGCCGCCGTCGCCCTGCCGTCGAGGACCCGCGCGCCCGACGCTGTCGGCTCGCTCACTGCACCAGGCCCGGGTAGAGCGGGAACGCGTCCGCGAGCGCTGCGGTGCGCGCCTTGAGCGCGGCGAGGTCGGCCGTCCCCCCACCGACCAGCGCCAGGGCGATGACGTCCGCCACCTCGGTGAACTCCGCGTCGCCGAAACCGCGCGTCGCCAGCGCCGGCGTGCCGATCCGCAGCCCGGAGGTGACCATCGGCGGCCGCGGGTCGTTCGGCACCGCGTTGCGGTTCACCGTGATGCCGACCTCGTGCAGCAGGTCCTCCGCCTGCTTGCCGTCGACCGCAGCGTCACGGAGGTCGACGAGCACCAGGTGCACGTCGGTCCCGCCGGACCGGACGCCGATCCCCGCTGCGGCGACGTCGGCCGCCATGAGCCGCTCGGCGAGGATCCGTGCACCGCGCAGGGTGCGCTCCTGACGGTCACGGAAGTCGTCGCTCATCGCGATCTTGAACGCCACGGCCTTGGCGGCGATGACGTGCATCAGCGGGCCGCCCTGCTGGCCGGGGAAGACCGCGGTGTTGATCTTCTTCGCGAGCTCGGGGTCGTTCGTGAGGATGAAACCGGACCGCGGGCCCCCGATCGTCTTGTGCACCGTCGAGGACACGACATGCGCGTACGGGACGGGCGAGGGGTGCACGCCGGCGGCGACCAGGCCGGCGAAGTGTGCCATGTCCACCCAGAGGTAGGCACCGACCTCGTCGGCGATCTCGCGGAACGCGGCGAAGTCGAGCTGACGGGGGTACGCGGACCAGCCGGCGATGATCACCTTCGGGCGGTGCTCGACCGCGAGCCGGCGGACCTCCGCCATGTCGACCCGTGAGGTCTCGGCATCGACCCCGTACGCGACGACGTCGTACAGCCGGCCCGAGAAGTTGATCTTCATCCCGTGGGTGAGGTGGCCACCCTGGTCGAGAGCGAGGCCGAGGATGGTGTCCCCCGGCCGGGCCAGGGCGTGCAGGACAGCGGCGTTGGCGGTCGCGCCGGAGTGCGGCTGGACGTTCGCGAAGGCCGCGCCGAACAGCTCCTTGGCCCGCTCGATCGCGATGTTCTCGGCCACGTCGACGACCTCGCAGCCGCCGTAGTAGCGCCGACCGGGGTAGCCCTCGGCGTACTTGTTGGTCAGGACGGACCCGACGGCCTGCAGGACGGCCCGCGGCACGAAGTTCTCGCTCGCGATCATCTCGAGGGTCCCGCGCTGACGCGCCAGCTCACCGTCCAGGACGGCGGCGATCTCGGGGTCCAGCTCGGACAGGGACTGGTTCATGACGTTGTCGCTCATGACGCTCCTCGCCTCAGCGGTGTGCGCGGGGACCCCGGGATCTGTCCGGGCACGCACATCCGATGTGCTGACCCGTGGCCCAGGCGTACGACCCGACGTC
>JBBRGX010000085.1:0-11233 GCA_038223605.1 Actinomycetales bacterium | reverse complement strand
CGCCTTCGAGGCCGACCACGGGCTGAGGTCACCGTCGGGGTGACCGCGCGGTGGGTGAGGTCCGATGGCGTCCGCAGGGGACCGGGGTGGCGTCGTCGGCCGGGCCCCACCGCCCCCGCCCACCCCGGGCGGGACAGCGGTCCGGTCCGCCGGACGTTCCCGTGAGCCGCTGGAGGCGTTCGTCCTCAGCGGGCTGGGCGGCCTGCGGTGCAGTGCAGCGATCGATGGTGAGGCACCACGCCTCATGGCGACCCCTGGGGGGTCGCCATCGAGCGACGGCGCGCTCGTCCTAGCGGTCGGCCGACCTCGCCGGCGCTGCGTACGCGGTGACCAGACCGAGGACCACGCCGGCGATGGTGAGGATCGCGAGCCAGAGAGCTGTGGTCGGAACCACACCGAAGACGAACATCACCATGGCGAGGCCAAGACCGAAGACGAGGCCGGCGAAGAAGCCGAGAACGGGTCGACGACGAACGGACCTGCTCATCACCTGCCTCCCGCCGCTGCGGCGCCGCCGGCGACGACCTTCGTGCCCGCGACCACGGCCGAGCCCATCAGCACACCCATCACGCCCAGCCCGGCTCCGATGAAGAAGATCGGCGACGAGGTCGGCGAGCCGGTCCCCGTGATCCACCCGCTCGCGTCGCACGAGCCACCGGTGCCGGTGATCGTCCCGGTCACCGGGATGACCATGTCACCCTGAAGGGCCCACGTCGCCGGGCCGGGGAGCCCGGAGAGATCCTGCGCGCCGGAGCGGGTCGTCTCCCCGTCCGTGTTCGTGAGCTGGCCGGTGCGGAACGGGATCCCGCCCACCGTGACCGACCACGTCCCGTCCGTGATCACGGCATCGGTGCTGCCGCTCCACTCGACCGTGCCGCCCGGGTCGACCTTGAACGGGGCATCCTGCGTCGCGCCGTCACCCGGCGCCCTCGCCGTGTCGAGGGCGATCCCTGAGGAGTCCTTCGACGTGAACGAGCCCGAGCACCCCTCTGCCTCGGCGGCCGAGGCGGCGGCCGGAAAGGCGATGACGGCCGCGACCGCCCCCGCGAGAGTCAGGAAACGTCCAGGACCGTTCATCGTGGTCCTCCCCACGCCTGCCGACCACCAGAGGTGGCTTCCCACTCGACGCTACTCGGGTGCGCCCCGCCGCGCCGGGGTTTGCGGCCCTTGATCGGCCACGTCCCGGCCGGGACGGGCGATGCCCTCGACAGCCGTCAGCCGTCGTCGGAGCCGGGTGGATCGTCCGGGTCCGCCTCGCTCGTCGGCGGGTCGACGAGGGCAGGCAGCATGTCGTAGCGAGTCCGGTAGAGGTCGAGCAGCGCGAGCATCATGGCCACGACCGGGATCGCGAGAAGCGCGCCGGCCAGTCCGAACAACGCGGTTCCGAGGATCGCTGAGGCGAAGCTCACCGCGGGGTGGACGTTGACGGCCCGAGCGCTGATGCGAGGCTCGATCGTGAGGTTCTCGATCTGCTGGTAGACGACGGCCCAACCCAGGACGATGAGACCGAGCCACGGGTTCGGGCTGAGCAGCCCGACGATCACCGGGAGGATGATCGAGATGTAGGTGCCGATCACCGGGACGAACTGCGCGACGAGGCCCGTCCAGATCCCCAGCGCGAGCCACGAGGGCAGACCGATGATCGCGAAGACCGTCCCGCTGGCCGTGGTGTTGATCAGGGCGAGCACGACGCGGGCGGCCACGTAGCGGCCGGTCTTCTCGGCGGTCGTGTCCCAGACCGCGACCGCCTTCTCCTGGATCTGGGGCGGGAAGAACGAGGCGATCCAGCGCCGGAGCCGCGGGCCGTCAGCCGAGAGGTAGAAGAGCAGCAGGGCGAACACGAAGAACGTGCCGACGGCGCCGACCACCGACCCGAGCACCGAGAGGATCCCGCCCGCCACCTGCGCCGCGACACTGGCGGCACGCTCCGGGGTGAGGCTGAGGTCTGCCAGGATCTGGTCGAAGTCGTAGGCCGTGCCCAACGTGGCGTTCGCCCAGTCCACGCCAGAGGCCACGAGCTCGGGAAGACCCTCGACCAGGCGTGCCACCTGGCTCACGAAGAGCTGGCCGAAGAGGGTGAGGAAGACACCGAAGAACACGACGCCGGTCAGCATCACCAGCCCCGTCGCTGCTGCGCGCGGCATCCGACGGGCGAGGCGGCTCACGGCCGGCTCCATCGCGAGCGAGGCGAACCAGGCCATGAGCACGGTGAAGAGCAGCGCGCTGCCGCCTGCGAGGACGAATCGTCCGATGGCCACCACCACCGCGAGCGCGATGACCACGAACCCGATCCGCCAGGTGTTCCTCGGGTCGAGCACGACGCGGACGGTCCGCTCCGGTGCCGGCTGGGCTGCGCTCTGCCTGACGTTCATGCCACCTCCGGGAACGGGTCCGCACCTGTCGCACTCGAGGCGGTTGCCCTCACCCAGGACGCGGACCCGACCCCTGGTGACGTCAGAGTAGTCGCGGCCCGCCTGATCCCCCAGGCACGACGCGAGGCGCGGCGTGGCACCGCCGGGTCAGGAGGAGTCAGCCGTGACCGGCTCGGCATCTGTCGGCCGGTGGTCGCACGCCGAGCCGGCGGACGGCACGCTCACGGGGCTGCTCATGTCCCTGACGACGGCGTCGATGACGACGGACCCCACGATCGGGCCCTCGATGACGACGGGGACGGCCGCCGCTCCGGCTCCCGAACCCGGCAGCACGACGAACCGCCGCTGGGCCCGCCGGTACGCCGGGACCAGCACGACCACGGCGCCGAACCAGGCGAGGGGGTTGCCCCACACGACACCACGGAAACCGAACGCAGCGCCGAGGACCACCGCGGCACCCACGCGCATGACCAGCTCGATGATGCCGGTGAGCGTCGGGACCACCGTGTACCCCAGTCCTTGAAGCGCCCCGCGGACGACGAAGAGGACGCCGAGGACGACGTAGCAGAGACCGTTGACGTGCAGGAGATAGGACGCCATCGACACGACCCGCTCCTGCCCTGGGCCGACGAACAGCGCGATGATCCGACTTCCCGCGGTGATCAGCACGACACCCAGCGCGGCCGCGCCGAGGATCGACATCCCCGCCGCCTGGCGCACACCGAGCCGGATCCGGTCATGGCGACCAGCGCCGTGGTTCTGCGCGACGAAGGTCGAGACCGCGATCCCGAGAGACATCAGCAGGGCGACCGCGAGGCCGTCGACGCGTGTCGCGGTGGTGTAGGCGGCGACGGCGATCGCGCCGAGGCTGTTCAGGCGGACCTGGACGGCGAGCGCTCCGATCGCGATGATCGATGCCTGGAACCCCATCGGCAGGCCGAGGCGCAGGTGGCGGCCGAGGTCCGCCCGGCTGATCCGCCAGTCGTCGCGGTGCAGGTGGAGCACCTGGACGCGGCTCCGGACGAACGCGAGGCACAGGACGACCGAGATCGCCTGGGAGATGACGGTCGCGAGCGCGCCACCACCGACCCCGAGGCCGAGCACACCGACCAGCCAGACGACGAGCCCGACGTTGAGCACGCAGCTGAGGGTGAGGAAGACCAAGGGTGTTCGGGAGTCACCGATGGCGCGGATGATCGCCGCGAGGTAGTTGAAGGACATCATCGTGCTCGCCCCGAGGAAGCTGACGACGGCAAAGGTGGTCGCCTGCGGGACGAGCTCCTCCGGGGTCCGCAGCAGGTGCAGTGCCGGACCGGCGAGCAGCGGTGCGAGGACGGTCAGGAGGACGCTCGTCGCCGCGGTGAGCGCGGTCCCGGTCGCCACGGAACGGCGTACCGCCGCCGCGTCGCCAGCGCCGAAGCCCTGCGCCGTGGGGATCGCGAACCCGGAGGTCAGGCCCCACGCGAATCCGAGGAGGAGGAAGAGCAGGCTCCCCGTCGCGCCGACCGCCGCGAGGGCGTCGACGCCGAGCACCCGACCGACGACGATCGCGTCGACCACCTGGTAGAGCTGCTGAACGACGTTCCCCACCAGGAGCGGCACGGCGAAGGCGAGGATGACTCGCCAGGGGCGTCCGGTGGTCAGAACCTTCGGCATGGTGCGGCGGATCCTCGGGTCAGAAGGTGGCGGGGCTCGGCAATCGTATCGTTACGATCGACCCCGAACCGCGGCCTTCGGGCACGGGCCGGCGCCGGGGCCGGGACAGCGGGCGGGCCGACCACGCGGGGCCCGTGCGTGAGCGCCGGCGGACCCTCGTGACGGAATTCGGCCGGGACGACGACGGTTCTGCACAGAGACAGCGACGCACCACCGGCTCCGAGAGGTCCCCGCGCCATGACCGACGTCCTGAGATACGCGGCCTTCAGCACCCTGGCCGGCGGGGGCAACCCGGCCGGGGTCGTGCTGGACGCCGCCGACCTGACGCCCGAGACGATGCAGAGCATCGCCGCCGCCGTGGGGTACTCCGAGACAGCCTTCGTGCTGGGCGCCCGCGCCGGCGATCCGCGCCGCTACGCGATCCGCTACTTCAGCCCGCTCGCTGAGGTCCCGTTCTGCGGGCATGCGACGATCGCCACCTCGGTCGCCATCGCGGAGCGTCACGGTGCGGGGTCGCTCCTGTTCGACACGCCCGTCGGCGAGATCTCCGTGGAGACGTCCACCGACCGCCACGGCGTCATCGCACGACTGCGCAGCGTGCCCACCAGCAGCGTCGCGGCGTCGGAGGCTGACGTCAGCCGAGCGCTCACCGCCCTCCGCTGGTCGGCGACGGACCTGGGCGAGCTCCCCGCTCACGTCGCCTACGCGGGGAATCGGCACCTCGTCCTCCACGCACGCAGCCGAGGAAGGCTGCGGGACCTGGACTACGACGTCGCCGCGCTGACGACCCTCATGATCGAGCGCCGGTGGACGACGCTCCAGCTGGTCTACATCGAGAACGAGCTGCTCATCCACTCGCGGAACCCGTTCCCCGTCGGCGGCGTCGTCGAGGACCCCGCCACCGGCGCCGCGGCGGCTGCCCTCGGCGGCTACCTGCGGGCGGTCGGCCGCGTCACCGAGCCGTTGAGCATCCTCATCCGTCAGGGCGAGGACATGGGGCGGCCCAGCGAGCTCCGGCTCGACGTCAGCCCCGACGACCCGAGGGTCGTCGTCAGCGGTCGCGCGACACCGATCGCGACCTAGGCCACCTCGGATCGCTCGACTCGCGCTCGTTCAGGTCGGCGAGCGTGCACCTCGTCGCGATCGGCGGCCGCGGCTGAGGCTCAGGCCCCGCGACCGACCGAGTCAGCGCGGCGAGTCGATCTCGTGGTCACCGACGTCCGCGGTCTCGATCCTCGTCAGTGAGATCAAGGTGAGGCCCAGGTCGCGGATCTTGGCGAGCAGACCGTGGAGCTCGGCCTGGTCCGCGACGAGGCCGCTGAGGCTGGTCGTCCCGGCGCCCTCGCGGGTCACCGTGACGTCCCCGAACCAGGCGGACCAGTAGTCGTCGAGGTGCCCGTCGACCAGAAGCTCGTAGCGTGCCGGTGGGTGTCGTCCGGGTGCGCGCGCCATCACGTCGCCACCGTCGTGCCTGCCCTGCGGGTTCGTCTGCTGGGAGCCCGCCGGCTGATCACCTGCTCAGCGACCGCGAGGTTGACGGCCCAGCCGGCGCCCAGCATGAGGTCGGTGATGAGCGCGCTGGTGCCGAAGACCGCGTGCCCGATGCCGAGGGTGAACACCTGGGTGCCGGCGCCGAGGGCGAGGGCGTAGGCGCGGATCATCCAGGCCTGGTGACGGGCGACATCGCCGCGCAGGATCGCTGCGACACCCAGGACGAGGCAGGTGGCCATCCCCGACCCGAAGGCGAGCCGGAACACGAGGGCCAGCGCGCCGGTGCCGGGCTGGCGGGCGTAGACCAGTGTCATCCACAGCGCCGAGAGCGCCACCGCCAGGCCGAGCACCACCACGAGGCGTCCGGCCACGCGGTGCCAGCGTGGGCGCCGTCGCCGCAGCCCTGCGGAGAACTGGAAGGCGCCAAGGACGGCGTACCCGAGGGCGCCGATGATGTGCACGAACACGGGGACGGGCGAGTCCGTCATGCGCGGGTTCGACGGCAGCAGGAGCGGGCCACCGGACAGCTCGACGAGCCGCAGCGAACCTGCGACGGCGGGGACGACGACGAGGGCGATCAGCGCGAGCGGCACCCACCCGGTCGACCTCGTCGACCGGGTGGGGCGGCCGTGCACCTGCAGGGTCACTTGGCGCCGGCCGGGTCGAGCAGCGAGCCGACCGTCTCGGGCAGGGGCCGAGCGACGGGGGTGCGCTGCTCGCGCCACAAGGAGTAGCCGAGGCCGACCAGTGCGACACCCGTCGGGATGGCGAAGAGCCTGAAGTTCACCTGCGGCAGCAGCGGGATCGTGAGCGTCGCGACGGCGCCGAGGGCCAGGAGTGCTGCGGCCCATCGCGCGAGGATGCGGGCGCGGAAGAGCGCGATGCCGAAGAGCAGGCCACCGGCGAGGTAGGCGACGCCGTCGAGCTGGATCAGGGTCCCCATCAGGCCGATGTCGCCGACGGCGTGCCCACCGGGAACGGCCACGGCGAGGATGTCGGTGACGTAGCCGGGCGAGCTGTGCACGATCGCGGGCAGGACGGCCCCACCGACGACCTCGATGCCCACCATGAGGACGAACCCGAGAGCGAGCACCAGGTACCCGATCAGTCCGAGCACTCCGGTGCGCTTCACCTGGCGCAGGTACATGCCGGTGATGCCGGCGAGCGACAGGCTCGCGAAGAGCACCTTCATGGTCTGGCGAAGCTTCCACTCCGTCGTGGTGATGAAGTTGACGTCCAGGTGGGGGTGGTTGATCTGGACGCCGATGTACAGCAGCCCCCCGACGACGGCGGCCACGCCGGCCGCGCGGGTGAGGGTGGTGGTGGTGACGGTCATGTCGGGCTCCCTGGTCGAGGCCCGTGGCGTGTCGCCGCGGGAATGGCTCGACGGTAGGAACCCGTGGGGTGAGACGGCGTCACCCCATGAGGTGACCGACGGGGTGAGATCGGAGCGCGCGGCTAGATCACGCCGTGCGCACGCGCTCGCAGCACGGCCGCTCGGCGGTTGGTGACGTCGAGCTTGGTGAAGATGTGCTTCACGTGGGTCTTCAGCGTGTTGGGCGAGACGAACATCTCGCGGGCGATCTCCGGCCCGGTCAGCCCGCTGTCCAAGAGCCTGAGCACCTGCAGCTCCCGCTCGCTCAGCAAGCTCATCGAGGACGGTCGACGCTGCTCCTGGTCGGGGGACGCCGATGCCGACGGGGCGACGAGGTCCAGCACTCGGCGCGCGTGGCGGCCCGCGCCGTCCTCGTCAGTGGCGGCGTGCAGGAGGGCAAGCATGGGCTCCCCTTCGTCGAGGAAGAGGCGTACATAGCCCTCAGGCTCCAGCATCTCGGTCCACCCCAGGCCAAGGCGGGCCAGCGCCCCCGGTCGATCTCCCCCGGCGTCGTGCACCAGTGCGTCCAGCATCCGGATCTCGATCAGGCTCCCACCACGCCCCGTGGCCTCGGCGGGCCCCCGCAGGCGGTCGAGCAGGTCTCGCGCACGGTCGATCTCGCCGGGACGCTGGTTCACGCGGAACTGAGCGATGAGCAGACGCACCACGGTGAGGTGGTCGAACTCGCTCAGGTAGCCGACCTCGCCGGTCGAGGGCACGCCCCGGGCAGCGGCCCAGTCAGCGGCCTCCGTCAGGTTGCCCTGGTTGATCCAGACGCGGGCCCGCATGGCCGCGATCGGCCGCACATCGGGGTAGAAGCCGGGACGATAGAAGTGCTCGGCCCGGTTGAGCAGGTCGATGGCCCGATCCGCGTCGCCCTCGGCCTCGGCGACGCGCGCCATGGCCACGAACCACCGATAGCGGCTCTCGGCCATCGGCACGCGCTCGACGAACGCGGCGGCAGCGGCGAGGTGCTCCCTGGCGGCGGCGAGATCCCCGGCTTCGCGATCGATCTCGCTCAGCTCCACGTGGAGGTCCGCGGTGGCCCGGGCGACGGGCTCGCCGGTGGCCTCGGCCAGCAGCAGCGCCCTCTCGCAGACCCGGTGCGCCTTGCTGGGCCGCCCGGCGACGAGCCACATGTCGGCGAGCACGACGGTGCTGCTCAGCTCGTCGACCAGGGTCCCGGCAGCGTGCAGGGAGGCCACCGCCTGCGTGAAGGTCCTCAGCGCGGTGGTCACGTCCCCTCGCACCCACGCGGCAAGGCCGAGGAACCCGAACGCAGAGCCTCGCGCGAGGTGGTCGCCCGGGCCGGCGAGGTCCAGCGCGTGCTGGGCATGGAGCACCATCCCTGCCTCGTCACCCCGGGCTTGGGCAAGGAAGGCGCGGTAGACGGCGATGGTCGCGGGCAGCATGCGGAGCTCATCGGTGTCAGCCCCCGGTGGCGCCGAGCCGGGCGCGACGGCGGCCAGCACGCGCTCGGCGTCGTCGAGCCGGGTCTCGACAGCCTCGAGGTCGCCCGAGGCCATGAGCATGAACCCCGCGAAGACGCTGAGCACCGGGCTTCGCCTCAGGAGGTCCTCCGGCAGGGCCGCGAGCCAGCCGAACAGCAGCCCTTCTCTGCGGTCACGTCGGATCGCCGGGACCGCCAGCTCCATGAGATGAGCGGCCCGGACGACGTCGCCGGCGGCCAGGGCGTGCCCCACCGCATCCTCTGCCAGGTCGTTGAGCTCGAACCAGCGGCTGGCGCGCAGGTGCAGGACCGCCGGCTGCTCGGGCCGCTCGCTCAGCAGCCGCGACCGCAGCACATCAGCGAAGAGCCGGTGATAGCGGTACCACGTCCGATCGTCGTCGAGGGGAACGAGGAAGAGGTTGGCACGCTCCAGGTCCGCGAGCATCTCGCTGCCGTCGGTACGTCCCGTGACGGCATCACAGAGCGGTCCCGTGAGCCGGTCGAGGACAGCTGACTGCAGCAGGAAGCTGCGCACCGGGTCCGGTTGCTGCAGCAGGACCTCCTCGACCAGGTAGTCAAGGACGTACCTGTCGTTCCCGGCGAACCGTGCGATGAAGCCGGTGGCGTCCTCGCGACCCCGGATCGAGAGGGCCGCGAGCTGCAGCGCAGCGATCCACCCCTCCGTGCGCTCGCCAAGGACCGCGACGTCGTCCGCCGACAGGTGCACTCCTGTCGCCTCGCCCAGGTACGCGGCCGCCTCCTCGGACGTGAAGCGCAGGTCGACAGCACGGATCTCGGTCAGCTCGCCGCGCACCCGCCACCTGGCCAGCGGCAGGTCCGGGTCGGCACGCGTGCTCAGCAGGACGTGCACGCGTGGCGGGAGGTGCTCCAGGAAGAAGGCCACCCCGGCGCCCACCTCGCGGCTGTCGATCACGTGGTAGTCGTCGAGGACGAGCCACACCTCGCCGGAGGCCGTCGCGAGCTCGTTCAGCAGCGTCGTGAGCAGGTGCTCGGTCGACGAGGGCGCGGACGCGACGAGCTCGAGCGCAGTCGCTCCGACGCCGGGCAGCGCCGCCTGCAGAGCGGTCAGGACGTACGCCCAGAAGGTCGCAGGATCGTTGTCCGAGGAGTCGAGCGAGACCCACGCGACGGAGCGGTCCTGGCCTGGCGTCCCGGCCAGCCACTCGGCAAGGAGCGTCGTCTTGCCGAAGCCGGCCGGGGCGGACACCAAGGTGAGCCGTGACTGGTCTCCGAGCCGCAGACGCTCACGCAGGCGCTGACGCGGCACGAGACCGCGCCGCAACCTCGGGACGTACAGCTTGGTCGCGATCACCGGGCGTGCCATGTGCTCCCCATCTCACCGTGCACGACCGGGGCCGAGGACCGCATGACACTCACCGCTGGTCCAGCGTCGTGGTGGTCAGGGTGCCCGACGACAGCGTGCTCATCGGACCCTCCTCACGGGCAGGATGGCGAAGGCCCCGATGATGGCACAGAGCCCCGCGAAGCCGTAGAGCACGCTGTAGCTGCCGTGGCCGATCACGAGGATGGCCGGGGCGATCGCCGGCGCGATGGAGAACGGGAGCGCTCCGGCGATGTTCAGCACGCCGAGATCCTTGGCGACGTCGGTCCTCGTCGGCAGGACATCTGCGACCAGTGCGAGGTCGACTGCCATGTAGAGGCCGAAGCCGAGTCCCGCGACGGCGATACCGACGAGAAAGGCGTTGAAGCTGCTGGCGGCGGCGACGGCGAACACCGCCAGGCCGTACACGATCGACGCGGCGAGGACGAAGACCTTGCGCCGACCCGTCCGGTCCGAGAGCCTGCCGCCGACGAGGGACGCAGCGACCACGACGGCGGACTGGACACAGGTGCCGAGGAAGATCTGCTGCGGCACGTCGGCCTCGGCGCTGCCGAGCCTCTGCAGCAGGTAGTAGGCCTGGTAGGTCGTGAGGAACGCATACGCCATGACGATCATGAATCGGCTGATGAAGGCCCACGCGAAGTCCGGACTCATCCGCGGGTTCACGTAGAACGTGCGAGCGAGCTCCCGCAGCGACCAGACGGGCTTGTCCGCGCTCGCGAGCCGACGATCGCGCAGCGAGACCGCGAAGAGCACGACGAGGAACCCGCCGATGGCGCACGGGAACAGGAACATGGCCATCTGATCACCGGCGAACAGCTTCACGAGGTAGGTCCCGCTGACCGACGCGATCGGCAAGCAGACACCCAGGACTCCGGAGACCAGTCCGCGTTGAGCGGACGGCACCTGATCAGGCAGCACCGCCACCTCGGCTGCGAGCAACGCGTTGAAGAAGAGCTGCGCGAGGCACCAGCCCCCCAGGACGACCGCGATCGTCGGCGCCGACGCGACGATCAGGATGCCGAGGGATCCGCCCAGCAGGCCGATGATCATCCACGGACGTCGCATGCCGAGCCGCGAGGACGTCCGGTCGCTCATGCGACCGAAGAACGGGTTGGCGGCGATCGACACCAGCGACCCGATCCCGGCGACGAGCGACAGGCTGGTGGGCGCCCGGTCGATGCCCACCAGCGAGTTCACCTTCAGCGCCAAGGTGACCAGAAGAGGCGCGATGAACAGCAGGCAGGTGCCGATGTACGCCAGCGCGTACAGGGTGATGAAGAGCCATCCCACCCGGTGCTCCGGGGGCGGCGACGACGCCGCAGACCGGGGGTCCACCTGGGTGGTCGGTGCGCTGCTCCCCCCGGGGCCGGCGATCTCGGGCATCGCGCTCTCCTGACGGCGGAGGTGGATCAAGACACCGAAGGCGGCCAAGGCCCGACGCACCGTGCTGGCGCTCACAGGATATGGGCGATGTCAGCGATGTGCTCCGTGCTCGCCGCCACGAGGATCGAGCCGGTCGAGCG
>JBBRGX010000084.1:0-11316 GCA_038223605.1 Actinomycetales bacterium | reverse complement strand
CAGCGAGGAGTTCGCCGACATGACCCGGCGGGTCGTGGTCACAGCCGAGCCGCAGTACCTCGCACGGTTCGCGTCCGCCAACCAGGTGGTCAGCTACCAGCGGCGCTTCCTCACCGCTGCTGGCCGCGGGCCGGCCGGCGGCAGCTGACCGGATGCTCGAAGCCGGACGCACGGATGCCGGCCCCCACGAGGGGGCCGGCATCCGTGCCGTGGCCTAGAAGACCTTGTAGGCGATCTCCGCCGGTGCGTCGAGCAGCCGGTCGATCTCGTCGTCGAGCTTGACGAGGGTGAGGGACGCCCCGGCCATCTCGAGCGAGGTGCAGTACTCGCCGACATAGCTGCGGGTCACCGTGATCCCCTGGGCCGCGAGCTTCTCGTGCGCGATCCCGTAGAGCAGGTAGAGCTCGCTGATCGGCGTGCCACCCAGGCCGTTGATCATCAGTGCGACCCGGTCGCCGGAGACGAACGGCAGGTCTGGGACGACGGCGCCGAGCAGCTCGTCGACGAGCTCGGAGGCGGGAGCCATCTTGGCGCGGCGCCGACCCGGCTCGCCGTGGATGCCCACGCCGACCTCGATCTCGTCGTCGCCGAGCTCGAACAGGGGTGAGCCCTTGGCGGGCGGGGTGCAGGCGGTCAGGGCGAGGCCCATCGTCCGGGTGACGGAGTTGACCTTCGTCCCGATGCGGATCACCTCGTCGAGGTCGGCGCCCTCCTCGGACGCGGCGCCCACGGCCTTCATGACGAAGAAGTTGCCGGCCACGCCGCGGCGACCCACGGTGTAGAGCGAGTCCTGGACGGCGACGTCGTCGTCGATGTACAGGGTCTTGACCGTGACGCCGTCGGCCTCGCTCATCTCCTGAGCCATCTCGAAGGCCATCTTGTCGCCGGTGTAGTTGTTCACCAGCAGGAGGACACCCTTGTCCGAGGCCAGGAGCTTGACGGTCTCGTACACGTAGTCCATCGGGGGCGCGGCGAACACGTCACCGGGGCAGGCGCCGTCGAGCATCCCCTTGCCGACCACCATCACGTGGGCAGGCTCGTGGCCGGAGCCGGAGCCCTGGATGATGGAGACCTTGTCGTGACGCGGCGCGTCGGCTCGCATGATCAGGTTGTACTTGGGCTCATAGCGCAAGGTGGTGGGATTCGCCAGAGCGATTCCCTTGAGCATCTCGGGTACGAACTGCTTGGGGTCGTTCACGAACTTCTTCACCGCTACCTCCACGACACTGTGAGTGGTTGTCTGCTGGTCCGGCACGTGCGCCGGATCGACCGGTGGTTCCGGTTCGGTCCGGACGTCTCCTCAGGCGGCGGCCCCCGGCCGCTCCGACCACCGCGTCGCGAGCTCTTCGGCCAGGACGGCCACGGCCACCGCGCCCGCGTCGGGGGAGCCGATGCTGCGCTCCCCGGTGTAGGAGGCGCGGCCCCGCATCGCCCGGAGGGCGCTCGTCGCGTCCGCGCTGGTGCGTGCGGTGACGGCTGCGGCCGCCATGACGGTCGCGGACGGCTCGCCCTGCTCGACGAGCTCGGCGATCGTGTCGCGCATCGGGACGAGGGCGTCCAGCAGGGTCTTCTCGCCGACGGAGGCCTTGCCCCGTGCCTGGATCCCCTCGATCGCGCCGTCGATCATGGCGACGGCGGCAGCGCCGTCGAGGGTGTCGTGCTTGCGGATCGCCATCGCTGCGCGCAGGAAGGCCGTGCCCCACAGCGGGCCGGAGGTGCCGCCGATCCTGCTGGTGATGATCATGGCGATCTTCTGCAGGAAGGTGCCCGCATCGGTGCGGTCGAGGGTGTCCCAGTCCGCCAGGACGATCTCGAAGCCGCGCGCGAGCGAGTACCCGAAGTCGCCGTCGCCGACGACGGAGTCCAGGTCCCCGAAGTACTTCTCGTTGTCGACAGCTGTCTGCGCGATCGTCCGGACGACGAACTCGATGTCGGCAAGCTCCACACCCATGTGCTCACTCCTTCGTGGTCTCGAACAGGCGGCTGAGGTCGGCGAGGGTGACAGCGTCGCCCACCCCGAGGTGGCGCGGATCGGCGATGACCGTCGTCGGCTCGGCAGGGGGATCGCCGAGGGAGCTCACGACGAGTGCCGCCCCGGCGAAGTCCTCGTCGGCGGTGTACGCGCTCACCGTGACCACGGTGGTCAGTCCGGCGGCCAGCGCGGCGCGCAGACCGTTCGCACTGTCCTCCACGACCAGGCACTCGGCCGGCTCCAGGCCCATCCCCCGGAGGGCAAGCAGGTAGATGTCCGGGGCCGGCTTCTTGTGCGTGACCACGTCGCCGGCGAAGACGGCGAAGTCGGCCGCCCGCTCGGCCCCGACGGCGTGCTCCAGGACGGCACGCACGGACCGTTCGGCGGACGTCGAGGCGACGCCGAGCCGCCAGCCCGCCGCTGCGGCCTCCTCCACCACGCGGGCGATCCCCGGTCGGGCCGGCATGACGCCCGCCTCGACCATGGCCACGTAGTGGGCGGTCTTTCGCCGGTGCCAGTCGGCGAGCATCTCGCGCTGGCCACCCGGGTCGCCCGGCAGGCCGGCGGCGGCCACGAGCTCGGGGGTGAGCAGCGCGGCCATCCGCTCCTTGCCGCCACCGATCCTGACGAGCTCGGCATACTCCTCCTCGCTCCACCGGACGGGAAGGCCGACCTCGGCGAACGTGGCGTTGAAGGCCGGGAGATGCCCGTACCGCTCGGTGTCGGCGAGCACGCCGTCGCAGTCGAAGATCAGCGCGCTCATCGCGCCGCCGTCGCGCCCTCGGCGTGCCCGACCGATCCGAAGGCCTCCAGGTGACCGGTGATCTCGGCCCGGACGGCGGCCGAGATGTCGGCGAACATCGACGGCGGGTCCCACCTGCCGGATGCCTCGGCCCCGCGCAGGTGGTCCTGGGCGGCATGCATGTAGGCGAGCTTCAGCCCGGTGGAGATGTTGATCTTCGACACACCGGCGTCGATGAAGGCACGGAAGTCCGCGGCGTCCAGGCCCGTGCCGCCGTGCAGCACCACCGGCAGGTCGGTCAGCTCGAGGAGGCGGGACACCCGCTCCGGCAGCAGGACCGGGGTGTGGGTGTAGAGCCCGTGCGCCGTGCCGAGCTGGGGGGCGAGCAGATCGGTCCCGGTGCGCAGCGCGACGGCGACGAGAGTCTCGACCGGGTAGGCGTGGACGGCGGTGTCCGAGCCGATGTCGTCCTCGACCCCGACGATGTTCTCGATCTCGGACTCGACGTCGACGCCTGCGGCGTGCGCCTCGGCGACCACCTCCGCGGTCTCCCGCTCGGCGGTGGCGAGGTCGCGGTCGGAGGCGTCGAAGAGGACGGAGGACCAGCCGGCCGCGATGACGTCGGAGATGACCGAGCGGTGCGGGCAGTGATCGAGGTGCAGGGCGACGGGCACGGGCGCCGGCTCGGCGGCGAGCCGGAACATCGTGGTCATGAGGTCGACGCCCACCGACCGGACCGTCTTGACCGAGACCTGCACGATCAGCGGCGACGACCGGTCGACGGCGGCGGCGATCACGGCGCGGAGGCTGAGGTCGTCGAGCACGTTGACCGCCGCGACGGCGTATCCGTGCTCGCGGGCGTGCCGTGCGAGTCGTGAGGTCGAGACGATCATGGGCTTCTCTCCGTCGACGGCCGGCCCGTACCGGCGTCCGTCTCAACTGGGCTATACAGCCCTATACGGGTGAGGCCGACTGTACGTCGCGGTGCCGGAGGTGTCCAGAGGTGAGGTCCCGGTGGTCGCGAACGGGACGTCCGTGGCCGGGATCGGCAACGGACGGCGGTCCGGCGGCGAGGCCGGAGCTACTCCTCGGCGTCGACCGCCAGGGCAGCCGCCATGTCGGAGCGCACCGCGTCCAGGCGCGTGCGAGCGGCACGACGGGCCGCGCCGACCGTCCCGACGGAGGCGTGCTCCTCGACCGGCACGATCACCTCGAGGTAGCACTTGACCTTGGGCTCGGTCCCGCTGGGCCGGACGACCACGCGGGTACCGTCCTGCGTCAGCAGGCGCATGCCGTCGGTCGGCAGCATCCCGTCGGGCTGCGGCTGCGCGAGGTCGACGACCTCGACCACCGGGGATCCGGCCAGCGTCACCGGGGGGGCGCTGCGCAGCTGGGCCATCGTCGCCGGGATCCTGCCCAGGTCGGCGAAGCGCAGCGCCAGCTGGTCGCTCACGTGCAGGCCGTGGCGCCGGGCCAGGTCGTCGAGGACGTCGACCAGGGTGAGGTGGGCGGCCTTGGTGCGCGCCGCGAGCTGCGCGAGCAGCAGGGCCGCGGACAGGCCGTCCTTGTCCCGGACGTGCTCCGGGTCCACGCAGTAGCCGAGCGCCTCCTCGTAGCCGTAGACGAGCCCGTCCACCCGGGAGATCCACTTGAAGCCGGTCAGGGTGCTGCGGTGCTCGAGCCCGTGGGCTGCGGCGATCCTCGCCAGCAGCCGCGAGGAGACGATCGAGTTCGCGAGCACACCGGTGCTCGTGGACTGACGCAGGGCCATCTCCTCGCCGAGCAGTGCGCCGACCTCGTCGCCGTGCAGCATCCGCCAGGAGCCGGTGTGCGGGTCGCGCACGGCAGCGGCGCAGCGGTCGGCGTCGGGGTCGTTCGCCAGCACCAGGTCGGCCTCGAGCTTCTGCGCGAGGGCCACGGCGAGGTCGATCGCCCCGGGCTCCTCCGGGTTCGGGAAGGCGACGGTCGGGAAGGCGGGGTCGGGCTCGGCCTGCTCGGGCACGAGGTGGACGTCGTCGAAGCCGGCGCCGCGCAGCACACGCTCGGCGAGCACCCCGCCGACGCCGTGCAGCGGGGTCACCACGATCCGCAGCGGGCCGACGGAACCCTCGCGCAGCGTCGCCACCGCTGCGAGGTAGTCCTCGACGACCTCCTGGCCGAGCACCGTCCAGCCGTCCTCGGCGCGGGGGACCGTCGCGACCGCCGAGACAGCAGCGATGCGCGAGGCGATCTCGGCGTCGTACGGCGGGACGATCTGCGCTCCGCACCCCGAGTCGGTGACGACCCGGCCACCGAGGTACACCTTGTAGCCGTTGTCCTGCGGGGGGTTGTGGCTCGCGGTGACCATGACTCCGGCGTCGGCGTGCAGGTGCCGGACGGCGAACGCGAGGACGGGCGTCGGCAGGGCTCCAGGGAGCAGGAGGGCCTCGCCGCCGGCCGCGACGACGACGGCAGCGGTGTCCAGCGCGAACACCTCGGAGTTGGTGCGGGCGTCGTAGCCGATGACCACCCGCGGGCGGCTCTCGCCGTTCGCGACGAGGACGTCGTCGACGTAGTGCACCAGGCCGGCGGCCGCGCGGATCACCACTGACCGGTTCATCCGGGCCGGACCGCCGCCGAGCGCGCCGCGCAGGCCGGCGGTGCCGAACTCGAGGAGGCCGGAGAACCGGTCCTCGAGGTCCCTGCGAGCGAGGAGTGCCGCGTCGTCGTCAGCGCCCTCGGCAGCGGCAAGGAGCGAGGCGAGCTCCGCGGCCGTCTGCGGGTCGGGGTCGTCGTCGATCCAGCTGCGGACGGCGTGGGGGAGGTCGTCGGCCACGCCGGCTGCCCGGGTGCCCATCAGATCCGCCCGACGATCTCGGCGAGCAGGCGGCCGATCCGTGGTGCCGCGGCCTGACCGGCCTCGATCACCTCCGCGTGCGAGAGCGGAACGGGGCTGATGCCGGCCCCGAGGTTCGTCATCAGCGAGATGGCCAGGACCTCAAGGCCGGCGTGTCGGGCGGCGATGGCCTCCAGGGTCGTGGACATGCCGACCAGGTCGGCACCCATCAGGCCGGCCATCCGGACCTCTGCAGGGGTCTCGTAGTGCGGCCCGGGGAACTGCGCGTAGACGCCCTCGGCGAGCGAGGGGTCGACCTCGTGGGCGAGGTCCCGCAGGCGCTGGGAGTACAGGTCGGTGAGGTCGACGAAGGTTGCACCCTCCAGGGGGGAGGTCGCGGTGAGGTTCAGGTGGTCGCGCACGAGCACCGGTGTCCCCGGCGTCCACTCCCGGTTGAGGCCGCCGCAGCCGTTGGTCAGGACGACCGTCCCCGCGCCCGTCGCGGCAGCGGTGCGCACGCCGTGCACGACGCGACGAACGCCCTTGCCCTCGTACAGGTGCGTGCGCGAGCCGAGCACCAGCGCGTAGCGGTCCGTCCCGGTGATCCGCACGGACCTGGTCGTCGCCGAGTGGCCGGCGACGGCGGGGGCGCTGAAGCCGGGGATCTCGTGACTGGGGATCTCGGCGACGGTCTCGCCCAGCCGGTCGGCGGCCTCGCCCCAGCCCGAGCCGAGGACGAGCGCGAGGTGGTGGCGCGCGACGCCGGTCCTGGCAGCGATGACGGCGGCCGCCGCGAGGGCCACCTCGAAGGGATCGGTGGCGGGGTCGTCGAGCATCGGCGTGTCGTCCATCCCCGCAGGCTATCGCCGGGCGCCCCTGCTGGTCGCCTCGACCTGGGCCACCGGGCCGGTCGATGCGTCGCCCCGGTGGGCACGGCACAATGCCGGGGGTGACCTCCAGCGCCCCGTCCCCGGCAGCCTCACCCGTGCATCCCGCCGACGCCCCGGCTCGGTCCGGGGCGTCAGCACCTGCCGTGCGCGTCGTCGTCCTCGGCGGCGGTCCTGGCGGCTACGAGGCTGCTCTCGTCGCTGCGCGCGCCGGTGCGCAGGTCTGGCTCGTGGAGCGCACCGGACTGGGTGGGGCCGCGGTCCTCACGGACGTCGTCCCCTCGAAGACGCTGATCGCCACCGCGGAGTGGATGACCATCGCCGAACGCGCGGGCGAGCTCGGGATCCGGACCGTCGGCCTCCCGTCGGACGGCACCCCGCATCGCCACGTCGTCGACCTCGAGCGGGTGAACGCGCGCGTGGTCGAGCTCGCGCTGGCGCAGTCCAGCGACATCCGGTCCCGTCTGGAGCGCGAGGGCGTTCGCCTCCTCGACGGCACGGGCCGGCTCGCGGCGGCTGACCGGGTCGTGGTCACGGGCTCCGACGGGGTGGTCACCGAGCTCGCGGCCGACGTGGTCCTCGTGGCCACCGGGGCGGTCCCGCGTACGCTGCCCTCGGCCGAGCCCGACGGTGAGCGCATCCTCAGCTGGACGCAGCTCTACGGGCTCACCGAGCTCCCCGAGCGCCTCGTCGTGGTCGGTTCCGGTGTCACCGGGGCGGAGTTCGCCGGGGCGTACAACGCCCTCGGTGCCGACGTCGTGCTGGTCTCCTCGCGGGACCGGGTGCTGCCGGGAGAGGACGCCGACGCTGCGCACGTCATCGAGGAGGTCTTCCGCGGCCGGGGGATGACCGTGCTCGGGCGCTCGCGGGCGACGGCCGTCCGGCGGACCGCCGACGGCGTGGTCGTCACGCTCGATGACGGCCGTGAGGTCACCGGTTCGCACTGCCTCGTCGCGGTCGGCTCGGTCCCGTCAACGGCGGGGATCGGCCTGGCGGAGATCGGTGTGCGGCTCGGTCCCGGCGGGCACGTCGAGGTCGACCGCGTCTCGCGCACCAGCGTCCGGGGCGTCTACGCGGCGGGGGACTGCACCGGAGTCCTCCCGCTCGCCTCCGTCGCGGCGATGCAGGGCCGGATCGCCATGGCGCACGCGCTCGGCGACGCGGTGACCCCGCTCGACCTGGGGACGGTGGCGGCGAACATCTTCACCGCGCCGGAGATCGCGACGGTCGGTGCCTCCGAGCGTGCGCTGACCGGGTCGAGCACCCAGTTCGTCACCAGTCGCCTCGACCTCGCGCGCAACCCGCGGGCGAAGATGCTCGGCATCCGCGACGGCTTCGTCAAGATCTTCGCGCACGCCTCGACGGGGATCGTGCTCGGCGGTGTCGTCGTGGCGCCGCGAGCCGGCGAGCTCATCTTCCCGTTGACGATCGCCGTCGCTCAGCGGCTGACCGTCGACGAGATCGCGCAGTCCTTCACCGTCTACCCCTCGCTGTCCGGCTCGGTCGCCGAGGTCGCGCGGATCGCGCACAGCCTGCGCAGCTGAGCCGCGGGCCGTGTGCGCAGCTGACCGCCGGCTGGGGACCGGCGGCTCAGGCCTCGGTGGAGACCGGGCTGCTCTCGGTCGCGCGGGTGGCAGCGGCCGAGGGCCAGACCCGTCGGACGTAGGCGATGGCGACCGGGACGAGGTAGGCGAGCCACGCGGCGGCCTGGAGCCAGGTGGTCGCGGGGGAGAAACCCACCGTCCCCTTGAGCAACGTCCCGTACCAGCTCTCCGGCGGGACGACCGCCGAGACGTCGAAGGCGAAGGCCTCCGGCCCCGGGAGCAGCCCCGCCTCCTGGAGGTCGTGGACGCCGCTGGCGAGGACCCCGGCCGAGACGACGACGAGCCCAAGGCCTGACCACGCGAAGAACGTCCGCAGGTCCAGTCGGACGGCACCGCGGTACAGCGCCCAGCCGAGGCCCGCGGCCAGGGCGAGCCCGAGCGTCGCACCAAGCAGGGGAGAGGTGGACGCACCGGTCGCCTGCGCCGCCGCCCACAGGAAGAGGGCGGTCTCGAGCCCTTCCCGGCCGACGGCGAAGAGCACGGTCATCACGACGGCCCATCTGCCGGCCGTCAGCGCGTCGTCGAGGCGGCCCGTCAGGTCGGCCTTGAGGTGCCGGGCCGTGCGGGCCATCCAGAAGATCATCCAGGTCACGAGCGCGACGGCGACCAGGGACATCCCCCCGCCGATCGCCTCCTGGGCGCGGGACGAGAGCCCCTGGGGACCGAAGGTCAGGGCGGCTCCGACGCCGAGCGACGCGAGGACGGCGATCCCGACGCCGATCCACACCTGCGCGAGGAGCTCGCGCCGGCCGGTTCGCACGAGGTAGGCCACGAGGATCCCGACGACGAGCGCCGCCTCGAGACCTTCGCGCAGACCGATGAGCAGGTTCGCCAGCATGGTGCTCCTGAAGTGAGGTAAGCCTTACCTAACACATCGAGCATAGCGGACGTCCGGCGTCCGTCCACCCGTCGGCACGCGGCGTCCTGCCAGGCAGGGGGAGCTCAGAGCGCGTCGACGAGCGGGCGCAACGTCGGCCATGAGTGGCCGAAGGCGAGGAGCAAGGGCCGGTCGGTGACCGCCGCCGTGTCGATCCAGGCGATCTCAAGGCTCTCCAGGTCCGTCGGGCGCGGGTCCTGGGGACCGATCGCCCGGGCGAGAACGGTCGTGTAGCTCCAGGGCCCGTGGTCGAGCAGGTGCGTGCTCACGACCTCGACACCTGCCGCGTCGATCCCGGCCTCCTCCGCCGCCTCGCGCAGCGCCGCCTCGACAGCGGTCTCTTGCGGCATCCGCGCGCCGCCGGGAAGGCCCCAGGTGCCGCCCTGGTCGCTCCACAGGGCCCGGTGCTGGAGGACGACCTCGTGGCCCGAGGCCGTCCTGCGGGCCAGGAGCAGCCCGGCGGCTCCGTGCAGGCCCCAGTGCCGCCGGCCACAGGTGCACTCGAGCCAGCCGTCGCCGGGCTGGCGTGGCCGTGCGGGGTCCATCTAGTCGGCGATCTCGCAGATGACGCTGCCCGCCGTGACCCCGGCGCCGACGGTGACGGCCAGGCTGCGGACCGTGCCGGCGCGGTGGGCGACGAGCGGCTGCTCCATCTTCATGGCCTCCAGGACCACGACGAGGTCGCCCTCGGCCACGAGGCTGCCCTCGGTGACGGCGACCTTCACGATGGTGCCCTGCATGGGAGTGGTCAGGCTCGCCCCGGTCACCGCCCGCACCGGCCCGCGGCGCGCACGCTGCGGGCGGACGGGGGAGCCTGGTCGTCCCCGTCCCGGCACGAGGCCGAGCCCAGCGGGCAGCACGACCTCGATGCGCTTCCCGCCGACCTCCACGACGACGCGCTCCGTCGAGCCGGCCGACTCCTCGTCCTCACCGGAGCCAGGAGCTGATGCGGGGGAGCGATCGAGGGCTGCGACCGTCTCGGCGAAGGCGGTCTCGATCCAGCGGGTGTGGATCGAGAAGGGCTGCGCCGGGTCGGCCGGGACGAAGTCCGGCGCCCGCAGGACGGCACGATGGAACGGGACGACCGTCGCGATCCCGGAGATCTCGATCTCGGCGAGGGCCCGGCGGGCTCGCTCGACGGCCTGGGTGCGGTCGGCGCCCGTGACGATCAGCTTGGCGATCATCGAGTCGAAGGCACCGGAGACGGCGTCGCCCTCGATCACCCCGCTGTCGACGCGTACGCCGGGGCCGGACGGGAACCGCAGTCGGGTGATCGTCCCCGGCATCGGCAGGAAGCCGGCGGCCGGGTCCTCGCCGTTGATCCGGAACTCGATCGAGTGCCCACGCGTGGCGACCTCGGTGTAGCCGAGCGGCTCACCGGCGGCGATCCGCAGCTGCTCGCGCACGAGGTCGATCCCGGTGACCTCCTCGGTGACCGGGTGCTCGACCTGCAGTCGTGTGTTGACCTCGAGGAAAGACACCGTCCCGTCGATGCCGATGAGGAACTCGCAGGTGCCCGCGCCGACGTAGCCGGCCTCACGAAGGATCGCGATCGATGCCTCGCGCAGCGTGCGGTCCTGGGCATCGGTGAGGAACGGCGCCGGTGCCTCCTCGACGAGCTTCTGGTGCCGGCGCTGAAGCGAGCAGTCCCGCGTGGAGACCACGACGACGCCGTCGTGCTGGTCGGCGAGGCACTGCGTCTCCACGTGGCGGGGCGAGTCGAGGTACCGCTCGACGAAGCACTCGCCACGCCCGAAGGCCGCTACGGCCTCGCGCACGGCCGACTCGTACATCTCGGCGATCTCGTCCTGCTCGCGGACGACCTTCATCCCGCGGCCGCCGCCGCCGAACGCCGCCTTGATCACCACGGGTAGCCCGAACTCGGCGACGAAGGCCTCGATCTCCTGGACCCCCGAGACGGGGTCGGCGGTGCCGGCGGCCAGGGGGGCTCCGGCGCGCTGGGCGATGTGGCGGGCGCTCACCTTGTCGCCGAGCGCGTCGATCGCCGCGGGAGGCGGACCGATCCAGACCAGCCCGGCATCGATCACGGCCCGGGCGAAGCCGGCGTTCTCCGAGAGGAAGCCGTACCCGGGGTGGACGGCGTCGGCGCCGGAGCGCTGCGCGGCGTCGAGGAGCTTGTCGATCGCCAGGTAGGTGTCGGCGGCGCGCTGGCCCCCGAGCGCGAAGGCCTCGTCGGCGAGCCGCACGTGCAGGGCCTCGCGGTCGGAGTCGGCGTACACGGCGACGCTGGCGATACCGGCGTCGGTGCAGGCCCTGGCGATGCGGACGGCGATCTCACCGCGGTTGGCGATGAGGACCTTACGGATGTCGGGCACGGCTCACCGTAACGGCAGGGCGTCCCGGGCCTGAGCCTGCGCGCGCCTGCCGGCCCAAGACTGTGCCAATCGACAAGACGCGC
>JBBRGX010000083.1:0-11322 GCA_038223605.1 Actinomycetales bacterium | reverse complement strand
GCGTCGATGACGGACGGCGTGCGACGCGTCGTCGAGGCCGAGGGGCGCATCGACCTGCTCGTCAACAACGCCGGGTACGGCTCCTACGGAGCTCTGGAGACCGTGCCGCTCGACGTGGCCAGGGGCCAGGTCGAGGTGAACGTCTTCGGCGCGGCGCGGTTGATGCAGCTCGTGCTGCCGACGATGCGGGCGCAGCGCTCGGGCCGGATCATCAACGTCTCCTCGATCGGCGGCGTGATGTACGAGCCGCTCGGCTCCTGGTACCACGCGACGAAGTTCGCCCTGGAGGGCCTCAGCGACTGCCTGCGGGTCGAGGTCGAGCCCTTCGGGATCGACGTCGTCCTCGTGCAGCCGGGCCCGATCCGCACCGAGTGGAACACCATCGCCCGCACCGCCCTGCTCGAGAGCACAGCCGGCACGGCCTACGAGGGCGCCGGCCGTTCGGCGCACCGGGCGATGGAGTCAGCCGACCGCCCTGGCCGCGGTGCACGCCCGGAGACCGTCGCGAGGATCATCCTCCGCGCGGCCGAGGCCGAGCGGCCCCGGACCCGCTACCCGGCCGGCCGGGGGGCGCGCACGATCATGACGGCTCGCCGGCTCCTTCCCGACCGCGCCTTCGACGCCCTGCTGCGGCGCGTCTACGCCTGAGGAGGGCGGCCGAGGCGGCAGGCCCGGGCACCGTCCGTGACCCCGCTCCCTGCGCATCACCTCGGCCCGCCCACCGGCCCGTTAGTCTGACGAGGTGAGAATCGCCCTGGCCACCTGCGCCGCCCTCCCCGAGCTCGACTCCGACGACACGCCCCTGCTCGCTGCCCTGGCAGAGCGTGGCGCGAGCGCCGACGCCGTGGTCTGGGACGACCCGAGCGTCGTCTGGGCCGACTACGACATGGTCGTCATCCGCTCGACCTGGGACTACGCCCAGCGGCGCACCGAGTTCCTCGCCTGGGCGGAGCAGATCTCGACGGTCACCAAGCTCGCCAACCCGTTCCCCGTCGTGCGGTGGAACACCGACAAGCACTACCTGCGCGAGCTGGACGAGGCGGGTGTGGCCGTCGTGCCGACCATCTGGCTCGAGCCCGAGCGTCACCTCTCCTCCCGCGCGCTGCACACCCGGTTCCCGGCGAACGGCGACCTCGTCATCAAGCCGGCGATCTCGGCCGGCTCGCGGGACACCGGCCGCTACACCGCGATCGACGCCAACTCCCGTGGGCTCGCGATCCAGCACGCGAAGCGGCTGCTCGAGGCCGACCGCACCGTGATGGTCCAGCGCTACCTGAACAGCGTCGACACCGTCGGCGAGCAGGCGCACGTCTTCTTCGAGGGGAGCTACTCCCACTCGATCCTCAAGGGGGCCATGCTCGACGGCCCGGACGTCGCGATCGACGGTGTCTACAAGGAGGAGCGGATCAGCCCGATCGAGGCCTCGGCCTCCGATGTCGAGGCGGCCCTCAACGTGGTCACCACTGCCCGGCGCCTCCTGACCGAGCGCTCGACGGACGTCGAGGTCAGCACCGAGCGGTTCCTGTTCGCGCGCGTCGACTTCGTCAAGGACGACGACGGCAACCCGGTGCTGATGGAGCTCGAGATGGTCGAGCCCTCGCTGTTCCTCGGCTTCCACGAGGGTGCGCTCGCGCGGTTCGCCGATATCGTCATCGCCCGCGCCTCCAGGTGAGGGGGTCGGCGGGGGCGGTGTCCGCAGCACCCCCGCCGAGCCGGTAGACTTCACGCCGGTCCGAGCCTCGGTTCGCCGGCCGTGGTGGCTATAGCTCAGTTGGTAGAGCACCTGGTTGTGGTCCAGGGGGTCGCGGGTTCAAGTCCCGTTAGCCACCCCATCCCGATGGGGTCAGTACCTGATCGCGTCGATGACCTTGATCCTCACCGCCACCGTCGCGGGGATCACCCCGGCGAGGGTCCCGACCGCCGCAGCGGACGCCAGCCCGACGAGGGCAGCCGAGACCGGGAACGGCGGCATGTCCTGGATCCCGCTGCCGAAGAGCGTCTCGATGGGGATCGCCCGGATGGCGACGACGGCCAGGGCGACCCCGACGACCCCGGCGACGACGGTGGCCACGACCGACTCCATCAGCACCCCGAAGAAGATCCGGGCCGAGGTCGCCCCGAAGGAGCGTCGGATGCCGATCTCGCGGATCCGGTACCGCACCGTGACCAGCGAGATGTTGACCAGGCCGAGCCCGCCGAGCAGGAGCGCGAAGCCACCGATCCCGATCCCGATCCACTTCGCGGCGCCGTCGATCGCCCCGCCGCCCATCTGGCGGTTGTCGTACGCCTCGACCTGCCAGCCGGGGGCTGCGGCCTGCACGTCACGGGTGATCCGGACACTGAGGGCGTCGGCCTGGTCCTGGGGTACCCAGACCTCGAGCGTCGGGACGGTCTGGCCGATGTTCGGGTCCGGGGAGTACCACCGGGTCAGCTGGTCGTACAGGACGTAGGCGGACGGGTCCTCGCCCGGCCAGTTCGACGCGGTCACCCCGATCACCTCGGCGCGCACCGGGGTGACGTCGCCGATCTGGACGGTCGGGTGCGAGCTCAGGTCGCTCAGGCCGAGCGTCGCGAGGAAGGCCTCGTTCACGATGAGCTGCGGGGCGTACGACCGGGCATCGTCGTCGGTGAACCAGCGCCCCTGGAGCGTGGTGATCCGGTTGAGGATCGAGATCTCCGGGTCGACGGCCTGCATGTTGACCGGACGCCTCCCCGAGGGCAGCCGGACCGGGACGGCGGTCTGGAGCATGCGACTGGAGTAGTCGATCCCGTACCGGTCGAGGGTGGAGGCGAAGGCGGCCTCGATCGCTGCACCGCCGGTCGTCTCCTGGGTCTGCTGCCAGGCGTTGATCTGCAGGGTGACCTGGCGTCCGTTGTTCCGGTCGTTCTGCTCCTGGAACGACTGCGTGAGCATCTGGACGGCGGCCGTCACCCCGGTGATCGACGCGACCGCGACCGCGACGCCGATCAGCGCCAGGAGCACCCGCAGCCGGTGGATGCGCAGCTCGTCCCACGCCTCGACGACGGCGCCGACGAGCCCCGTCACGGTGCCACCGTCGGCAGGCGGCGCTCGGTCGCTGCGCCGCGGTCGGCCACCAGGGGCGGCCCGGCGCTGGTCGGCACGTCGCCGACCCAGTCGGCCGTCCTGGCGTCGATCTCGACCGGGACCAGGACTCCGTCGGCGAGACGGAACTGGCGCGCGGCGCGGGCCGCGACCGCGAGGTCGTGGGTGATCGTCACCAGTGCGGCGCCGGTCTCCTGGGCGATCTCGTCGAGCAGGTCCATCACCTCACCACCGGTCTCCACGTCCAGGGCTCCGGTCGGCTCGTCAGCGAGGATCACCCGGGGACTGCGGACCAGGGCCCTGGCGATCGCGACCCGCTGCTGCTCGCCACCCGAGAGGGTCTCCGGCATCGCGTCGAGCCGCTCGCCGAGGCCGACGCGCTCGAGCATCCGGGCGGCGAGCCGGGTCCGGTTCCAGAACGTGCGTCCGCGGGCGTAGAGCAGCGGGGCGGCGACGTTCTCGACCGCCGTCCGGCCGGGGAGCAGGTGGAACTGCTGGAAGACGAAGCCGAAGTCACGTCCCCGGTGGGCGGTCCGCACACGCTGGGACAACCGGTCGACGGGCTCGCCCTCGAGCAGGTACCGCCCCGTGGTCGGCGCGTCGAGCAGTCCGAGGATGTTCAGCAGCGTGGACTTGCCCGTCCCGGATCGGCCGACGACGGCGACGTGCTCGCCCTGGTCGACGCTCAGCGAGACGCCGCGCAGGATCTCGAGCACGCGCTCGTCGGGGAGCCTGACCGAGCGGGTGACCTCGGTCAGCTCGATCATCGCGCTCATGGTGAGCAGACCCGAGGGTCGTACTGAGCGGGGTCGGCGCAGTCCACCCCGCTCGCCCCGCCGGGCACCGGGATGAACTGCAGGATCTCCTGGCCGGCGGCGAGGCCCGCCACGACCTGCACGTTCTCCCCGTCGGTCAGGCCGAGCGTCACGGGCGTCTCGACGGAGGTCCCGTCCGGCTGGCGCACCCAGACGTTCCCGCTCTGCACGCTGCCCTGGATCGCCGTCACCGGGGCCACGACGGCATCGACGGCCTGACCGTTGACGATCTCGATGCTCGCGCCGAGACCAGCGAACGCGACGACACCCGGGGGGATCGCGCAGGTCACCGTGCCGGTGCTGGTCGTCGTCGACCCGTCGGGCGGTGCTGCCCCGGGGTCGACGGCCGCTGCTCCGATCCGCAGGCCGGTGCAGGTGAACGGTGCCGGCCCGCCGTTCAGGGAGACGCTCGCCTCGGTCGGTGCGCCGATGAGCCGGTACTGCTGCGCAGCGGTGAGCGTTCCCGTCACCGAGAGCGAGCCGGGGGAGACCGAGGCGATCGTCCCGCCGACGGAGACGGCCTGGTCCTTCAGGGTCGTCATCGACAGGGTCCCGGCGACGGGCGCCTTGATCGTCACCCTGGTGAGCTTCGGGGGCTGCGGGGTGACCTTCTGCTCACCTGTCGTGGCGTCGGTCGTCGTGATCGGCTCGCGGGGTTCGCTCTTGAGGATCTGCAGGACGGGCGTCTCGGCCTCCACCGTCTGGCCGTCCGTCGCCAGCAGCTTCTCGACGGTCCCGTCGAGCGTCGCCCGGACGGTCACGGCGGGGTCCGCCACGACGGAGGCGGCAACGCTGACCGTGTTCGTGACCGTCCCGGTCGCGATGACGACGGTCGGCTCGACGACGCCGCCGGTCGGCGTCAGCGAGTCGTCGGTCGTCTTGAGGTCGGCGCCCCGGAATGCGAGTGCCGCAAGCGAGACGGCGATCACCGCCCACAGGATGATCCGGATGGCTGGAAAGACGATGCGACGTGTGACACCCATCCCTGCACCCCTGCCCGACGGCGATGTTGCAGAGAACCTACCGGGCGGTGCGCGCAACCGGGAGGACCGCCCCGAGGAGCGTTCGCTCGTGTCGAACGAGGACGGGCCGTCAGGCGGTCGGCGTGCGGCTCACCGAGGTCGCCACGATGCCTGCCGCCACCTTCTTGGCCTCCTTGCTGTCCGGCCCGGGCTGGGGGACCATCATCGCCGCGCGGTAGTAGCGCAGCTCGTCGATGCTCTCCAGGATGTCCGCCAGGGCACGGTGGCCGCCGTTCTTGTCGGGGGAGGCGTAGTAGATCCGCGGATACCAGCGGCGCGCCAGCTCCTTGATCGAGGAGACGTCGATGACGCGGTAGTGCAGGTGGCCGACCAGCTCAGGCATGTCCCGGTCGAGGAACGACTTGTCGGTCCCGACGGAGTTGCCGGCGAGCGGTGCCTTGCCCGGCTCGATCCGCGCGCGGAGGTACTCCAGCACCGCGTCCTGCGCCTCGGTGAGCGTCATCCCGCCGTCGAGCTCGGTGATCAGTCCGGAGGTCGTGTGCATCGTGTGGACGAAGGGGTCCATCTGCTCGAGCGCCTCGGCCGGGGGCTTGATGACCAGGTCGATGCCCTCGTCCAGCACGTTCAGCTCGGAGTCCGTCACCACCACAGCGATCTCGACGAGTGCGTCCTTGACCAGGTCGAGCCCGGTCATCTCGCAGTCGATCCAGACGATCTTGTCGTTCGGCGGTGTCGGAGCGCTCACCGGTCCACCTTAGGGGGTCTCCCGATCACTTCTCGGGAGCCGGTACCGAGCGGGCCACCCAGGTCGACGCCACGACGACGGCTGCCGCCCCGATCGCGCCGATGACGGCGACCCACCACTCGCCGACGGCCCAGGTGAGCACAGCCCCGGTGGCCACGGCGCCGGCGACGGCGAAGACCACTGCCTCGCGCCACCATGGCCGGGGCGGGTGCTCGGTCGGTGCGGGCGCGCGGGCGGCTGCATCCGGGCCGTCCGGGGTGGGGGCGGCTGCATGCCGTCCCATCAGAGCCCACCCTCGATGCTGCGCACAGGTCCATCATGCCCGGCTCCGGGTGGGGCGGGTGTCCGCGGCCTGCGGGCCCGTGGCCAGGGCCGGGCCCGAAGCGACGAGGGCGGCCGGATCTGGGATCATCTCCCGGTGCCTCGTCCTGCTCGCCCCGGTCTGCTCCGTGCCTCGCGCGACCGTCTGCGCCGCGAGGTGACGCGCCTGCGTGCGGAGTCGGCCCGGCGCAGACTGGCGGTCGGCTGGGTCCTCGTCGCGCTCGGCATCGTCGGCTTCCTCGGGGTGCTCGACGCCGTGCGCGAGGTCGACGACCTCGCCTCGCTCGACACCCCCGTGCTCACGTGGCTCGTCGCTGCGCGCAGCCCGGGCCTGACCCGGGTGCTCACCGTCGTCACCGCCGTCTCGGGCCCGGTCGTCCTTCCCGTGCTCGTCACCGTCGGTGCGCTGCTCTGGGGACGGTGGCGCCGGCAGTGGCGCCCGGTCGTCCTGCTGCTCGGTGCGATGGTCACCTCGACGATCGTCGCATCGGTGATCAAGCTCGTCGTCGCGCGGCCGCGGCCGGCGGTCGACAGCCAGCTGATCCCTGGCCTCGAGTCCACGTACTCGTTCCCCTCCGGCCACACCGCCGGGGCTGCGACGCTGTTCCTCGTCCTCGGCTATCTCGCCTGGACGCGGCGCCCGACGGGGCTGGTGATGCTGCTCTGGGGCGCGCTCGCGGTGGTCGGCGTCGGGTCGGTCGCCCTGAGCCGGCTCTACCTCGGCTACCACTTCGTCACGGATGTCGCGGCGTCGGTCGCGCTGGGGGTCGCCGTGCTCGGTGCGGTGGTCCTGGTCGACGGACGCCACAGCGCCCGCCCGGCCGTCCCCTCGACCTGACCGGCGCGTCGCCCACCCGGGGCGGCTGCACGTGATCGCGATCCGCCTACCTCAGCCGGAGCAGCCCCTCGC
This sequence comes from Actinomycetales bacterium, assembly GCA_038223605.1. Taxonomy (GTDB): domain Bacteria; phylum Actinomycetota; class Actinomycetes; order Actinomycetales; family Cellulomonadaceae; genus Actinotalea. Next base: position 4,484 of record JBBRGX010000083.1, on the reverse strand, counting down.
GGAACTGGTCGGCCGGGTGCCAGTAGGGCAGGCGCAGATGCGTGCCGAAGCCACCGGCCACCGAGGACGTCGGCCCGGCCACCACCCTGACCCCGGCGCGCAGACCCCGCTCGGCGAGGGCGACGGCATCGGTCCCGGTGTCGACCCACAGGCCCGTCCCGCCGCTCGGCGGGGTCCAGGTCCAGTCCGGGTGCACCTCCGCCAGGACACGCCCCGCCTGCTCGAGCGCCTGGGTGAGCTGGGCGTGCCGAAGCTCCAGGGCCTCGTCCGCGCGCGCCAGCAGCCGAGCGGTGACGAGCTGGTCCAGCACCGGTCCGGCGATGTCGACCGCCTTGCGGGCCTCGGTGAGTCGCGCGATCGCGCTGCGTGAGCCGCGGATCCATCCGATGCGCAGGCCGCCCCAGAGGAGCTTGGATGCGGTTCCGACCGTGAGCACGGGGCCGTCCGGGAGGAGAGATCCCCATGGTGGCCGGTGCGGCCCCCGGTCGAGCAGGACGTCGGCTGTGCACGAGTCCTCGACCGTGAGGACGTCGTGCCGGCGCACCAGCTCAGCGAGGTGGAGCCGGTCGGCCTGCGGCAGGCTGACGCCCGTCGGGTTGTGCCCGGTCGGCTGGACGTACAGCAGGCGGGGGCGTCGGCTCCCCAGGAGCCGGGCCAGGTGCGCGACGTCGAGTCCCGTCGGCCCCATCGGTACCGCGAGGAGTCGCGCACCGCAGGACCGGAAGGCCTCGAGCGAGCCGCGGTAGGTCGGTTCCTCGACGACCACCTCGTCTCCGGAGGAGACGAAGGTGTGTGCGATGAGCCACACGGCCTGCTGGGCGCCACCGGTCACCAGGACCTCCTCGGGGCCGGTCGGCCAGCCGTCGCGCGTGTAGCGAGCCGCGATGGCCTCGCGCAGCACCGGGAGCCCGGCCGGGTAGTAGCCGTCCCCGGCGACGAGGTCACCCAGGTCCTCCTCGCGCAGACACGCGAGCGCCTCGGCGACCATCGGCAGACCGGGAAGTGCACCGCTCGTGAGGTCGATCGAGCGGTTCTGGTGCCCGGTGTGCGAGGCGAGCCGTCCTTCGGTCGTGTTGCTCACTCCCAGCGACCCGGTCCCGGGCCGGCTGCGCACCCGGGAGCCCGAGCCCTGCCGGGCTGCGAGCAGGTCCTCGGCGCACAGCAGGTCGTACGCCTCCGCCACCGTGACCCGCGAGACCCCGAGGGCATCGGCCAGGACCCGCTGGGAGGGCAGGGTCGCGCCGTCGCGCAGGACGCTCGCCTCGATGAGCTCGCCGATCGCTGCGGCCAGCGCGTCGGGCAGGGTGCGTCCGGCGTCCGGCCAGTCACCCAGCATGCGGCAGAGCGTCGCGGCCTCGACGTGGGAGTCGGGTGAGCGGCTGGACACGATCGGCTCCTTCGCTCGTGCGGGTGCTGCAGTCTCGATGCTAGGCGGCGTCCGTCGCGGGACGGCGATCCACTTGTGCCCAACTGGCGTGGGCATGCGTCCGGCGTCGCGCCCACGCTGGTGCTCGGACGCGCCAGTCATCGGGGACTGCGCTCCGAGGGAGAGGCTGACGTCGATGGCAACAGTGGTCCTGATGGGCACGTTCGACACGAAGGGCGACGAGTACGCCTGGTTGCGCGACCGGCTCCGCGAGGAAGGCTGCGAGACGCTCCTGATCGACGCGGGCGTCTTCTCCGACGGTCACGGGATCGCCGACATCCTTCCCGCCGAGGTCGCCGCCGCTGCCGGCGAGGACCTCGAGCAGCTGCGCACCGCACGGGATCGCGGCGCGAGCATGGGAGTGATGGCCCGTGGCGGGGCGGTGCTCGTCAAGCGGCTCTTCGACGAGGGCCGGGTGCACGGGTTCTTCGCCGTCGGCGGCTCGGGCGGATCCTCGGTCGCGGCGAAGGCGATGCAGGCGATGCCCGTCGGCGCGCCCAAGGTGCTCGTCTCGACGATGGCTGCAGGCGATGTCAGCCCGTACGTCGGCGTCACGGACGTGACGCTCATGTACTCGGTCGTGGACGTCTCGGGGATCAACTCGATCTCCCGCCGCGTCTTCGGCAACGCCGTCGCGGCGATCGCAGCGATGGCCAAGCACTATGCCGCGGCCGCCGACGCGCCGGCGGAGGACGAGAAGCCCCTGATCGGCGCCACCATGTTCGGCCTGACCACCCCCGCGGTGGACGAGGCGCGGGCTCGGCTGACCGAGCTCGGATACGAGGTGCTCGTCTTCCACGCCACCGGCGCGGGTGGCAAGGCGATGGAAGCGCTCGCCGAGGCCGGGTTCCTCAAGGGGATCCTCGACCTGACGACCACCGAGCTGGCAGACGACCTCGTCGGCGGCGTGCTCACCGCCGGGCCGCACCGGCTCGAGGCGGCCGGCCGGATGGGCCTGCCCCAGGTGGTCAGCGTCGGGGCGCTCGACATGGTCAACTTCGGGCCGGAGGAGTCGATCCCCGCGACCTTCGCCGGGCGACGGTTCCTCGTCCACAACCCCACGGTCACCCTGATGCGGACGACCGAGGACGAGATGGCCACCCTCGGGTCGTCCATCGCGAGAAAGCTCGCCGCGGCCACCGGTCCCGTCGCGGTCTTCCTGCCCCTCCAGGGTGTCTCCGGCATCGATGTCGCGGGCGGGCCCTTCGAGGACGTCGCCGCCGATACGGCGCTCTTCGCCGCGATCCACCTGGGTCTCGATGGCACCGACGTCCCCGTGACGGACCTCGACTGCCGGATCAACGACCCGGGCTTCGGCCTGGCCGCGGCGAACGCCCTCCACGCACTCATCACCGGTACGACCACCACAGAGAAGGAGTGACCATGGACAGGTCAACAGCACTCGCCCGACTGCGTGAGACGGTCGCGGCCGGCAGGCCGATCGTCGGCGGTGGAGCGGGGACCGGCCTCTCCGCCAAGTCGGCGGAGGCAGGCGGGATCGACCTGATCATCATCTACACCTCGGGCCGGTACCGGATGGCGGGTCGTGGCTCGCTCGCCGGGCTGATGGCCTACGGCGACGCGAACGCGATCGTCATGGAGATGGGAAACGAGGTGCTCCCGGTGGTCAAGGACACCCCGGTCATCGCGGGCGTCAATGGCACGGACCCGTTCCGGCTGATGGGCCCCTTCCTTGACGAGCTCAAGCGTGCCGGGTTCGCCGGCGTGCAGAACTTCCCGACGGTCGGCCTGATCGACGGGGTGTTCCGGGCGAACCTCGAGGAGACGGGCATGAGCTTCGGCCTCGAGATCGACATGATCGCGCTCGCGCACGAGCGTGACCTGCTCACGACGCCGTACGCCTTCGACACGGACCAGGCCACGGCGATGGCCAAGGCCGGGGCCGACGTCCTGGTCCCTCACATGGGCCTGACCACGAGCGGAACCATCGGCGCGCAGACGGCGATCACGCTCGAGGAGGCGGCCGTCAAGGTCCAGGAGCTGCACGACGCGGCCAAGCGTGTGAACCCGGACATCCTCGTGCTGTGTCACGGCGGCCCCATCGCCGAGCCGGACGACGCCCAGTACATCCTCGACCACACCGAGGGGATCGTCGGGTTCTACGGCGCCTCCTCGATGGAGCGCCTGCCCACCGAGCTCGCGATCAAGGCCCAAGCCCAGCGGTTCAAGTCCCTCACCCTCTGATCGACCCCCTGACAAGGAGAATCAACGTGGATCCTCTGATCGCCATCGGCATCTCTGTCGGCATCCTGGCCGGCCTGTGGGGCCAGTTCAGCGGTGACCTCGGCCTCATCACCTGGGTCGGGTTCGTCGCGTGGGCCGTGTTCTACGCAGCGGGCGGCAAGCGCACCGGCTACCTGAAGGCTGTTCCGGCCTTGCTCTCGGGTGTGGTGTGGGCAGCGCTCATCGTCTGGTTCGCCGGGGTGCTCGGCGTCACGGCCGGCCTCGGCATCGCGGTCGGGATCGGCGCCTTCATGATGGTCGCCCAGGCCAAGGTGTCGGTGCTGTCCTTCATCCCCGGTGCATTCGCGGGCGCGTCCTGCTACTTCGGCTCGGGAAACGACTGGAAGGGCACGGCGATCGCCCTCGTGCTGGGGGCGTCGCTCGGCTGGCTCTCCGAGGCCGGCGGTGGGGCGCTCGCCAAGATCGGCGCGAAGCCTGTCCCTGAGGCTGCGGTGTCCGAGACCGTCTGAGATCGGTGACGTGCGGCCCGGCCCTGCGGGGGCCGGGTCGCTCGTCGTTCGAGCGCCACCGCCCAGCCGTCCCGTCCTCGTGGGCCGCGCTCGACGCGTTCCAGGACCGGGCGAGCGTCCATCCACACCCGCGGGCCGTCCCGCGGTAGGCGAGTCATCGCGCGACCGTGGCCAATGGCCCCACCCTGCACGCTCGCCGTCCATAGGATGAGGAGCGGAGGCGTCTGATGACGTTGCTCAGCATTCTCGATCGGTTCCGCCCGGCCGGCGCTCCTGGTTCCGCCGGGGTGGTCGGTGTGCCGGCCCTCGACGACACAGGTCCGGCCAGCGAGCTGGCACCCGTC
>JBBRGX010000082.1:0-11882 GCA_038223605.1 Actinomycetales bacterium | reverse complement strand
AGCAGCGCGCGACCGGCCTCGACCGTGGGCGGCTCGCCCGGGCGGATCTTGCGGTAGATGTCGAGCAGGGCCTCGTCCTGGGTGTTGACGTGGTCCTTCTCCATCGTCTCCAGCACGGCCGGGAACTGCGCGAACTCCTCGCGGATCTCCGACTCGGTCAGGCCAAGGGCCTTGAGGAAGACGGTGACCGACTGCTTGCGCTTGCGGTCGACGCGCACGCCGACGGCGTCACGCTTGTCGATCTCGAACTCGAGCCATGCGCCACGGCTCGGGATGATCTTGGCGGTGAAGATGTCCTTGTCGGACGTCTTGTCGGCGGTGCGCTCGAAGTAGACGCCCGGCGAGCGGACGAGCTGCGAGACGACGACGCGCTCGGTGCCGTTGATGATGAAGGTTCCGCGCTCGGTCATCAGCGGGAACTCACCCATGAAGACCGTCTGGCTCTTGATCTCGCCGGTCGTGTAGTTGACGAACTCCGCCGTGACGAAGAGCGGTGCGGCGAAGGTGAAGTCCTTCTCCTTGCACTCCTCCGCCGTGTACTTCGACGGCTCGAAGCGGTGGTCACGGAACGAGAGGGACATCGTCCCGCCGAAGTCCTCGATCGGTGAGATCTCCTCGAAGATCTCCTCAAGACCGGAGGTCTCGGGGACGTCCGTCCGCCCGATGGCCAGTGCGGCCTCGACGCGGGACTGCCATGCGGAGTTACCGAGCAGCCAGTCGAAGTTCTCGGTCTGCAGACCGAGCAGGTCCGGGACCTCGAGAGGCTCGTGGATCTTGGCAAAAGAGATACGGCGCGATGCGGTGCGGTTCGCGATAGCGTCAGCGTTCGGAGCAGAAGGGGTGCGCGAGGCAGCCAAGACGGGTCCTTCCCAGCGGTTCGAGTGCACTGCGCGGGTAGACGGCCCGCACCTTTCCCACAGCGATGGATCGGCGACCGGGCACAGCTCGGGGCCGATGAACGAGGTGAGGGATGCAGGCACAAGCCAGCGCAAAGCGCTAGCATACCCGCCCGCATCATGAGTGTCCAACCGCGCCCGGGGGGCGCACCGGGTCCGGTGCGAGCACCCGCGTGGCGGCGGACGGAAAGCAGGGGTGACCGTGGTGCCTGAGGTCGACGGACCGGTGGCCACCACGAGCTGAACGGCCGCGAGGCCCGCACCCTCAGAGGGTGCAGGCCTCGCGGACCGGGTTCAGCAGGAAGTCACTTGACGGTGACGGTGGCGCCGGCGCCCTCGAGGGCAGCCTTGGCCTTCTCTGCGGCCTCCTTGGTGACGCCCTCCAGGACGGCCTTGGGTGCCTCGTCGACGAGGTCCTTGGCCTCCTTGAGGCCCAGGCTCGTCAGCGCGCGCACCTCCTTGATGACCTGGATCTTCTTCTCGCCGGCGGCCTCGAGCACGACGTCGAACTCCGTCTGCTCCTCGACCTCCTCGACAGCAGCGGCGGCGGCCGGAGCGGCGGCGGCGGCGGCCGGCGCTGCAGCGGTGACCTCGAACGTCTCCTCGAATGCCTTCACGAACTCAGAGAGCTCGATGAGCGTGAGCTCCTTGAAAGCCTCGATGAGCTCGACGGTGGTGAGCTTCGCCATGGTGGCGGGTCCTTCCTGGTCGATCCTGCCCGGTGGAGCAGGTGGGTGTGATGGTGGACGGCCTCAGGCCGCCTGCTCCTGAGACGCCTTCTTCTCGCGAAGAGCGTCGATGGTGCGCACGGCCTGGGCCGTCGGCGCGGTGAAGAGATAGGCCGCCTGGTAGAGCTTGGCCTTGAACGCGCCGGCCAGCTTGGCCAGCAGGACCTCACGGGACTCGAGGTCCGCGAGCTTGGTGACGTCGGCTGCACTGAGCAGACGACCGTCGAGCACCCCGCCCTTGACGACGAGCTGGGGGTTGGCCTTGGCGAAGTCACGCAGGCCCTTGGCCACCGCGACGGGGTCACCCGTGACGAAGGCAAGAGCTGACGGCCCGGCGAGGTTCTCGTCGAGACCCTCGACGCCGGCCTCGCGGGCAGCGATCGTCGAGAGCGTGTTCTTCACCACGGCGTAGGTGGCATTACCGCGCAGCGTGGTCCGCAGCGTCTTCAGCTGCTTGACGCTGAGCCCGCGGTACTCGGTCAGCACGACCGCGTTCGACGCACGGAACAGATCCGTGAGCTCCGCGACCGCGGCTGCCTTGTCCGGCCTCGCCATGGCACTCCTTCCGGTGGTGATGCCGCACTGTCGTTCCTGGTCCCGGAACGAGAAAGAGCCCCGCGCAGGCGCGGGGCTCGGTTGCGCACGGCTGACCGTGTGCTGCGGAGTCACTCACCTGCGCCGGCCCCCGCTCGAGCGGGACTTCGGTCTGCCTCCCGGAAGGGCGGCTGACAACCTGCGGTCTTGGGCGGGTCAAGAGTACGTGCCGACGGGCCGGGGACCAAATCGGCGCCAGATGTCACATCGGGCCACCGGGCTGCTCCTGGTAGGTGAGGGCCAGGTCCGGGCCCGCCGCCAGGAGGAACCATGTCCGTGCCAGCACCGCTGCGGGTCCCGTCGACGAGCGAAGGTCCGGCCGTCGGGCGGTCGGGGCGTGGCACCACCGGCGACGCCCTCGTCGACTGCGCCGGCTGGCTCGCCGCGCAGGCCCGGCCGCACTGCCGGGACATCGAGGTCCTCGACCACCGGCCCGACGAGGCGTGCGGGTCGGGGATCACCGTCGCTCTCCTCGATGCGCCGGTCGACCTGAGCCACCCCGACCTCGTCGGCGCGAGCTGCCTGCAGTGGGCCGGGGTGCCCGGCCTCGGCCTCCGGGAGCCGACGGCGCACGGGACAGGGTGCGCCTCCCTCCTCGTCGGCCAGGGCGCTGCCCAGGTCAGGGGCGTCGCACCTCGCGCCCGGCTGCTCGTGGCCCCCGTCCTGCGGGCCGACGGCACCGTCTGCGACGAGCTCGTCGCCCGCGCGCTGGCCTGGGCGGTCTCGCAGGGCGCCGACATCGTCGTGCTGCCCTTCGGGCGGCGGCGGCTCGGCCGACGGGTCGCGACCAGGGTGCGTGCGGCGGTGCTCACCGGCGTGCGGGTCGTCGCGGCCGCCGGGAGCCTCGGCCCGGACCTGATGACCTTCCCCGGCTCGGTGAGCGGGGTGCTCGCGGTGACCGGGCACGACGGCACCGGGCGCTGCCCGGAGTGCAGCACCCGCGCCGATCTCGCCGCACCCGGACGCGACGTCCCGGCCGCCGGGCCCTACGGTCTCGTCCGGATGCAGGGTTCGGCTCCGGCGGCCGTCCTCGCCGCCGGCTCCCTCGCCGTCCGGCTGTCAGCCGCCGGCGGGCGGGACCAGAGCCGGGACGGCCGAGGCGAAGTAGGCGAGCGGGACCGGCTCGCCAGGGCCTGAGCACGCGACGGCGAGCGCCTCGACCGGCGCGACGCCCGCCGCGACGAGGGAGTGCAGGACGGGCATGACGACGGCAGCGACGTCGTCACGGAGCGGGGCGAGGGAGGCGACCACACCGTCGGCGCCCAGCCGCAGGAGGGCGCTGGCGAGCCCGAGGACCTCACCACCCGGGCGGACCGTCGCCCGACCGAGCTCGCAGGCGGACAGCACGACGAGGGAGCCGCGCAGGTCGGACCCCTCGAGCTCGTGGGCGAAGAGCGGGCCGTCGGCGAGGCGCAGCCAGGAGAACATCGGGTTGTCAGCCTCGTGGTGGCCGTGCGTCGCCAGGTGCACGACCCCCGCGGACCGGATCGCCTCGGCTGTCGCGGAGCAGGAGGCATCGGCGCCGACGAGGACCCTGGCGCCGCCCCACGCCTCGGCGACGGCGGCGACCTCCGACTCGGCATGCCGCAGTCCCGGTCCCGCGACCACCGCCACGCCTGGTCGGTGCGGACGCCCCTGGTCGAGCACGAGGCGTGCGCCGACGCTCGTCGGACGGCCGATCCGCGACGGGAGGAGCGACCACGGCAGGGTCGTCAGCACACCCCCGGTGACGATGTGCAGGCCGGCCTCCGCGCCGAGCGGTGCCAGCAGCCGCTCGTCCAGCCACGCCAGTCCCCGGTCGAGCGAGGAGCGCACGGCCGTACGGATCGCCTGCGGCAGCATCGCACCGGAGAGGGCGTGCAGGTCGACGTCGACCCTGCGCGCCGCGGCCTCGACCTCGTCAGCGGCAGCCAGGCGCAGCAGGCGCGCGCCGGTGCGGTCGACGACGACCACATGGACAGCGCCGCGGAACACCAGGTAGTCGGCGACGCAGGGGGCACCCGTGCTCGCGCGGAGCGCGGCGAGGACGTCAGGGGCCCGCACCGCGGAGGGCGGGGCCTGTCCCCCGCCGACCTGCCAGGCCCGCTCACGGGCGGCCGAACGCAGCTGGGCGGCGTCCTTGAGGATGGTCGCGCGGTCGAGGGTCGAGCCCTGGTCGAGCGGGAGCAGCCGCTCGCGCTCGACGGCGCGGCGGAGCTCAGCGAGCATCCCGGCGAGCTCAGGGTCGTCCGGCGGGCGCACCCGGGCCGCCCCGGCGAAGGTCGCGCGCCCGCGCTCGACGGCCTCGAGGACCCATGCCGGGTCGTCAGCCCGCAGCGCGGCGATGAGCTCGGTCTCCATCAGTCGCTGGCCGTGCACCGCGGCCGCCGTCACCGCCTCGACCGAGCCGAGCTGGCGCCGGTGCTCGGCGAGAAGTGCCTGACCGGCGACGACGTGACGCCGTCCGTGCGTCCGTCGCCCCGCTCCGAAGTCGAGGCGAGCCGCCACCCCACGGTGCGCGAGGGCGAGCGCGAGGGGCTCGCGCCCGGTCAGCCGACCGGCGTCGACGAGGGCAGCCGCGCCGAGCTCGTGCCGGCCCGTCGCCGCGAGCGCGGCAGCCCTGATCAGGCGCGCTCCGCGAACGAGATCCCGGTCGCCTCCCGCGGCGGCACTCGCCTCGGCGAACGCCAGGGCGCGCGCCGCGACCAGGGACAGCCTCCGGCCGTCGGTCGGCTCCGCGTCGAGGAGCAGGTCGAGCTGAGCCCGCAGCACCAGGAGGTCCGCCCTGGCGAGCCAGGGTGCGTTCGCCCTACGGGCCAGCCGACGGCGAGCCGACTGCGCCTGGGCGAGCGCGTCGACCGGTCTCTTGAGCAGCAGGGCGCACTGCCCGCGCGCCAGCTCGACCTGGGCGAGGTCGAGCGTGAGGCGTTGCTCGGCGAAGAGCCTCGCCGCGCGCCCCAGCGTCGCGTCGGCCTCGGTCACCAGCCCCGCCTCGAGGAGGACCTGTGCCCGGTCGAGGAGGGCGACGGCGGGCGAGACGGCACCTGCGCTCTTCGCCGCCTCCGCCATCACCGCGAGGGCGCGGGGCAGGTCGCCCGCAAGGAACTCGACGTATCCGAGGTTGTGGCTGGCCTTGAACGCCAGCCGCTCGTTGCCGATCGCCACGGCCCGATCAGCACATGCGGTGAGGTCGCTGCGGGCCTCGGCGACGTGACCGAGCTCGAGGTGCAGGGTTCCGCGGTTGAGAAGGATGCAGCAGGCATCGACCGGTTCGGCGTCGGCCAGGGCCGCCGCGGCACGATCGTGCTCCTGCAGGGCACGACCGAGATCGCCGGCACGCTGCCACAGCAGGCCCCGCTGCCCGAGCACCGCGACCCGGGTGGCCGACGCCCCCGCGAGCACGGCGTGGTGCTCGGCGTCGTCGAGGGTCGCCAGGCTCGCTCCCACGTCCGCTCGCAGCTCGAAGTCGCTCATCACGAGCCCGAGCTGCGAGCGGGCACGGATCCGCGCGCACTCGGCCGCGACGGGGCCGCCGCCGGCCGCGCTCGTCCCGCCGGCGGCGAGGTGGGCGAGCGCCGCGCGGAACTGGACCGACGCCCGTCGTGGATGACCGCCGGCATTGCCCTCCAGCCCGGCAGCCAACGCTCTGCGGGCATCGGCGAGCCACAGCGGGGCCACGGCACCCGATCCCTGCGGACCTGCCGTCCGTGCTGGTCCCACGCCGTCGACCGTCACGCGGGAGTCGGCAGCCCCGTCGTCGCGGTGATCGCCCACCACGCCTGGCGGCAGCGTTCCTCGACCGCACCCTGGGCGTGCTCCGGCTCCGGCTCGGCCGCAGCCTCCCTCAGCTCGAGCAACGCAGCGGCAAGGTCACCCGCGAGCAGCGGACCACTGAACGAGGTCCCGCTCCAGATCCCGAAGCCGCCGCCGAACGCGTCAGGGTCGACCGTGCGCCGGACCTCACCCTGATGCCGACCGGCGAGCTCGCGGCTCGGGGTCATCGACCCGTTCATGGTCACCGGCATCGTGCTGACGAGCGCCGCACCCGGACGCAGGCAGGTCACCCACGGCCCGTCGTTGCTGAAGAGGGCGGTGGAGCCATCGGGGTTGAGTGCGCCGACGCTGAGCACCGGAGGCGCATCCGGGTGCAGCGCGGAGGGGTCGACCGGCGTCGGCGGGTCCCAGGAGGAGAGCCGCGGCGCGAAGGCGGCGGGGAACATCGGACGCGTCGTGCCGTCGTTCCCGGCGGAGACGACGACCGTCACCCCGTAACGCCGCAGAGCGCCGAGCACCCGGCCGAGAGGTCCGTCGAAGTCCACGTCCTCCGGACGCTCGTGGTAGTAGCCGAGCGCGAGCGCGAGCACGTCCACCGGGACGTACCCGCGGCGCCCGTGCAGCCCGAGGACATGGAAGAGCAGGAGGCGGCGCAGGCTGCCGAGGAGCTCGGACTCGCCGATCGCACCCTGGCCACCGTAGAGCCGGCACGAGAGGATCACCGCGTCCGGGCACCGTTGGTGCACGATTCCCGCGATGAACGTGCCGTGACCCGCAGCGGCATCCGGGCCGCCGGTCAGCGGTCGGCCGCCCATCCCGCCGACCTCGCTGTCGTCGGTCGCCGGGCGGGCTGCCGGGAAGGATCCGACCGGGACGCCCAGCACCATCGGGTCGCGCACGACGACCTCGTCGCTCAACCACGGGTGCGCCCCGGTCCCGGTGTCGAGGACGGCGACGACGGGTCGAGAGAGCCCGGACTCGGTGCGGGCCGGCTCCTTGCCGCGCCCGTGACGGCGCACGGGTGCCGGACCGACCCAGGCGACGGGCGAGCGGCCGCCGGAACCTGCCACCGCGTACTCGGGCATCCCGCCGAAGGGCAGGGGCTGCGTGTACGGCAAGGGCTGGGTGTACGGGAGCGGCTGCGTGTACGGCAAAGGCTGGGTGTACGGCAGCGGCTGCGTGTACGGCAGCGGTTGGGTGTACGGCGTGCCTCCGATCCCCGGGTTCGCCAGGAGGACGTGGTCGAGGGAGATCGTCGAGGCGAATCCCTGGTCCGCCACGCGCTCGTGCAGCTCCCACGAGTCCGGCGGCCTGGTCACCTGACCGGGGGCCGGGACGATCCCGACGGTGAAGCCGGCTGTCGCCGTCAGGTCGTCGCGGACCTCCCGGGGCAGGTCGGCCTGGGCGATGAGTGCCCGGTGCGCGACGTCCCGCGGGTCGACGGCGACCGCCCAGCCCCGCTCGCGTGCTGCGACGGCCAGGGCCTCGAGCACGCTCCCGCCGAGCTCGGTGGAGTCGGCGACCAGGAGGGTGTCGGACAGGTAGAGCGTCGACTGCGGTGCGCGAGCTCCGGCCCGACGGATCACCGTGCTCGGATCGAGGACGGTCACCCGGCTCGCCAGGACGGGCGGGGCCTCGGCGGGCTCCGACGCAGGCTTCGACGAGAGCGGTTCGTCCACCATCGGCGCTCCTCCTTCTTGACGGTAGGGCTACGGGACCGCCGGGGTGCAGTCCCGCGACAGGGCAGGCTCCCCCGCTACAGACCGATGACCGGCGTGCTCACCACAGGGCCGCCGGCGGCCCGGCGCAGCACCAGGCTGGCCGGTCCGGGCTGGACGTCGGGGAACACGAAGCAGCCGTCGTCATCGGACTCCGTGCTGGTGAACCCGTCGGGGCCGTAGACCTGGATGACGTAGCGCTCGGCCGGGGCCGTCCAACCGTCGATCCGCACACCGGTCGGTCCCTCGGAGAGGCTGACCATCACGGTGACGGGGTCGGAGCTGAAGGTGATGGTCCGCACCTCGACGCGCGTCGGCTCGCCGCGGACGGCGAACGCCGGCTCCTCACGGTGCAGCGACATGATCTCGGCGTTGAGCCCCTCGAGGGTGAGCGCGAAGAGCGAGCGCTCGACGAGGCCGTCCGGCACGGGGTCGACGGCGGCGAGCAGCCGGACGAGATCGTCGAGCAGGGCGACGTCGGCGGAGTCCATCGGCTCGTCGGCGCGCGGGTCCGCGCCGCCCGTCGTTGCGTCTGCTGTGCCGTCGTTGGTCATGCGTCAGCCCATCTCTCGTCGTCGTCGAGCAACCGTCGGAGCTTGGCGAGGCAGCGGCCCCTGGTCACCCCGACGGAGGTGACGGGGATCCCCGTGAGCGCGGCGATCGCGCGGTAGTCAGGTCGGTCGGCCATCGCGACCATGGTGAGGATCTGGCGGCACTTGTCGGTGAGCTCGGCGAAACGGCCCCACAGGACCCGGTCGCGCTCCGCCTCGAGGACGCGCACGTCCGGTGCCGGGTCAGGGGTGCCGATCGCCTCGGCGGCCGTGCCTTCGTCGGGCAGCGGCTGCGAACGACGATGCTCCTCGCGCCGACGGCCGACGACCTGCCAGGCCGAGCGGCGGGCGCTCACGACGAGCCAGCCCAGCAGAGCGGCGGGGTCGCGGATCGCCTCGGCGTTGCGGACGAAGGCGAGCCAGACGCCCTGGACGACGTCCTCGGCGTCCTCGCGGCTCGCCCCTTGGGATCGGGCCACGTGCCAGAGCATCGGCGTCGCCTCACGGACCAGCTCGGCCAGCGGCTCGCTCTGCCCGTCGAGGTGGGCGCGCAGGGCCAGAGCCGCCCGCTCCCCGAGGTTGGTCGGGGTCGCTCCAGGCGCATCGGTCGCTGGTCCTGAGGGCGTGCACATGGGGTCGAGCACCTTCCGGGCCGGAGGTGTCGAGACTAGGCCGGGGCCAGCCCGGTCGACAACAGCACCGTCCACGGCTCCTCCGCTCTCCTGTGCGTCGAGGTCGTGCACGCGGAGCCCCCTGCGCCCCGCGTGCCGCCCGACGGCGAGGGTCGTTGCCCTCACCGACACAGAGCGTCGTGGCGGCCGTTTGTGACACGACGGGACGCCGAGCTCTCACCGGGATCGGGGCGGGACGCACGAAGGCCCGGACCGTGGGGTCCGGGCCTTCGTCGGCTGCTGTGCTGCGGCCGCGCGGTGCCTCGATCAGGCCTCGTCGTCCTCGACCAGCAGGTTGCGGGTCCTGTTCTGGTCGAGCGGGATGCTCGGGCCCATCGTCGTGGAGACGAAGGCCTTGGCGATGTAGCGACCCTTGGAGGAGGCCGGCTTCAGACGAAGGATCTCGTCGAGCGCCGACGCGTAGTTCTCCACGAGCGCGGTGTCGCTGAACGAGACCTTGCCGATGATGAAGTGCAGGTTCCCGTGCTTGTCGACGCGGAACTCGATCTTCCCGCCCTTGATGTCGGTGACGGCCTTGGCGACGTCCATCGTCACGGTGCCCGTCTTCGGGTTCGGCATCAGACCGCGCGGGCCGAGGACCTTGCCCAGGCGCCCGACCTTGCCCATGAGGTCGGGGGTCGCCACGGCGGCGTCGAAGTCGGTGTAGCCGGCGGCGACCTTCTCGATCAGTTCGTCGCCACCGACCTCGTCGGCTCCGGCCGCGATGGCCTGTGCTGCGCGCTCGCCCGTGGCGAAGACCAGGACCCTGGCGGTCTTGCCGGTGCCGTGCGGGAGCAGGACGGTGCCGCGCACCATCTGGTCGGCCTTGCGGGGGTCGACACCGAGGCGGAACGCGACCTCGACGGTGGCGTCGTACTTGGTGGGCGAGGTCTTCTGCGCGAGGCGGATGGCCTCGAGGGGGGCGTAGATGCGGTCCTTGTCGATCGTCTCGGCTGCGGCGCGGTACGCCTTGCTGTGCTGTGCCATGCGGTCTTCTCCTTGTGGGAAGTCGTGGTCGTCGGGCCTCAGCGGGCCCTGCCACACGTGCTGGACGGGTGAAGCTCAGCCCTTGACGGTGATACCCATCGAACGGGCCGTTCCGGCGATGATCTTCGCTGCTGCGTCGATGTCGTTGGCGTTGAGGTCGACCATCTTGACGGTGGCGATCTCGCGGACCTGCTCGGCTGACAGCGTCGCGACCTTGACCGTGTGGGGCGTCGGCGAGCCCTTGGCCACGCCGGCAGCCTTCTTGATCATCTCGGCGGCGGGCGGGGTCTTCGTGACGAAGGTGAACGAGCGGTCCTCGTAGACCGTGATCTCGACCGGGATGACGTCGCCACGCTGAGCCTCGGTGGCCGCGTTGTAGGCCTTGCAGAACTCCATGATGTTCACGCCGTGCTGACCCAGCGCGGGTCCGATCGGCGGTGCCGGGGTGGCTGCCCCGGCCTTGATCTGGAGCTTGATCAGGCCGGTGATCTTCTTCTTCGGGGGCATGTGCCTTCCGTTCTTGTTCGTGGACCGACGCCGTGGGCGATGACCCGGTTGCAGTGCTGAGTCCGGTCAGATCTTGGCGACCTGGTTGAACGACAGCTCGACCGGGGTCTCCCGGCCGAAGATGGAGACGAGCACCTTGAGCTTCTGCGACTCGGCGTTGATCTCGGAGATCGATGCCGGAAGCGTGTCGAAGGGCCCGTCGGTGACGGTGACCGACTCGCCGATCGTGAAGTCCACCTTGATGGCGGGCCCGGTCGCCTTGCCGCCGGCCTTGTCCGGCGCGGGGGCGAGCGTCGAGGCGAGCATCGAGAAGACCTCGTCGAGCGTGAGGGGCACCGGCTGGTGGGTGTGGCCGACGAAGCCCGTGACGCCAGGCGTGTGACGCACGGCGCCCCACGACTCGTCGGTGAGGTCCATGCGGACCAGCACGTAGCCGGGGATGCGCACCTTGCGCACGACCTTGCGCTGCGCGTTCTTGATCTCGACGACCTCTTCCATGGGCACCTCGGCCTGGAAGATGTAGTCCTCCATGTTGAGGGACTGGATGCGGTACTCGAGGTTGGTCTTCACCCGGTTCTCGTAGCCTGCGTAGGAGTGGATGACGTACCACTCGCCCGGCAGGCGGCGAAGCTCGGCCTTGAAGGCCGCGATGGGGTCGTCCTCCTCGGCCGGCTCGTCCTCGGCCGGCTCGTCCTCGGCGGGCTCGACCACCGCCGGCTCGGCGGCCTCGTCGGCGGCGACGGGCTCGGCGGCCTCGTCCGGCGCGGGCTGCTCGTCGTCAGCGGTCTCCTCGAGCACAGACGCCTCGAGCTCGGGCGCGACGACGGCCTCGTCGTCGACGAGGTCGATCTGCGGCTCCTGCGACTCCTGGGACACGGGGTGACCTGCTTTCTGCTGTCTGTGCTGCTGGGTGCTGCGCTGTCCTGCTGCGACTGCCTGGATCGAGCTGGCCTGACCGGCGCTAGCCGCCGAACACCCAGCCCACGAGCGAGCCGGCGCCGAGGTCGACGAGCAGGACGAACGTCATGACGACCAGCACGAACACGATCACCACCGCGCTGTAGCGCAGGAGCTCCTCGCGGGTGGGCCGCACGACCTTCTTCAGCTCGGCGATGATCTGCCGGATGAACCGCGCGATCCGCGCGACGAGCCCGAGCCGGGCCGCGCCCTTGACGGGCCGAGGAGCCTTGCGGGCGATGCCCTCAGTGCCCTCGGCCGATGCGCTCTCGCTCACGGTTCATCCCCACAATCGTCGTCTGTTGGCCGCCATGCTGACCGGATGCTGCCCGTCATCTGCCGACGGACCGCACCGCGGACCCGCCGCGACCGCCGTCCCGGCGGGGACCGCCGCACGACCTGTCCACGCAGGGCAGGCGGGACTCGAACCCACAACCGCCGGTTTTGGAGACCGGTGCGCTACCAATTGCGCCACTGCCCTTCATCGCTGCTGACGTCCTGAGGGCGTGCCTCATCATGA
>JBBRGX010000081.1:0-11914 GCA_038223605.1 Actinomycetales bacterium | reverse complement strand
TGGTTGGGTACGCCGCCGGTCTGCGCGGCGGAGCTCCGGCAGACATCGCCGCCTGCGTCGCCACCGCCAGCCGGCTCGCCGGCGAGCACGCCGCCGACGCACCCCCCGGCTGAGCTGCCGCAGGGAGCCGTACCACCGGTCACTCTCGACCCGGCTAGCCTGCGCTTGTGCGAGCCGTGATGTGCAAGGGAGCCGGTGGACCGGATGTGCTGGAGGTCCGTCACCTGCCGGATCCCGAGCCGGCTCCGGACGAGGTGCTGATCGCCATCACGGCTTCAGCTGTCAACCGAGCAGACCTGATGCAGCGGCGCGGTGCCTATCCCCCACCGCCGGGCGCGTCGGAGGTGCTAGGCCTGGAGTGCGCCGGAACCATCGAGAAAGTGGGCTCGCAGGTGACCCGCTGGCGGCCGGGCGACCAGGTGTGCGCGCTCCTCACCGGCGGCGGGTACGCAGAACGAGTGGCTGTTCCGGCCGGCCAGGAGAAGTACCACCAGCCGGGCGACGGCGGCTGGCTGCCGTTCGTCTTCGGCTGCCTCGCGGGCATCGTCCCGTGGCTCGCCGTGCTGATCTACGTCATCGCACCCGGCTCCACCAGCGGCGCCGAGCCGCCGGCGTTCGTCTACGGGATCATCGTCTCGCTCTTCGTCTTCTTCAACATCTTCGCCCTCGTCCAGTGGGCGCAGTACAAGCAGGTCGGCCGTTTCCGCGACTACCTCGTCGGGGAGCGGACGTACATCACCCTCAGCCTCGTCGCGAAGTCGCTGCTGGCCTGGCAGGTCTTCGGCGGCACGCTGGCGCCGTAGGGCCGGCCGGGGTCGCTCAGCTGCGGTCGGCGGCCAGGTCGGCGTACCGGGCGAGGGCGTGGACGATCGGCAGGTCCCCGTCCAGCCAGTCGACGCTGTGCCAGTCCTCGCGGTCGAGCCAGCGCAGGGCGTCGTGCTCGACGAGCGGAGCCGGCTCACCCGTCACGAGGACGGCGCACCACAGGCGAAGGACGTGGCGGTCGGTGATCGGCCAGCCGGCGGGGGTCGGGGCCAGGAGCTCACCGCCGAGGGCGACCGTGACGCCGAGCTCCTCGCGGACCTCCCGGTGCACGGCGTCCTGCGGGGACTCGCCCGGGTCGACCTTCCCGCCGGGGAACTCCCAGCGGCCGGCGAGGTGCTCGGGTCGGGCACGCCGCGCGGCGAGCAGCCGTCGTGGCCGGTCGAGGTCGTCGACGATCGCGGCCGCCACCACGAGGACGGGCGAGCTGGTCATCCGGACAGTCTCCCGCACCGCGGGCGGCGGGCCGAGCGTCGAGGCCGCGGACATGGCACGCCCCGGCACCGACAGGCGGTACCGGGGCATGGACGGTCGCTGCGTCGGGACCTCCCCCGCCGGAGCGGAAGGGCTCAGCGCAAGCCGTACTGGTGCGCGCGGGCCACGGCGTCGGCGCGGGTCGAGACGCCGAGCTTGCGGTAGACGCTGCGCACCTGGGACTTGACGGTGTTGCGGGTGACGAACAAGCGCGTCGCGATCTCCTCGAGCGTGGTCTCCTCGTCCAGGTTGGACAGGATCACGCGCTCACGCCGGGTCAGCGAGCTGCGCTGCGACGGGACCATCCGAAGGTCGATCGTCTCGACAGCCATGGGAGCCTCCAGGTTCAGCGGTGCCGGGGGGACACCGTCATCGGGTACACCTGGAGAGAGCGAGCAGCCACGCGGCTATGACGCGGTTTTCACCCGATCTTTCGTCCTGCGGTCCCTTGACCGCCGTCGGCACACCGGACGCCCGTGCGTATGGATGCGTCATCCCAGGTCAGAGGCGTGAAACCGGGTCACGTGACGAGAAGCTCCTCTCGCCGCCAGCTGTCCACATGGTGGACTAGCCGGCAAGTGCCGAGTACTGGGCCGCATCGAGGAGGCCCTCGGCGGAGTCCACCGCGACCTGGATCAGCCAGCCGGCCCCGTACGGGTCGGAGTTCACGAGGGCCGGGTCCGCCACGGCGGCGTCGTTGATCGCGACGACCGTCCCGGTGACGGGGGCGAACAGCTCCGAGACCGACTTGGTGGACTCGATCTCCCCGCAGACCGCACCGGCGGTGATGGTCGACCCCACCTCGGGCAGCTCGAGGAAGACGATGTCGCCCAGGGCGCTCGTCGCCACGGACGTCACGCCGATCGTCGCCGGGTCGCCGGCCCGGACCCACTCGTGCTCGGCGGTGTACTGCAGGTCGGTGGGGATGCTCATGGGTGCTCCTGGGACGAGCCGGCTGACCGGCGGGACGGATCGATGACGGACCGAGGGCGTGGCCCTCCGGGTCAGCCCTGGGGACGACGGTAGAACGGCAGCGCCACCACGCGCACGGGCTCGACCCGCCCGCGGACGTCGACACCGAGCTCGGTACCGGGCTCGGCGACCTCGGGGGAGACGTACGCCATCGCGACGGGGTGGCCGAGCGTCGGTGACGGGGCGCCGGAGGTGACCTCCCCCACGACGACCCCCGCGGCGGTCACGACGGGGTGACCGGGGCGACCCGCACGGCGCGAGAGCCCTTCGAGCCCGACGAGGGTGCGCACCGCCGGCGCCTGTGAGCGCGCATCGAGCGCCGCACGGCCGACGAAGGCCACCGGCGCGCCGTCCTCGTCGACCTTGTCGAGCCGGACGACCCGTCCCAGGCCCGCGTCGTACGGCGTCGTCGTCGTGTCGAGCTCAT
Organism: Actinomycetales bacterium; assembly: GCA_038223605.1. Classification (GTDB taxonomy): domain Bacteria; phylum Actinomycetota; class Actinomycetes; order Actinomycetales; family Cellulomonadaceae; genus Actinotalea. The sequence continues at coordinate 9,219 of JBBRGX010000081.1, read as the reverse complement.
GCCCGTAGAGCGGCATACCGGCCTCCAGACGGAGGCTGTCCCGCGCGGCGAGGCCGGCCGGGACCAGCCCGAACGGCTCGCCGGCGGCCAGCACGGCCCGCCACAGGGCGACCGCGTGCTCGGCAGGGATGAACAGCTCGAAGCCGTCCTCGCCGGTGTAGCCGGTGCGGGCGGCGAGCACCTCGACGCCGTCGAAGGTGACCGGCTCCACCGCGTAGTACGTCATCGCCGCGAGGGCGTCGGCGCCGGTCAGCCCGGGGGTGGCCGCGAGGACCTCCAGCGCGCGGGGGCCCTGCACCGCGACCAGGGCCGTGCTCAGCGACCTGTCGTCGACCACGACGGCGGAGCCGACCGCCCGCTCGCGCAGCGCGGCGAGGACCACCTCGTGGTTCGCGGCGTTCGCGACGACGAGGTACTCGCTCTCCGCGAGGCGGTAGACGATGAGGTCGTCGAGCACCCCGCCATCGGCGGCGCAGATCATCGTGTAGCGGGCGCCGTGCAGCCGCAGACCACCGAGGTTGCCGACGAGGGCGACGTCGAGGAACCGGCCGGCCTGCGGGCCGCTGATGCCGATCTCCGCCATGTGCGAGAGGTCGAACAGCCCGGCGGCCGAGCGGACCGCGAGGTGCTCCGCGAGGTCGGAGGTGTACCGCAGCGGCATGTCCCAGCCGGCGAACGGCGTGAGGCTCGCCCCGAGGGCCACGTGCTCGGCGTGCAGCGGGCTGGGGATGACGGCGCTCATACGTACTCCTCGATCGGCGGGCAGGCGCACACCAGCGTGCGGTCTCCGGCGGCCTGGTCGATCCGGCGGACCGGTGGCCAGTACTTGTCGACCCGCAGGCCCGCCACCGGGAAGGCGGCGAGCTCACGGCTGTAGGGGCGGTCCCAGGTGTCGGCGACGACGCTCGCGGCCGTGTGCGGGGCGTGGCGGAGCGGGGAGTCGGCGAGCGTCCAGGTCCCGGCCTGCACCTCGGCGATCTCCGCCCGGATCGCGATCATCGCCGCGACGAAGCGGTCCAGCTCGCCGAGGTCCTCGCTCTCGGTCGGCTCGACCATGAGGGTGCCCGCGACCGGGAAGGAGAGCGTCGGGGCGTGGAACCCGTAGTCGACCAGACGCTTGGCGACGTCCTCGGCCGTGACGCCGGTCGCCTTCGTCAGCGGGCGCAGGTCGAGGATGCACTCGTGCGCGACCCGGCCGCCCGGTCCGGTGTAGAGCACCGGGAAGTGCTCGGTGAGGCGAGCGGCGAGGTAGTTGGCCGAGAGGATCGCCACCTCCGTCGCCCGACGCAGTCCGGCGCCGCCCATCAGCGCCACGTACGCCCAGGAGATCGGCAGGATGCCGGCCGATCCGTGCACGGCGCCGCTGACCGGCGCGACGGCCGCCGACTGCTCGGCGCCGGGTGTCGGGTCACCGGGCAGGAACGGCACCAGGTGCTCCGCGACCGCGACCGGGCCCACCCCGGGGCCGCCACCGCCGTGCGGGATGCAGAAGGTCTTGTGCAGGTTCAGGTGCGAGACGTCGCCGCCGAAGGCGCCCGGCTGGGCAAGCCCGACGAGCGCGTTGAGGTTCGCCCCGTCGATGTAGACCTGACCGCCCGCCGCGTGCACCGCCTCGCAGACCGAGCGCACCTCGCCCTCGAAGACGCCGTGCGTCGAGGGGTAGGTGATCATGATCGCCGCGACCTGGCCCTGGTGGGACTCGAGCTCGGCGTGCAGGTCGGCGAGGTCGATGGTGCCGTCCGGCGCGCTGGCGACGACGACGACGCGCATCCCGGCAAGCACGGCCGATGCGGCGTTCGTCCCGTGGGCCGAGGCGGGGATGAGGCACAGGTCCCGGCCCTCCTCGCCCCGCGAACGGTGATAGGCGCGGATCGCGAGCAGGCCGGCGAGCTCGCCCTGAGATCCCGCGTTGGGCTGCACGCTCGTCCTCGCGTAGCCGGTGATCGCGGTGAGCCACCGCTCGAGGGTGTCGACGAGCTCGGTGTAGCCGGCCGTCTGGTCCGCCGGCGCGTAGGGGTGCAGGTCGGCGAACTCCGGCCAGGAGATCGGCTCCATCTCGACGGCGGCGTTGAGCTTCATCGTGCAGGAGCCCAGCGGGATCATCGTCCGGTCCAGCGCGAGGTCGCGATCGGCCAGACGGCGCAGGTAGCGAAGCAGGGCCGTCTCGGAGCGGTAGCGGTGGAAGGTCGGGTGGTCGAGGAAGGGCGTGGTCCGGCGCACGGCTCCCGGTAGCGCCACCGGCTGCTCGGCGACGGCGGCCCCGCCGAGGCTCGGCCCTGCCACGGCGTCGAGCACGCGCTCGACGTGCTCGGGCCTGGTCGTCTCGTCGCAGCTCAGGCCCACGTGGTCGGCGTCGACGAGGCGCAGGTTGATCCCCGCCTCGACGGCGGCGGCGAGGACCGCGGCGGCCCGGCCCGGCACCACGGCGACGACCGTGTCGAAGAACTGCTCGTGCAGCACGGTGACGCCCCGAGCGGCGAGGCCGGCCCGGATCGCGAGCGCCCGCTCGTGCACCCGCTCGGCGATCTCCCGCAGCCCGTCCGGGCCGTGGTGCACGGCGTACATCGCTGCCACGACGGCGAGCAGCGCCTGAGCCGTGCAGATGTTGCTCGTCGCCTTCTCGCGGCGGATGTGCTGCTCACGCGTCTGCAGCGCGAGCCGGTAGGCGGGCGCACCGTCGGCGTCGACGCTCACCCCCACCAGACGGCCGGGGAGCTGGCGCTCCAGACCGGCGCGGACGGCGATGTATGCGGCATGCGGGCCGCCGAAGAAGAGCGGCACGCCGAAGCGCTGGGCGGACCCGATAGCGAGATCGGCGCCCGCCTCCCCCGGGGTGGTCAGCACAGTGAGCGAGAGCAGGTCGGCGGCGACGGCGAGGAGCGCGCCCTTGGCGTGCGCTGCCTCGACCAGCGGGGCGAGGTCCTGGACGAGACCATCGGCCCCGGGCTGCTGCACGACGACGCCGACGAGCTCTGCGACCTCGGGCAGCCCGGCGGACAGGTCCGCGACGACCAGCGGCAGCCCGATCGCCGCCGCCCGCCCGCGCACCACGGCGAGGGTCTGCGGGAGGCAGCGTGCATCGACGACGACCACGCCGCCGTCCTTGCCCTTGACCGCGCGCCTCATGAGCAGCACGGCCTCGGTGACGGCTGTCGGCTCGTCGAGCAGGCTCGCCCCGGCGACGGGGAGCCCGGTGAGGTCCTCGATCATCGTCTGGAAGACGAGCATCGCCTCGAGGCGACCCTGGCTGATCTCCGGCTGGTATGGGGTGTACGCCGTGTACCAGGCGGGGTTCTCCAGCACGTTGCGGCGGATCACCGGCGGGGTGATCGTGCCGTGGTAGCCCAGGCCGATCATCGAGGTGAGCACCCGGTTGCGGCCCGCGATCTCGCGCAGCGCCGCGAGCACCTCGGCCTCGCTGCGGGCGGCGGGCAGGTCGAGGTCATCGGCCATCCGGATCGACGCCGGGACGGCCTCGTCGATCAACGCGTCGAGGGACGGTGCGCCGATCGCGGCGAGCATCCGGGCGAGGTCGTCGGGGCGGGGCCCGACGTGGCGGTCGACGAATCCGTCGGCCGGGGGGACGAGATGACTCATGGGTGGCTCCGTCGTCGGGCCCGGCGCATGCCGGACAGGAGGGCCTCCCCGCTCTGTCTTCCGGGGCACGGGCCCCGACCTGAGAGTTTGGCCGGGCGCGGCCCCGACGATCAGGGCGAGCCCGACGTGCACCGTCGGTGGGCCACCCGGGGGTGGCCGCTTTCCAGAGTTGCCTCGCCGCGGCGGTACTGGGGCCTGAGAGTTTCCCGGGGAGGATTGCTCCTTCGGCGCCCCGGGTGTCACCGGGGCTCTCCCGTCGCGGTTCGAGCGGCGTGTTCACTTGTCGGGCGGTGCGAACCGCCCGCAGGGAGCATACGGCGGTCCAGGGGGCCGCACGAGAGCCTGCCAGCGGGTGGACGGCCTCACATGCTCAGGACGACGGTCGCCATCAGCGTCGCGCCCGCCGCCTTCGCGGCGGCGACCACCACCGACACGTCGGCGAGGCTGCCCTCGACCAGGAGCGGACCGGTCGCCAGGTCCCCGGTGACCTGGACCTCCGCCGGCGGCACGGTGAAGGCAGCGCCCCCGGCCAGGTGCACGATCGCGGCCGCGAGGACGACGGGGTCGTCCGCGCGGCGGACCCGGACGGCCGAGACGACCGCGAGCCGGGCGACGGTCCGGATCAGCAGCGCCTGGCGCCGTGGGGTCGTGGTGAACGTGACGGCGATGGATCCGACCTCCCCGTCGACCGCTCCGGTCGCCAGGGACTCGAAGCTGACCCCGCGGCTGGAGAAGACGCTCGCGAGGGCGGTGAGAGTCCCGGGGCGGTCCTCGCCGTGGACCAGCGCGACCCAGAGCGAGGCGTCGGCGCCCAGGGCGCTGAGCGCGCTCACTGCGCCCCTGCCCGGTCCAGCCCCCACGGCGCGAGGCTCGCGTCGATGCGGGCGGCGCAGGTGTGCAGCCGGCGCGCCTCGTCCGGCGCCGGCTCGTCGAGCAGGACGCGGGTCCAGCCCTCCGGACCGAGGACCACGGGCAGGCCGAGCACCCCGACGAGCGGCTGCCCGGCGACCGTCACCTCGCCGTCCAGCGCGACCTGGCCAGCGACGACGATCTCCCGACCGTCCAGCAGGGTGTCGACCAGGTCGACCGTCGCCCCCGCGGTCCCGGCGGCCGTCTTCGCGCCGCTGGTGTGCGTGAGCCACGGCCGGACGATCGCGCGCAGATCGGCCGGCCAGCTGTCGACCAGGTCGTAGGCCGCCCCGATCTCCATCGTGAGCAGCTCGCGCTGGGCGTGGGCGATCTCCGCCTCGAAGGTGTCCAGCGTCCGCCCGCGGCGCAGACCGGCGACAGCGGCCCGCCGCTCGTCCACGTCGAGACCGCTGACCCGCACGCTCGACCAGAGCGGGACGAGGTCGGTGCCGTGCTGGCCGGCCACGAACCCGCCGATCCGGTGCCGCCGCAGCCCGAGCGACGCGGCGATCTCCCGCCGGAACCGCAGGGTGTCCAGCCACGCGCCCATGCCGATCACCCGGTGCCGGCCGAGCGCCCTCGCCATCACCGCGACCCCGAGCTCGACGGGGTTCGACACGACGACGACGACCTCCTGGCCCGACCCGTTCTCGGCGAGCGCCTGCGCGTAGGTCTCGAAGAGAGCGTGGTTGTCGCTCGCGAGGGCCGCCCGGTCGGTCGTCCCGCCCGCCACCGCCGGAGCCGTGCGCCCGGCGGCCAGGACCACGACGTCGGCGACGACGTCAGCCGGGTCGAGGGCGACGTCGATCAGGGGGGCATGCTCGTCGTAGGCGTCGACGAGGTCGGCCCGCAGGCCGTGCGTTGCGCGCCCCGACCTGCCGTCCGGACGACCGACGAGCTGGAGCCGGGACGTCGCCGGCAGGACCCGGCGCTCGATCAGCTGCGTGCAGATCTGGCGTCCGACGTCCCCGGTCGCGCCGAGCACTGCGATGTCCATGACCGCGACAGTAGGCGGTCGGTGCGCCGAGCGGTGCGGGACGCTCGGCCCGGTGGAGCGTTCGGCTCAGCCCTGCGCGGCCTCGACCACGTCCGGACCGGGCCGGGTGGACAGGTGGTCGAGGACCTCCTCGGCCGGCATCGGACGCGCGAAGAGGTACCCCTGACCCAGGTCGACCCCCGCGGCCAGCACTGCGTCGCGGTCCTCCTCGGTCTCCACGCCCTCGGCGACCACGACCAGGTCGAGGCCGTGGGCGAGAGCGACGGAGGACTCGACGATGCGGACGGTCCGGCGGTCGGCTGCCATGTTGCGGACGAAGGTCCGGTCCAGCTTGATCTCGTCGAGGGGCAGGTCCTTCAGGTAGCTGAGCGAGGACCAGCCCGTGCCGTAGTCGTCGAGCGAGACCCGCACACCGAGGGCGCGGACCGCCTGCAGAGCGGCCCGGCCGGCCTCGCGGTCCTGGAGCAGCGTCTCCTCGGTCACCTCGACGTAGAGCAGGCCGCCGGGCAGGCCGTGCCGCTCCAGGGCGTCCTGGACCCGACGGGCGAAGTCCGGTTCCACGAGTGCTGCGGCCGGGACGTTGATCGCCACGGTCAGCGGTGCGCCGTCGGCACTCCAGCGAGCGGCCTGGGCCACCGCACGCTCCACGACCTGGGCGGTGAGCTCCCTGAGCTGACCACCCTGCGCGAGGGCCGACAGGAACACCGCAGGCAGGAGCAGATCGCCCCCGTGGTCACGCAGTCGGGCGAGCGCCTCGACCCCGACGGTGAGCCCGGTCCGCAGGTCGATCTTTGGCTGGTAGTGCAGCACCAGCGCGCCGCCGACCAGAGCCTCACGCATCCGCTCGACACGGTCGAGGTCGGCGCGGCTGCGGGTGTCCAGGTCGGGGTGGTACACGACGACGGTCGCCCCGACACCCTTGGCTGCGTACATCGCGACATCGGCCCGGCGCAGGATCTCGTCCGGCTCGTCCCCGTGCTCCGGCAGGTGGACGACGCCGGCGGCCGCCGAGGCACGCACCGCGAGGCCGCCGAGGTCATAGGTCGTGGCCACGGCACCGAGCAGGCGTTCGGCGGCCGCGACGCCCTCGGAGGCGAGCGAACGCGGCAGCAGCAGGGCGAACTCGTCGCCGCCGATCCGGGCGACCACATCCGGCCCCCGGGCCTGCGGCCCGCGCCGATGCGCTCGGCTCGCCGTGGTGAGCCGCCGGGCCACCAGGGTCAGGAGCACATCACCGGCCGAGTGACCCAGCGTGTCGTTGATCTCCTTGAACCGGTTGAGGTCGAGCAGGACGACGGTCGCCGGGCGACCGTCGTCGAGCGCAGCGCGCAAGGCGTCGTACAGCCCCCGCCGGTTGACCAGGCCGGTGAGCTCGTCGGTGACAGCGAGCTCGTGGCTGCCGGCGAGCGCATCGGCCTCGAGGAAGGCCAGACCCATCCGGCCGAGGACCAGCGCGACCGCAGCGGCGGCGATCCAGCGCGGCCCGTCGAACCCGGCATCGACGGCCAGCAGCACGACGAGCGCGAGGGCCGTCCCGGACAACGGCATGATCAGCACTGCCCAGCGCGGCGCGGGCACGGTCGCCGCCGGCGTCGGCGTCCCGACACTGAGGACCATGAGGCTGAAGGCGCCGAGCCAGCCCACGTTGAGGAGGGTGCCGATCGGCACCGTACCGGTCGCGGCGACCTCGACGAGGAAGCTCGAGTTCGTGACCGTGAGCGCCGTCGCAGCGACCAGCCGCAGCCACAGGCCGGGCGGGACCCGGAAGCGTCGCAGCGCCATCACCGTGACCAGCAGCAGCACGTGCGCGAGGTTCGCCCCGAGGTAGACGGCGTTCACACCGACCACGCGCACCGTGCCGCCGAGCGCGACGACCGCCGGGACCAGCAGGCCGGCGACGGCCGCGGTGACCCCGGCGGCGGCGATGAGCACGTCCAGCGCGAAGGCCCGCCGCGTGGCCGGTGCGCGGCCGGCGTGCCAGGTGAGAGCGACGTAGGCGCACGGGAACAGCCCCATCCACAGCACGTCCGCCGGGCTCGGGTACGGCGGATCGGTGAGCGGGACGAGCACGAGCGACCAGTAGAGCCAGCCGAGCGACGAGCTGACCAGGCCGACGGCGAAGACGACGTCGGCCGGGTGCCGTCCGGCACGCAGGGCGCGGACGACGGCCACCGCCGCGAGGACGACGAAGGTCGAGCCGAGCAGGGGTGCCTCGCCGTCCACCCGCTCGCCCGACAGGAGCACGACGCGGGCGGTGTAGGTCGCGACCCCGCCGAGGGCGAGGATCAGCAGCCCGCCGTGCACCACGTCGAGGGTCGAGCGTCGTCCGCGCATCCACCCTCCCCTCGGTCGGCACCGTTGCCGGTCGACGACCCGGCATCCGCGCCGATCGTCGCGAGTGCCGGTGGCCGGGCCGTCACGGGCCCGGCCACCGGTGGCTGCTCAGGCCAGGGTCTCGTCGATCACATCGGCATCGGCAGCGTCCGACTTGATGCGGTCGATGGCGCCCTTGGCCGAGGCCTTGGCGCTGTAGCCCTGGCTGCTGGCGAGGATGTTTCCGTTCGTCGCGACGATCCGGAAACGGAACTCGCCCGTGGCGTCCTTGTAGATCGTGAACTTCATCGTCCGCTCCCTGGTCGCGCCACCGCCGTTCGGTGGTCGCGCCTCAGTGTGGCCCGGTCGACCGATGGTGGGAAGCAGCATCACCTGCGACGTCCCGCTCGGCGAACAGGGCCCTGACGTGCTGCACGACGCCGTCGGCTGCTGCCTCGATCATGACGAGCGTCTCCTCGAAGTCGCTCTCCACGCCGTACCAGGGGTCCGCGAGGTCGAGCAGGTGACCCGTGGCCCCGGACGTCGCCGGATCGAAGGACCGGATCATCCGCAGGCGGTCCGGTGCGAGGTCGCCGTCGACCAGCCGCTCGAGGGAGTGCAGGTGTGTCGCGGTCGCCGTCAGGACGAGGTCCCGCGCGAGGAGGTCCGCACCGGTGACGCGCCGGGCACGGTGCGCTGCGACGAGGTAGCCGTGCCGTTCGAGCACCCGCCGCGCCCGCGGGTCGACGGGGTTGCCGTGCTCCTCGTCGCTCGTCCCCGCGGAGTCCACCACGACGTGGTGGAGGCCCGCCGCCGCGAACCGCTCGCGCAGCACGATCTCGGCCATCGGGGACCGGCAGATGTTGCCGGTGCACACGGTCATCACTCGGTAGGGCGTCGCCACGGAACCAGTGTGCCGTCGCCTGGAGCACCTCGGCGGTCGTTGAGCCGTGTCGCAGGCTCGCGAGGGCGCGCGGAGTGCCCTGAACCAGCTCGAGGACTCCCCGTCGACCGACAGTCGGGAACCGTACGCAGTCCCTACGCTGAGGCGATGCGCACCTGGTGCTCGCCCCGTCTCGCTGCCGTGATCGCCCTCGCGTCCCTCCTCGCCGGTTGCGGCGCGGGTGGCGACGCCGGCAAGCCGTCGGCGCGGCCCTGGCAGCTGCGCCTGGTCACCTCCTCGTCGACCGAGCCCTGCAGCGCCCCGCCCCTGACCTCCGCCGATCCGAGCGACGCGCAGGGGCGAGGGGTCGAGGCCCCGATCACCACCGGCCCGGTCACGATCGCCGTCGGGACGGCCGGTGGGGCAGAGCAGCTCGTGGCTGCGCTCGTCGCGGCAGCCCCGGGCGCCACGGCAACTCCCTGACCTGCGCCGCGCGCCCCCTCGCCCCCTCGCCGGGCAG
>JBBRGX010000080.1:0-11999 GCA_038223605.1 Actinomycetales bacterium | reverse complement strand
CGACGGGCCGCGCCGCCGGTGCTGGCGGTGCGGCCCGTCGTTCACCGTCGCGGTCAGCTCGCGGCGATGCCCTCCATGCCGGTCGTGGCGAAGGCAGGCAGACCGGTGACGGTCTGGATCCGGGTCAGCGAGCCGCCGTTGCTCACGGCGTAGGCACCGATGGTGCCGTCCACCGACTCCTGGACGTAGAGGAACCGTCCGTCGGCCGAGGCCGCGAGGTCGATCGGGCCGTTGCCGGTCCTCGCGGCGACGGGATCGGTCAGCGTGGCCGCGCCGCGGCCCGGAGCCCGCCACGCGGACAGGGTGGCCGAGCCGGCGTTGGCGCCGTAGATCGTGCGGCCCACCCGGATGTTCCAGCAGAGCGCGGCCCCACCGCTGCCGGCCGAGGACCCGAGGAGCGTCAGCGACCCGTCCCTGGCGACCGTGTAGGTGCTGATCGCACCGGTGCCCGCCTCGGTGACGAGCACCCGGCCGCGGTCGTCGACGACGAACGAGAACGGCACCGCACCCGCCGACGCGGTCACGACAGGAGCGGCGGACGGCAGCCCACGGCGGTCGAGCGGGAAGCTGAGCAGCGTGCCGTGGCTCTTCGTCGTGACGATCAGGGTGCGGCCGTCCTTGCTGAACCCGACCTGGGCCGGGGCGTCGATGAAGACGGGCGGAGTGAGGTTGCCGAGGCCGAGCGAGCGGGTCGACCCAGGGATCGGGGCCAGAGCGCCGTCCCGGACGGTGAACCCGGAGATGCTTCCGTCACCGCCGGCGTTCAGGACGTACACCAGGGTGCCGTGCACGGCGACGCTGGAGGGGAACCGGCCTCCGGACGGCACGGTCGCTGCACCGCTCAGGTCCGCACCGTCCACGGCGAACGAGGTCACCGTGTCGCTGCCCGCATTGACGGCGAGCAGGAGGTCGTGACGGTCGTCCAGCACCAGCGATGCCTGGGATGCGAGGGCGTCGAGCGGGGCGCCGACCTCCGTGCCCCCGAGACCACCGGTCGGGTACGTCGCGGCGTAGGTCAGGCGTCCTGACCGGTCGCGCGAGTAGGCGGCGACGGCGTTGCCGTCCTCGGAGTTCAGCTGGACGAAGACGGCGCCGGCGGGGCGCCGGTCACCGCTCCCTTCGTGGGCAGAGGCCGGTGCGGCCCCGAGGAGGGTCAGCGAGAGCGTCGCGGTCGCGGCGAGTGCTGCCGCGACCGAGCGGCGGGGCATGGATGTGAGGCGTTGACGAGGCACGTCGACTCCAGGTGGGCACGAGCGGGTCCGCCGGGTGGCCGATCGGCCGGGGCGGTCGGGACGTCTGCAGTCCCACTCCGTCTTCGCACGGGAGGGGATGGCAGATGGGTCCCGGCCGCTCACAGCTCCTTGCGTCGGAACAGCGCGGCGGCGAGGGTGACGAGCGCCACCGAGAGCGCGATCGACGTCCCGACGGGCCACCAGGGCTCGGCCGGGGTTCCCGCGGCCAGGGCGGTCGCCTGCGAGGCGAGACCCGCGGGCGAGTAGGCGGCGAGCGGCTTCCAGATCGACGCGATCGACATGAGCACGAAGAACCCGAGCCCTGCCCCGGCCGCCCCCGCAGCGGACCCGATGACCACGGAGAGCAGCGTCATCAACGAGAGGAACAGCACGGCGAGGACGAGCCAGACGAGTGCCGACGACCACAGCGCCGCTGCGGGTGCGGTCCCGAACATGGCGGCGGTGAGCCCCCAGGTGAGGAGCGTGCCGGCGGCGAGCAGCACCGTGACGAACGCGGAGCTGACCACCGCCTTCACGACGACGAACGCGCTGCGCGAGACGGGCTTGGTCAGCACCAGGACCGCCGTGCCGCTGCGGCTCTCGGCCGAGACGACCCCGCCATAGATGATGATCAGCGCGAACAGCGCGATCTGCGTGAGGTTCTTGGCCCACTGCGCGTACGCGTCGAGGTAGGTCGGCGTCGGGATCGTGAACCCGCCGAGCTGGTCGCCGGCGAACGCCGTGACGATCTCCGGCGTGTACCGGGCCAGCGGCGGACCGGTCAGCGCGAAGAACACCAGGATGCCCGGGAGCACCCACAGCCGCCAGGTACGCCAGATCTCCTGCGTCTCCTTGCGGGCGAACACGGCGAACCCGGTCATCGCTGACCCCCTCCGACCAGCTCGACGAAGACCTCCTCCAGACCCATCTCCCCGGCCTCCATGCGGACCAGCCCGGTCCGGCCGGCCGCGACCATCGCAGGGATCTCGTGCTGAGCGAGGCCGACGTCCGACACCGTGACCTCGATCGAGCCGTTCGCCCCGCGGGTGACGGTGCTCGCCCATGGCCGTTGCCCGAGGCTGGTCGCGAACGCGTCGGCGTCGTCGGTGACCTCGACGACGACCTTGCGCGCGCCGTAGGTCGCCTTGAGCTCGTTGATCGGTGCCTGGACCACGACGCGACCACGGTCGAGGATCGCGACCGCATCGCAGACGCGCTCGACGTCGCCGAGGATGTGGGTGGAGAAGAAGACCGTCGTGCGCCCGCGGAGCGAGGCGATCATCTCGAGCAGGTCCTTGCGGCCCATCGGGTCCAGGGCGCTGGTCGGCTCGTCGAGAAGCAGCAGCCGAGGAGAGTTCACCAGCGCCTGGGCGACGCCGAGGGCTGCTTCATCCCGCGCGAGTAGCCGCCGATCCTGGTCGTCACGTCGGTCAGCCCGGCGAGGTCGAGCAGCGTGGCGACCCGGTGGTCGAGCAGGGCGCCCGTGAGGCCGAACAACCCGCCGGCGAAGCGCAGGAAGTCCTCTGCGGTCATCCACTCGTAGAACCCGGGGACGTCGGGCAGGAACCCGATCTCGGCCCGGACCGCGTTCCCCGCGGTGGCGACGTCGCGGCCGAGCACCTCGACGGTCCCGCCGGTGGGGCGCGCCAGTCCGGTGATCAGCCGCAGCATCGTCGTCTTCCCGGCGCCGTTGGGGCCGAGGAAGCCGAAGACCGAGCCCTCCTCGACGCTCAGGTCGACCTCGTCGAGGGCGCGCTTGTCGCCGTAGGCCTTGGTGAGTGCGGTGGTCCGGATCGCGGCGGGCGCGCTCATCGGGGCCCGGCGGCGGGGTGGCCGTCGCCCTCCTCGCGCCGACCGTAGAGCGAGTCCGCGATGCTCGCGGTCCGCGACGCGGACGACGACTGCTGCACGACGTCGGCGACCGGCGCGGGCCTGCGCCCGACCACCAGGTAGAGGATCGCGCCGAGGATGTTCACGAGCAGGATGATCGCCACCCACACCCACTTGTTGCCCAGGGCGACCCGGTCGGCCGGGCGCCGGTAGAGGTCGACGAGGGCGATGGCGTCCAGCGTCAGCTGGAGGATGCCGGCGACGACCAGGACGACCAGCACCCCGGTGGGGAGGTCGGCCAATGACGGGTTCATCGTGCAGTTCCTTTCGGTGTGGTGGAGAGGTCATGCCGCTGCTCCGCGGCACGGCCGAGTCGGGAGATCCCGACCAGGAGCAGGAGCGGAAGGACGACGAAGCCGCCGATGCCGACCCAGGTCGGCCACAGGCCCGGCCGGCCGTCGACCGTCCAGAGCGTCTGACCGAGGACGGCGAGCGAGACCACAGCGAGCCCCAGGCTGAGCGCCGACGCAGCGACGCGGTCGACCGCGCGGCGGCGGCGACAGTGGACCGCCGCGGCGAAGACCAGCGGCACCACGGCGAGCGCGGCCACCAGCAGGACCGCGCTCCCCCGGCTGCCGTACCCGTCGGGCCGGCCGCCAAGGCCCCAGTGGATCGGGACGGTCGAGGGCAGGCCAGACCACGCCGCGGAAGCGAGCACGGCAAGGGCGAGGACGACGGCGATCGGTGCCGCGAGGGTCGCCGTCACGGCGCGCTCCGGGACGGAGGCGAACGCGTCGTCCTCGTCGTCCGGCCGGACCAGGCGGGCCTTGACCGCGATGGCCCCGAAGTTGACCGTCCATCCCATGCCGAACAGCCTCGGCACGACGATCCGCGGGTTCCGCGGGTCCCACAGCCGGCTCGCGTAACGCTCGGAGCTCGGCGGGCGGACGTCGTACGGGATGCCGAGGAGGCGTCCGGCGAGCGCGGAGGACCGTCCGGGCTCCGCGCCCGGACCGGCGACCTCCTCGGCGAAGGCGGCCGCGAGCATCGTGGGCGAGCCGAGCTCGGCGAGCACCTCCCTCGCATCGGCCGCCGTCCCCGACGTCGTGCTCAGCCGCTCGGTGACGTGCGCCCGCAGCTCGGCGAGCTCGTCGGAGCCGATCGAGGAGCCGGCGGCGGCTGCGAGCTCCGCGAAGAACCCCTCGACCACCGTGGCCGCCGGGTCCAGCGGGCCGTGCGCGCTGTCACTCATGTGACCCCTCCGTCGCAAGCAGCTCGTCCATCTCGCTCTTCATCCCGTTCCACGCCTGGGCCATGACGGCGAAGGCTCCCTCTCCGGCGGACGTCAGCCGGTAGTACTTGCGCGGCGGACCGAGGGGCGACTCGCGCCAGACCGACGTGATCAGGCCGGACTTCTTCAGCCGGGACAGCAGCGGGTACGCCGTGCCGGCGCTGATCGCCAGTCCCGGGTAGGCGCCGAGCCGGTCGACGATCTCGCCGCCGTAGGCCTCTGCGCGGTGCAGCAGCGCGAGGATCGCGAGCTCGACGACGCCCTTGCGGAACTGCGCAGGGATCGCCTCGCGTCCGTCTGCCATGGCTGCGCCCCTCCTCGAGGACTGGTGATCTGGCCGTACCGGGTTCTATGTAGTGCCGGGTAGACGGTAGTACACAGTAGCCCGTGACGCAAGGGATGGCAGCGCAGACGGCTGCCCGTTCCCACCCGGCCGAGGCCGTCGGCGCGGGACACTGGGACGCATGGTGGACAGCGCTTGCCGACGGCCTGCCGTCGCCTGCGCGATCGGCGCCCTGCTGCTGGGCGCCGTCGCGGCATGCACGGGCACACCGACGGGCAGCACCGCACCCCCCGTCCCGACGGCCCTCTCGGCCTCGTTCGACCCCGCGCAGTCCTCGCGCCTCTTCCTGCCGGCCGCGGGCGGGGCGGCGGGCTCGCCGCTCGTCGTGCTGGTGCCGGGTGGCGGGTGGACCTCGGCCGACCCCGCCGGCCTGACCGATCTGGCGACCTGGCTCTCGCAGCACGGTGCGGCTGTCGTGACGGTGACCTACCGCACGGCATCGGACGGGGCGTACTTCCCGACGACGGCCCAGGACGTCGCCTGCGACCTCGCTGACGCGGTCGCCCGGAGCCGTCAGGCCGGGGTGGACGTCGGTGAGGTGACCCTGGTGGGCCACTCGGCCGGCGCCCAGCTCGCCGCGGTCGTCGCACTGACGCCGGGAGCCTTCACCGCCGGCTGCGCTGACGCTCCGGTCGCCGCCGACCGCTTCATCGGCCTCGCCGGCCCGTACGACGTGACCCAGCTGGGCGACCTGAGCGGCGTCATCTTCGGTCCTGGCGGCCAGGACCCCGCCGGCTGGGCGGCTGCCGACCCCGTCGCCCTGGCGGACCAGCGCCCCGAGCTCCCGGTGCTGCTCATCCACGGCGACGCCGACATGACGGTTCCCCTGGCGTTCACCGAGCAGCTCGCCTCGGCCCTCGTGGCCGGCGGGCACCGGGTCGTCACCCGCTACCCCGAGGGCGTCGACCACCAGAGCGTCTACTCCGCCGAGGTTGCCGGCCCGTTGATCGCCGACTGGTTGGCGCTGGCCGGCTGAGGTTCGCCCTGAGCGGCAGCGTCACCTCCCATGAGCTCCCGACCGACCAGGTCGAGCGGGACAACCACGCTCCTCGGGCCCTTCGTCCCTGGCCGGCTGGCGGTTTCTCACGGTACAAACGATAATGAGAGTCGCTCCCAACAAGGAGCGACCCGGGACCGAGCCGAAGGAGCCGGACGTGAACTCCGCACACCCCACCCGCCAGACGAGCACCTCGCGCGCCTGCTGCATCCACGAGGCGATCCACAGCCGAAAGATGGAGGGGATCCACACCGGGGCTGCGCCCCGGGCAGGAAGCAGCTCGCACGCCGGTCCCGAGACCTCGTCACCGGTGAGCCAGCACCCCCCGCGCTGAGCCGGGCCCGGACGGACACCACCTGACCGTCGAGGGCCGGTGCGCCGCGCCGGCCCCGCGGCGCTCCGGCGCTGCTCGCGCCACTGCTCGCCCGGACCCGCCGGGTGGGCGATGATCGGCGCGTGCCCACCCTGATCCAGCCCGGCCTCCCGGCGGGTGCCCTCGCCGCAGCCCCGCAACCGACCATCGTCGGAGCCGGCGTCTTGTTGCGCCCATGGAGCGAGGCCGACCTCCCCACGATCGTCGCGGCCTACGCCGACCCCGAGATCCAGCGGTGGCACGGGATGTCCGTCGACCGTGCCGAGGCCATGGAGCTCCTCACCTCCTGGCGGTCCGGGTGGGCGCTGGAGACCGCTGCGTCGTGGGCGGTGGTCGATCCGGCATCGGGACGACCGCTCGGCCGAGCCGCGCTCCGCGAGATCGACCTCCTCGACGCCCGTGCCGAGATCGGGTACTGGGTGCTCCCGGCGGCCCGTCGCCGAGGCGTCGCGACAGCGAGCGTGCTGGCGCTGGTCGACTGGGCGTTCGGTGAGGGGTTCCATCGGCTCGACCTCATGCACTCCACACGCAACGCCCTGTCCTGCAGGGTCGCCACGGCGGCGGGCCTCGTCCTGGAAGGGACGCTGCGGGGCTTCGGCCGGCATGCCGACGGGCCTCATGACATGCACGTGCACGCCCGACTGAGCGACGACCCGATCCGCGTGGGGCCTGCGCGAGCGATGACCTGAGCGAGCCTGGACCGGCCGACCTGGGACCGCTCCCCGTGCTGACCGTCCCGATCCGAGCGCTCGCTCGGCCAGGGACCTCGGCGTCCGGGCCGCACCGGCGACATTTGCCTCACGAAGGCCTCGCCCGTGCCGATACTGACCGCAAGAGGCCCAGCGGCCGGACCGCGTGGGCTGACGACGGACAGGGAAGAGGTCGCAGCGCATGACCGGCACCACGTTCGCCGCGCTCGACCCGGCCGAGGTCGCCGCTGGCGTCGGGGACCTCCCCACCCTCGCGCCGGTCGCCGTCGAGGTGCTGCGCCTTGCCGACGACGACAACGCGAGCCTCGAGGACATCGCCACCGTCATCAGTCGCGACCCCGCCCTCGCCGGCCAGATCCTTCGGGTCGCGAACTCAGCGGTCTACGGCATGGGTGGGCACACGACGGGCCTGGCACGCGCCGCGAGCGTCCTCGGCCTGCGCACGGTGAAGCTGCTCTCCCTCAGCTTCTCGGTCCTCACCCGACCCGACCTCACCGATGCACGTGCACGTCTCGTCTGGCGCCACACGCTGGCGACGAGCGCGCTGGCCCGGGCGATCGCGAGCGCGCGCGACCCACGCATGGCCGACGAGTGCTTCATCGTCGGGCTCCTGGGGGACCTCGGGCGGATCGCTCTCGCCGAGCACCCGGCGTACGCCGACGCCATCGGCGACCCGCAGGCATGGCTCGACTCCGAGGACGAGATGGCCGCCGTCGGGTGCACGAGCGACGCGGTGACCGCACACATCCTCGACGGCTGGGGCCTGCCGGCGGTGCTGGGCGACGCCGTGCGCCACCGCTGCGACCCGGGCGACGCCCATGGCGCGGCTGCTCGCATCGCCAAGGTCCTCGCCGTCGCCGACGCCGGGGCACGCCTCGTCATCGCGACCCGTGACAACGAGGGACCGGCTCTCGAGCGGCTCCGCGGCGCCGCCGCCGCTCACCTCGACCTGAGCCAGGACGAGACCGACGCCCTTCTCGTCGATGCGGCGCCGGCCCTGGAGGAGATCGCCGCGATGTTCCGCACCGAGCGCCCGCACGACGTCCCCGTCGATGCGCTGCTCAGACGGGCGAAGGCGAGCCTCGCCCGGCTGAGCCTGGAGACGATCATGGCGCTCTCCGAGGAGAAGAGCCGCTCCCAGCAGCTCGTCACCGAGAACCGCCGACTCGCCGCCGAGGCCGCCACCGATGCCCTGACCGCGCTCCCGAACCGGCGCGCCTACGAGGAGTTCATCGATCGGACCGTCAACGCGCGGCTGCGTCGCGAGATGCCCGGCGTTCTCGGTCTCCTCATGATCGACATCGATCGGTTCAAGTCGGTCAACGACACCCACGGCCACCGCGTGGGCGACGACGTGCTGCGGCTGACGGGGGCACGCCTCGCGCTGCACACCCGCAGCGACGAGCTCGCCGCGCGGATCGGCGGCGAGGAGTTCGTCGTGGTGATCCCCGCGACGAGCCCCGACGAGATCACGCTGGCCGCCGAGCGGCTGCGGATGGCGATCTCCGGCGAGGTGCTCGACACCCCGGTCGGGCCCTTGCGGATCACCGCGAGCATCGGCGCTGCCTGGCTCGACGACGCCGCGCCGGGCGCCGCGACGCGCCTCTACGAGGCCGCCGATGCCGCCCTGCGGCAGGCGAAAGAGGCGGGGCGCGACCGCGTCGTCACCGCCCGGTCCATCTAGGGCCCGGTGCGGCCTGGTTCGGCCCGGCCCCGCGAGGTCTGCGGCAGCACGCTCGGGTAAGGTCCGCGGCGTGAGACGGGCGATCTTCCTCGACGTGGACGGCACCTACGCCCACCGCGGTGAGGTGCCCCCGGCGCACGCCTCGGCGGTGCGCGCGGTGCGGGCGGCCGGGCATGCCGTGCTCCTGTGCACGGGGCGCCCCACGTCGATGCTTCCCGAGCGGATCCTCGCCGCGGGCTTCGACGGGATCGTGGCGTCGGCCGGCGGCTACGTGGAGGTCGGCGGCGAGGTGCTCACCGACCTGCGCTTCCCTGCGCCGCTGGCGGCCCGTGCGCTCGCCGTGCTCCTGGCCCATGACGTGGCCTTCGTCCTGGAGGCACCGGACGCGCTGCACGGTCCTCCTGGCCTCGACCGTCGGTTGGCCCACCTGCTCGCCGGACTGCTCCTGCCCGAGCCGAGCGGGACACCGCAGGGACCCCGCGACCTCCTCGACGGGTTGACGATGTCGGACGACCTCGCCGGCACATCGTTCGCCAAGATCACCTGCTTCGACTCCCCGGTGCCCGTCACCGCGCTGCGTGCGGAGATCGGCGGACCGCTCAGCGTGCTCCCCAGCTCGATCCCTGGCATGGGCGCCGCGGCCGGCGAGCTCTACCTCGAGGGGGTGCACAAGGCCGTCGGCATGCGGGTCGCAGCGCGGCGGCTCGGCGTCGCGATCGAGGACGTCGTCGCCTTCGGTGACGGTCTCAACGACCTGGAGATGCTCGCCGAGGCCGGGATCGGGGTCGCGATCGAGGGCGCCGACCCACGCCTGCTCGCCGTCGCGGACCGGCTCGCCGCCGGGCCGGAGCAGGCGGGTCTCGTCGACGCCTTCGGCGAGCTCGGCCTGCTGTAGGACCTCGCCGGGATCCATGCCCACCAGGGTCGCTGAGCCCGGCGGGCCGCGCAGTACGCTCGCCTCATGCCCGTCCAGGAGCGCGCACCGGTGCGCATCGCACTCAAGAACGACTACGAGATCGTGGTTCGTGGGCTCGCCCAGATGTTCGAGCCCTACCGCCCCCGCGTGAAGCTGATCGAGCTCGATGCGCGCAAGGCCGTCTCCCGCGACGTCGACATCGTCCTGTACGACACCTTCGCCCAGGTGCAGGGCAACCAGGCCGAGATCCACGAGGTCCTCGAGAGCGACCACACGGGGAAGGTCGTCCTCTACAGCTGGAACACGCAGCCCGAGCTGATCTCTGCGGCGATCGAGCGCGGCGCGTCCGGCTACCTCTCGAAGGCGATGTCGGCCGCTGAGCTCGTCACGGCACTGGAAGACATCGCCGCAGGCGAGGTCGTCTCCGTGTCGACGCCTGCACCCGACGCGGTCCCCGGGGACTGGCCCGGCCGCGACGCCGGGCTCTCGGCGCGGGAGGCGGAGGTGCTCGCCCTCATCACTCAGGGCCTGACGAACGAGCTCATCGCTCGGCACACGTACCTCTCGGCCAACTCGGTGAAGTCCTACATCCGATCCGCCTACCGGAAGATCGGCGTCACGAGCCGGAGCCAGGCGGTGGTCTGGGGCGTCCGCCACGGGTTCCTGCCGGACGTCTCACGCCAGGCAGGTCCCGACGCGCCGTAGCGCCGGGTCGTCCCGCGGGGCGCACGAGCCGACGGTCCGCTCGACCGGCGAGACCGGCGGGCGATCCCACCCCTAGGGGTGAGGCGACGGGGCCGGCGACCTGTGAGGCTCGAGGGATGAACGAGGGAACAAGGGAACGCGAGGGCGTCCGCGTGCTCTCCATCCCTCCGGGCGAGGTCCACGACCTCCGCGCGGCGCTCGACCATGGGGGCGGGATCCACCGCAGCGATCTCTGGGCGGGATTCGTGAGCTCGCCGGCCTTGCCCGACCCCCAGTGGGTGGAGGCTCACGCCGACTCCTTCGACGTCGCTCACGTCCACCTCGGCCTCGGAGCCATGTCCCCGGTGGCGCTGTTCCACCTGATCGTCCGCCTCCGCGCCCGAGGCAAGCCCGTCGTGCTCACCGTGCACAACCTCGAGCACCCCTGTCTCGCGCAGTCGGCCCTGGACGAGCTCCTGCAGGTCGCCGTTCCCACGGCCGACGAGGTCGTGACGTTCACCGTGGGAGCCGCGCGCGAGATCTTGCGGCGTTGGGGCCGGGTGGCCCACATCCTGCCGCACCCTCCCGTCATCCCCGCAGGGCTCGCCTCGGGCCCCCGACCACGCGGGCACGGATTCGCCGTCGGGGTCGATGCCACGCGTCGCTGCGGGGTCGCGGAGGCGTGGGAGACGGTCGAGGCGACGGCGACGGCCCTCGCCGCCTTCGATGACGCGACGCTGCGCGTCGAGGTGCATCCGGACCTCATGACGCCTGGAGCTGCGTCGTACTGCCCCGCACTGACCGACCGCGCTCTCGAGCTCGCGGCCAGTGGCGAGCTCGACCTCAGGTTCCATGGGCCGTACGGCATCGAGGAGCTCGCGACGTACTTGCGTGGACTGGACGCCTTCATCGTTCCTCAGCAGCGTGGCTCGCACTCGAGCTGGGTGGAGGCCTGCCACGACGTCGGGACGATGGCGATCGTCCCGGACCACGGCTACGTCGCTGAGCAGGGACCATGCCTGACCTACCGCGTCTCGGAGCCCGCGAGCCTCGGCCTGGCCCTGCGCGCAGCCTTCGCCGCGCGTCGGTCCCGGCGTCCCCTGCCCGAGGATCGCGCCGCCGACCTGGAGCTCATCACCCTGGCGCACCGGGAGCTGTACCTCTCGCTCATGGAGCCACGTCAGCCCGCGGACCCGCTGAGCCGCGTGCTGCAGGCGCACGATCCACCATGAGTGCCGGCCTGACTCATCAGGAGTCGTGAGGACGGAACCGCAGCACCACCGAAACAAGGAGAAACGCATGCTTTCCAGCATCATCAGTGCCGTCGTCGTCGGGCTCATCGTGGGACTCCTCGGCAGGCTGATCCTGCCGGGCCGCCAGAACATCTCGCTCCTCGCGACGACGGCGATCGGCGTGGTCGCCGCCCTGCTCGCCGGGGTCGTTCTCGGTGCGACCACCTACAGCAACGGCAACGGCGGGATCCCGTGGCTCTCCCTGCTGCTCGGCGCCGTTCTTGCGGCCGTGGGCATCGTCCTCTATGGCCGGTCGCGCTCTCGCGCCTAGCCATGGGGACCCCGCCCGGGCATCCCCGGGCGGGGTCCTCCGCGGGCCGCACCGCCACGAACCGGATACGGTGAAGTGAGAAGGACCGCCCAGGAGTCGTGGGCGCAATCGAAAGGTGTGTTCGTCATGTACGTAGGAATCGGCATCTTCCTGCTCGTCGTCGGCGCTGTCCTGGCATTCGCGCTGGACGCGACGGTCGCCGGGATCGACATCTCGCTGGTGGGGTGGATCCTCATGGCCGGCGGGCTCCTGGCGATCGCGCTCTCCTTCGCTTCCACCCGGCGCCAGGGCTACTCCTCGCGTCGCGTGTCCACGACCGACCCCGTCACCGGTACGACGATCAACGAGACCCGGGTGAACCCCGAGGCCTGACCGG
>JBBRGX010000079.1:0-12153 GCA_038223605.1 Actinomycetales bacterium | reverse complement strand
GTGGCGTGCGTGCCGGCGAAGAGGGCCGGCACCCGGTCAGCCGAGAGCGGGCGGCTCAGGAAGAAGCCCTGCGCGACATCGCAACCGGCGCGCGCGACCCCGTGCAGCTGCTCGGCCGTCTCGATCCCCTCGACGACCGTGCTGGCCCCGATCGCTCTGGCCAGGTCGACGACGAACCCGATCACCGCCTCCTCGCCCGGAAGGCGCATGGTGAAGGATCGGTCGATCTTCAGCGTGTCTATCGGCAGGTCCCGCAGGTAGGCGAGCGAGCTGTATCCCGTCCCGAAGTCGTCGACGGCGAGCGTGACCCCGAGCTCGCGCAGCTCGCTCAGCCGCCGGATGCTCCCCTCGACGTCGGCCATCAGGACGCTCTCCGTGATCTCCAGCTGGACGGCCGACGGCGGGATGCCGACCTCGGCGAGGATCGCCCCGAGTCGCGCGACGGACTGCGGGTCCGCGAGCTGACGGGCCGAGAGGTTCACGGCGACGGTGAGCGGGCGGTCCAGCTGCAGGCGCCAGCCGGCGACGGCTGCGCACGCCTGGCGGAGCACCTGCTCGCCGAGGGAGCCGATGATCCCCGCATCCTCAGCGGTCGGGATGAACACCGCGGGCGAGACGTCCCCCTGTGGTCCACGCCACCGGGCCAGCGCCTCGAAGCCGACGATCTGCGAGGCGTCCGACCCGAGGGCCGCCGCTGCCCCGCGCGCGCTCCCGCTGTCGACGGCGGTGGCCGTGCGCAGCGCGTCCAGGCGGTAGACGGGCTGGAAGGCGACCCGGATCTGGTCGGCGTCCACTGCGCGCCGCAGTGACGCCCGGAACTCGAGCCCCTCGCTTGACGGTGGGCGCAGCCCGACGTCGAAGACGGCCACCTGGTCCCGGCCGGCATCCTTCGCCCGCGTCATCGCCGCGTCGGCGTCCCGGAGCACCTCGACGGGATCACCTCCCGCGCCGCCTGCCACCGCGACCCCGACCGAGATCGTCGAGGTGATCCACTCGTCTCCGACGAGCAGCGGCCGGCGGCTCGCGACACAGATCCGCTCGCCGAGCAGCCGCGCCTGGGGCGCGCTCAGGCCGGGAGCCAGCACCGCGAACTCGTCCCCGCCGAGCCTGGCCACCGTGTCCTGGGGCCGCACGAGCGCGCCGAGGCGGATCGCGGTCGCCCGCAGCAGGGCATCACCTGCCGCATGTCCACGGGAGTCGTTGACGACCTTGAAGCGGTCGACGTCGCAGAAGAGGACGGCGACGCTCTGGCCGGCCCGGCCCGCCTGGCCCAGTGCCGCGGCGAGCCGCTCGGTGAACAGGGCGCGGTTGGGCAGGCCGGTCAGCTGGTCATGGGTCGAGGCCTGCACGAGGGCCCGTGCGGCCGCCCGCTCGGCGCTCACGTCCACCGCCACGCCACCGATGGCGACGATGTCCCGCCCGGAGCGCACCGGGTGCAGGCTCACGACGAACGTCCGGTCACCACTCACGAGCTCGACGCCCTGCTCGGCCTCGCCGGAGGAGAGCACGGTGCGCAGGTGATCGGCGACCTCAGCCGGCATGCCGACGATCTGCTGGACACGACGCCCGAGCTGGTCATCGGCCGGCACGCCGAGGAGGGCACCGAACGCCTCGTTCATCCGCCGCACCCGCAGCTCGCGGTCCCACAGCGCCATCCCGACCGGCGAGCCCTGCGAGTAGGTGTCCAGCAGGTCGAACGCCCCGTCGCGCTGGGCGACCGCCCCCCGGTAGGCCGAGGCGCCGACATGGACGAAGGCGGCGATCAGCCCGAGGGCGACGGCTCGGACGATCGTGACGGCCGCCGGCCCGTCCCCGGCACCGAACGGCACCAGGGCGAGGTGGGCCACGGGTGCAGCGACGACGAGGACCCAGCTGTCGCGCGTCGGGAGGACGAGGGGGTACACCGCGACGACGACGAAGAACCACAGCAGGACGTCGCCGGAGTCCTGACCCCCCGAGACCGTGAGCAGGAAGGCCAGGGTGAGCACCACCGTGCACCTGACCACCGCCGCCGTCCGCGAGCGCCAGCCGAGGATCCCCGCGAGCCCGAGCACGAGCAGCAGGACCGTCGCAGGCACGAGCCGGTCGAGAGTGGTCGCGGGGGAGAAGAGGTCGATCGCCATGGCGTGCGCCGCGAGGGCCAGGAGCGTGAACGGCTCGGCCTTCTGCAGCGTCGTGGGTACCTCGAAGGACGCGGCCGCCGAGCGACCGACGAGAACCGAATCGGGTCCGGCCATGACCCGACGCTAGCCGACGTGTCCCGCCAGGAGAATGCCCCGGCCGCACAGCGGTCTCCCAGGCGACTCGCGGGCTGCGCCGAGCAAGCTCGGCGACACTGCCCCGGTGACCTCGGCCTCGCTCCCCCTCGCTGTGCCCGCACGGCGGCGCGGGGTCGAGCGGGGCGCGGTCGCGGCTCTCCTCGGCGCTACGGCGGCCGCCTACCTGTGGAACCTCACGGCCTCCGGCTGGGGCAACGCCTTCTATGCCGCTGCTGCCCAGGCGGGTTCGCAGAGCTGGACCGCCTTCCTCTACGGGTCCTCCGACGCGGCGGGGTCGATCACCGTGGACAAGCCGCCGCTCTCGATCTGGGTCATGGCGGCGTCCGTCCGGGTGCTCGGGCTGTCCCCGGCAGCGGTGCTGGCCCCCCAGGTGCTGCTCGGGATGCTCGCCGTCGCGGTCCTGGTGGCCACGGTTCGACGACGGACCTCGCTGGGGCCGGCCCTTCTTGCGGGGGCCGTGCTGGCGAGCACCCCGGTCGCGGCCCTGATGTTCCGGTACGACAACCCGGACGCCCTGCTGACCCTGCTGCTCGTGCTCGCCGCCGCGGCTGTGCTCCGGGCGGTCGAGGACGGGCGGACCCGGTGGATGCTGGCCGCGGGAGCCCTGGTCGGTGCCGCCTTCCTCACCAAGCAGCTGCAGTCGTTCCTCGTGCTGCCGGCCTTCGCGCTCGCGTACCTCGTCGCCGCCCCGGTGAGCATCGGCCGCCGGCTGCGCGACGCCGTCCTCGCGCTCGGCGCGATGGTCGTGGCCGGCGGATGGTGGGTGGCTCTCGTCGAGCTCGTGCCGCAGGCCGACCGACCGTACATCGGCGGCTCGCAGACCAACTCCTTCCTCGAGCTGACCTTCGGCTACAACGGCCTCGGACGGCTCGACGGGCAGGAGAGCGGAGCGGTCGGCATGACGCGCGGCTGGGGCGAGACGGGTCTCGCCCGCCTCCTCGCCCCGGGCTTCGCCGGGCAGTTCAGCTGGCTCGCTCCGGCTGCCGTCATCGGCGGCGTCGCGATGCTGTGGTGGACCCGGCGGCGGCGGCGAACGGACCCGATGCGCGCCGACCTCCTGCTGTGGTCGGCCTGGCTGGGGGTCACGTGGGTGACCTTCTCGCTGATGGCCGGGATCTTCCACGCCTACTACACCGTCGTCCTCGCTCCGGCGATCGCTGCGCTGGTCGGCCTCAGCGCTGGTGCGCTCTGGGGCGCACGCGGGTCCCTGACGGCGCGGGTGACCCTCACCGCCGGCGTCGTGGCGACGGCCGCGTGGTCGGCGGTCCTGCTGCACCGCAGCCCGCTGTGGCTGCCGTGGCTCGGCCCGCTCGTCGTGGTCAGCGCGGTGCTGGCAGCGGCAGCTCTCCTCATGATCGGGCGGGTCCGGGGCCCCGCCCGGTCGCTCGCCGTCGTCGGTGCGTCCCTGGGCATCGCCGCTGTCCTCGCCGGTCCGGTGGCGGCGACGGCGACCACCCTCGCGCAGCTGCACACCGGGGCGGTGCCCACGGCCGGGCCGCTCGCGACGAGCGGACCGGTCCGTGCCGGTCCCCCGGGAGGAGCGCGCGGCGGGCTCTCCCCGACGAGCCTCGCAGCACGGCTCGGCGGGCAGCCGGGGACGCTCGGGGCCCGCGGGCCGGCGCTCGCCATGACTCGCGGAGGGGTCGTGGGCCCGCTCGGGGCCTCTGTCGGGGTGCTCGGCCCGCAGGGCGCGCTCGGGATCGGCGGGCTGATGACCGTCTCCGCGCCGAGCGCCGCGCTGATCGGGCTGATCTCGGCCGACGCGGCGCACTACCGCTGGGTCGCCGCCGCCGTCGGGTCCAACACCGCAGCGGGCTACCAGCTGGCCAGCGGCTCGTCGGTAATGCCCGTCGGCGGGTTCAACGGCACCGACCCGAGCCCGACCCTCGCAGCCTTCCAGGCGGACGTCGCCGCCCGCCGGATCCACTGGTTCATCGGGTCGAGCGCGTTCGTCGGTCAGCAGGGCGGGGCGCGGACCTCCCGGCAGATCTCGGACTGGGTCGGGTCCACGTTCCCGCCACGGGTCGTCGACGGCGTGCGCCTGTACGACCTCAGCGGCGGGGTCCCCGCCGGCTGAGGTCGACCGGCACCGGCCTCAGGCCCCGAACCACTCCTTGACGCGGTCGGCGATCGCCTTCTCGAACTGGTCGTCGTCGTGCCGGCTGCGCAGCCACTCGGCGAAGCTCCCCCCGGCGACGACGTCGAGCTCGGCCCGACAGGCTGCCGTGTCCGTCACCGCGCGGTAGAGCATCTCCTCGGCCTCGACGGGGGTCGTCCAGAGGAACGGGTACCCCTCGGGAAGGATCGCCCTGGCCCAGGGACGGTCGGGGAAGACGCCGACGGCGCCGGCGACGAGCGCCTCGATGTACTCCAGCCCGTAGGACTCCTCTGTCGCCGTGGCCAGGAAGGCCGTCGTGCGCGCCAGCGCCTGCCAGTAGTCCTCCCGGGTGGCCGTCAACGGCCCGACCCACGACCAGTGCGGACGGGACAGCCGCATCGCGCGCTCGCTGATCAGGTGCGACTCGTGCAGCCGCGCCTCGACCCGGATCGGCGTGCGCTTGACCAGTCGCTCGACGACGTCCATGAAGACCTGCGGCTGCTTGCGCTCCGAGAGGTAGATGGCCGGGTAGAGGACGACCGGGATCTCCGGCTCCTGACGCGGCTTGAGGTGCTCGAGCCGGATCCCGAGGTTCACCCAGGAGATCCGCGCCTTCTCCGCGATCTGCGGCACCGTCCAGAACTCGACGATCTCCTTGACCTCCGACGCCGTGCGCTCGGAGTTGGCGAAGGTGGGGAACATCGCGCAGGACAGGGCGAGCGAGGCCCGCTGCATGACGTCGGCGTACTGAGAGGTGTTCCACCACACGAAGTTCATGATCTTCGGCTCGCCGCCGCTGGCCTTCAGCGTGCGCCAGACGGCCATCGAGTCGATGACGTCCATGTTGATGACGACGGTCTCGTCAGGGTCGATGAACTCCAGCGGGATGACGTCGAAGCCCTCCGCATGACGGGTCGCATGACCGATGAGCTGCGCGTGCGGGAAGACGCGCATCAACCGACGGACGAGCGTCGCGCCCGCGTCGTGCCCGGCGACGCGCCCGTCCTCGACGAGCGACGCCTCGTAGTGGATCGCGATCTTCATCGTGCCTCCCCCGCTCCCTGCTCGACGAGTCCGTCGGTGACGTCGCCGGTGTCGACGTCCATCACCGCGGCCCGAGTGATCGCCTTGGCGGCCGGGTCGACCGCCTGCGGTGCGCCGGCCTGCTCACCGAGCCCTCCGGGTGCCGGCTCCTGGAGGTCCGCGTCGTCGTCGTCGGTCATCGAGGACGTGATACGCATCCCGTAGAAGGACCGGTGCACGAAGAACATCGAGACCGCGAAGAAGACCGCAGCGAGGATCAGCACCAGGGTGTGCAGCCCGTCGTCGGTCAGGCTCACCGCGAGCTCGACGGCGAGGAGGCCGAAGAGGGTCGTGAACTTGATGACCGGGTTGAGGGCGACCGATGAGGTGTCCTTGTACGGGTCGCCGACGGTGTCGCCGACGATCGTCGCGTCGTGCAGCGCCGTGCCCTTGGCGTGCAGGTCGACCTCGACGATCTTCTTGGCGTTGTCCCACGCGCCACCGGCGTTCGCCATGAAGATCGCCTGGTAGAGACCGAAGATGGCGATCGAGATGAGGTAGCCGATGAAGAAGTACGGCTCGACGAAGGCGAAGGCCAGGGTCGCGAAGAAGACCCCGAGGAACATGTTGAGCATGCCCTGCTGGGCGTACTGCGTGCAGATCTCGACCACGCGGCGCGAGTCGGCCTCGCTGGCCTTGGTGACCCCGTCGAGGCGGATCGTGGTCCGGATGAACTCCACCGCACGGTAGGCCCCCGTCGTGACGGCCTGGATCGAGGCCCCCGTGAACCAGAAGATCACCGATCCACCGGTGATCAGGCCCAGGAGGAACGGCGGGTGCAGCAGGGACAGGTTCTCCAGCCCGGTGGTCAGCCCGTTCGTCAGGCTCATGATGATCGAGAAGATCATCGTCGTCGCACCGACGACCGCCGTGCCGATGAGCACCGGCTTGGCCGTGGCCTTGAAGGTGTTGCCGGCTCCGTCGTTCTCCTCCAGCAGCTGCTTGGCCTTGTCCCAGCGGACCTCGATCCCGTAGTCCTTCGCGAGCTCGGCGTCGATGCCCTCGACGTCCTCGATCATCGACAGCTCGTAGACGCTCTGCGCGTTGTCGGTGACGGGGCCGTAGGAGTCGACCGCGATCGTCACCGGACCCATGCCGAGGAAGCCGAACGCCACGAGGCCGAACGAGAACACGGCGGGCGCGATCATCAGCGTGTCGAGCCCCTGGTTGCCGATCAGGTACGCGCCGCTCATCAGGCCGACGATCGCCATCCCGAGCCAGTAGGCCGAGAAGTTGCCGGCGACGAGGCCCGAGAGGATGTTCAGCGAGGCGCCACCCTGGCGTGAGCTCTTGACGACCTCACGCACGTGCTTGCTCCCGGTCGAGGTGAAGACCTTGACGAGCTCCGGGATGAGGGCGCCGGCGAGCGTGCCGCAGGAGACGATCGTCGCGAACTTCCACCACAGCCCGCCCACGGCGTCACCGAGGATCAGGTAGGTGGTCACGTAGGTCGACGCCATGCAGACCAGCGAGGTGATCCACACGAGGGAGGTGAGCGGGACCTCGAAGTCCATCCGCTCCGCCTTGGCGTAGTGCGCCCGGACCCAGGCGTCGTTCGCGAGGTAGGAGACGGCCGAGGCGATGAGCATGACGGCGCGGACCACGAAGATCCAGACGAGCAGGCTCGCCTGGATGCTCGGGTCCTGGACGCCGAGCAGGATGAACGTGATGAGCGCGACACCGGTCACGCCGTAGGTCTCGAACCCGTCGGCGCTCGGGCCGACGGAGTCGCCGGCGTTGTCCCCGGTGCAGTCGGCGATCACGCCGGGGTTGCGGGCGTCATCCTCCTTGATCTTGAACGCGATCTTCATCAGGTCGGAGCCGATGTCGGCGATCTTGGTGAAGATGCCACCCGCGATGCGCAGGACGGCCGCACCGAGGGACTCGCCGATCGCGAAGCCGATGAAGCAGGCGCCGGCGAGGTCACGGGGCAGGAACAGCAGGATGACGAGCATCATCAGCAGCTCGAGGCTGATCAGCACCATGCCGATCGACATGCCGGACTTCATCGGGATGCGGTGCACCTGGAGCGGCTTGCCGTCGAGGGAGGCGTGCGCCGTGCGCGAGTTCGCGAAGGTGTTGACGCGGATGCCGAACCAGGCGACGGAGTACGAGCCGGCCATGCCCAGCATGCTGAAGGCGATGACGACGGCAACCCTCCCCCACGGGAACCCGACGAGGAAGCCGTAGTACACGACGATGACCGAGGCGATGAACAGCCAGAGCACCAGGAGGAACTTGCCCTGCTGGACGAGGTACGCCTTGCAGGTCGAGTAGATCAGCTCGGAGATCTCGCGCATCGAGGGGTGCACCGGCATGGTGCGCAGCTGGATGTATGCCATCGTGCCGAAGCCGAGGCCCAGCACGCAGACCACCAGACCCACCAGCAGGAGCATCCGGCCAGAGGCGCCGCCCATCACGGTCACCGCCGACAGGTCGGGCAGGACCAGGCTCGCCTCGCCTCCCGCCCCGGCGCCGCCCGTGCTGGAGGCAGAGGCGGAGCACCCGCTCAGGGTGAGGGCCGCAACGGCGGCGAGCGGGACGAGCGCCGACCATCGATGCCTGCGCGGCCCCGGTCCGCCCTCGCCGTCGGCGACTGGTGCTGACGCTGTCAGCACGACGCTCTGCATGCCCGGAATTCTGCTCACCATGGCCCCAAGGGATCGACACCGATGTCAGCTCGCACGCTAGGGGTGCTCACAGGCACCGACCTGTGACCTAGGGCTCAGACGCCTCATGGGAGGCTTGAGCCATGCCTTGCGCAACTGGCGAGATCCCGAGCCCCGCCGCCCGTCCCGTCCCTCCGGTCGGCGCACGATGAGGCCGGTGCTGCGCACCGAGCTGAGGTCGTCCGTCGGGGCCTATCGCTCGACGAACCAGGACGCGATCGCCGCCTCCCGGCACTGCGTCGTCGTCGCGGACGGTGTCGGGGGGCGAGCCGCAGGGGACGTCGCCTCGGCGACCGTGACCCACGCGGTCCTCGCCGCACTGACGGGTGCAGGTGACGACGTCGAGGACCTCGGTCCGGACCGGCTGCGGGCCGTCGTCGCCGAGGCGAACGGTCGCCTGGCGGACCTCTCGGCCGCCGACCCGTCGCTGATCGGGCTCGCGACGACCTTCACGGCGATCGTCTGCGTCGGCGACGCCGCGCTGATGGCGCATATCGGCGACTCGCGTGCGTACCTGGTGCGCGCGGGTTCGGGACGCCGGATGACCAGGGACGACTCCCTGGTGCAGGAGCTCGTCGAGCAGGGCTCGGTCGCGCCGAGCGAGGCGTGGCAGCACCCGCACCGCAACATCATCCTGTGGTCGTTGGCCGGCGACCCCGGTGATCCTCGTCACCTCACGGTCGAGCGGACCCCGACGGAGCCCGGCGACCGGTGGCTGCTGACCACCGACGGGCTGACGGACTACGTCGCCGAGCCCGAGGTTCTCGAGGTCCTCACCACCGAGCCGGACGCCGCGGTCGCCGCCGATCGGCTGATGGCCATGGCCCTGGGCGCCGAGTCCCGGGACAACGTCACGTTCGCCGTCGTCGACGTGGTGGCCGCCGACGAGGCCGAGCCCTGGCCCGATCCGCCCTATCGGACCGCCGGTGCAGCCCTCGCGATCGGACCGCTCGCCGGACGCTGACGCGTCTCGAGCTCACCCCTGGCAGGATCGACCTCGACGGGCACGCCCGGTGCCGCACCGATGACGAGCGGGAGGCACGATGCCCGGATGGCGGCTCCGCGAGTTCCACCCCGACGACCTCGACGGGATCCTTCGGCTGTGGGAACAGGCCCACTCCGGTAGCCATGAGCCGGTCTACAGCCTGCCCGAGGTCCTCGCCTCCTGCCAGAAGGACCATGCCGTCGTCGCGGTGCACGGCGAGCAGGTCGTCGGCGCGACGGTGGGCCGGGCAGCCCACGAGCAGGGCTGGATCGTCTTCTGCGCCACAGCGGAGGGCTGGCACGGCCGCGGGATCGGAGCGGCGATGCTCGCAGCGGTCGAGAAGCGGATGAGCGCGCACGGCCTCACGAAGCTCTCGGCGCTGCTGCCGGAGGAAGGCACGCGGATGGATGCCTTCGCCCAGCAGGGCTTCGAGCTGAAGAGCACGCTGCGCTACGTCGAGCGGCGCATCCCCGTGCAGCGCGAGGAGCTCGGTGCCCTCGCCGAGCTCGGCGGACGGATCCTGGCGCGCGGGCTCTGGGACGCCGTCGGGGGGATGCAGCACGAGAAGGACCTCCTCGAGCGTCGCCTCGTGCTCCCGCTGGCCCAGCCCGACCTCGCCGACCAGTTCGGGATCGTGCCCCCGCGGGCCGTCGTCCTCTTCGGGCCGCCAGGGACGGGCAAGACGACGTTCGCGAAGGCGATCGCCTCGCGTCTGGAGTGGTCCTTCGTCGAGGTCTTCCCCTCGCGGCTCGCCGGGGACCCCCAGGGTCTTGCCGGAGCGCTGAGGTCGACGTTCGAGAAGGTCGCCGAGCTGGAGCACGCCGTCGTCTTCATCGACGAGGTCGAGGAGATCGCCGCGCGCCGCGGTGGCGAGCCGCCGTCGTCGATGCAGGGCGTGACCAACGAGCTGCTGAAGATCATCCCGGCGTTCCGCGAGCAGCCTGGCCGGCTGCTCGTCGTGGCGACGAACTTCATCCGCGCGCTCGATCCAGCGTTCCTGCGCCACGGACGCTTCGACTACGTCATCCCGATCGGGTTGCCCGATGGGGATGCACGCCGGGCGATCTGGGAGCGCTACGTGCCCCCGGTGGCCGTGGGCACGGTCGACCTGGACGCCCTCGTTCTCGTGAGCGACGGCTTCTCGCCCGCCGACATCGAGTACGCGGCGCGGACAGCGTCGCAGCGCGCGCTGGAGAACGCCCTCGACGCCGGTCACGGGTCGATCGAGGTGGACGACCCGCGCCAGGTGGCCATCGGACCACGCACCGAGGACTACCTCGAGGCTGTCGCCGCGACCAAGGCCACCGTCTCCGCGGAGGTCGCCGCGCAGTTCCTGGAGGACATCGCGGACCTCGCGCGGCTCTGATCGCGCCGGCCGGGCTTCGGAGCCGGCGACGGCCACGGGGCGGGCTGGGGGTGTCGCGACCGGGCGCGAGCGCGGATCATGGGCGCATGCGCACGGGAGAGGTGCCCGACGGCTCGCTGTCGAATGCCGACATCGACAAGGCGGGCGCGTGACCGCGGGGCCGTCGGCCGGACGGGCCGCCGCGCTTCTCGCGCTGCACTCCGGTCCCGGCTTCGTCCTCCCCAACGCCTGGGACGCCGGCTCCGCCCGGATCCTGGAGCAGGTCGGCTTCCCCGCGATCGCGACCACCAGCGCGGGCATCGCGTGGTCCTGCGGGGTACCGGACGGCGAAGCGCTGGACCGCGACACGATGCTCGAGCACGTCGCTCGCATCGTGGCCGCGGTGGGCGTGCCCGTGAGCGCTGACCTGGAAGCCGGGTACGGCGACACCCCGGACGAGGTCGGCCGCACCGTGGCCATGGCCGTGGAGATCGGGGTGGTGGGGTGCAACCTCGAGGACGTCGGGAAGGGCCGGCTGCGCGGCATCGATGAGGCCGTCGACCGCCTCACGGCCGCGCGGGCCGCGGCGCCACGGGGCACCTTCGTGCTCAACGCCCGGACGGACACCTACTTCGTCGGCGCGAGCGGCGACGCGTTCGCTGAGACGGTCGAGCGGGCGGTCCGGTATGTCGACGCGGGGGCCGACTGCGTCTTCGTCCCGGGCGTCGTCGAGGAGCAGACGATCCGCCGGCTCGCCGCGGCGATCCCGTGCCCGCTCAACGTGGTCGCCGGGCTGACGAACGTCATCGACGCGCGCACGCTCTTCTCCCTCGGCGTCACGCGGGTCAGCCTGGGCGGCAGCCTGGCCCGCGCCGCGCTCAGCATGCTGGAACGCGCCGGCCGGGAGCTGCTCGACTCCGGCACCCGCGGCTTCCTCGACGGTGCGATCAGCTACGCCGACCTGCAGCGACGCTTCGGCTCCTGACCACGGCGGACCCGCGTTCGACAGCAGCCGGAGGACGGCGACGCCGCGCGGGCTGGGACGTGATGGCCTGAGGGTCGTGACCACCGACCCGACGGTCTGATCGAGCGGTATCAGGCGTCGTCCGGCCGCCGCACGTCCTGCACGACCTCGTTGCGGCGCAGGAACCAGGGCGTGAAAGGTGGGTCGAACCTGGCGAACCTCGCCGCGCCGACGGGCACCAGGCCGGCGCGGGTCGTCGCGGCCTCGAGGTCGGCGAGGTGCCTGCGGTAGGCGGGCTCGGCCCACCGGCCCGAGTAGCGCATCGCCGCCGCGAGTCGCTCCGGCACCGCCCGGATCCGTACCTGGGGGTCGGTCGGGACGGGTGCGGTCTCGGCCGTCATCGTCGCAGGGAGCACGAAGGCGACGAGGTGCCGCCCCGTGGCCGTCTCCGTCTGGACGACGGGTGCGGTCATCGCGACCTTCACCGGACCGGCGACCTCCTGGACCACGGGTGCGGTCA
This sequence comes from Actinomycetales bacterium, assembly GCA_038223605.1. Lineage (GTDB taxonomy): Bacteria > Actinomycetota > Actinomycetes > Actinomycetales > Cellulomonadaceae > Actinotalea. The sequence goes on along the minus strand of JBBRGX010000079.1, from coordinate 210 downwards.
TCGCGAGCGAGAGGGCCGAGACGTTCCGCCCGGTGAGGTAGCCGAAGAGCGCGCCGAAGGCCCGGTTGCCGGCGCTCTCGAAGGTCCCGGCGACGCTGACCTCCGCGACGACGTGCGCCGGATAGCGGCGCAGCTCGAAGCCGGGGTGCTGCTCGACCACCTCGTAGGGCTGCTGCTCGGTCATGGGTCCGACGCTACGCATGCCGCGGC
>JBBRGX010000078.1:0-12439 GCA_038223605.1 Actinomycetales bacterium | reverse complement strand
CCCGGTGGGCGACGCGGTGGGCGTGGTTCTGGCTGCTCGGCGCGGCCCCGATGGCGGTGGTGTTCCTCCTGGTCGAGCCGGTGCCGGTGTGGCAGACCCAGGCGCTCGCGGGGCGGCCCTGGCGGCTGACCGGTGGGCGGGTGTTCCTGCTGATGCTCGCGGTCGGCATCGTCTTCCTCGTGCTGCGGGACCTGGTCGGCTAGCCGCTCACGACGGGGGCCGTCGCATGCGACGATCACCGCGGGACGCGATGTGGGGGCGTTCATCGAACGAGGGCGACGAGGAGTGAGAGGGCGCTCGATCCGGCGGCCGGGCAGGTCTGGTTGCCCCCGGTCACCCAGCAGGGACGGCTCGGCCGCGCCATCCGGCTCGCGGTGGTTCTCGGGCTCGTCGTCGGCGCCGTCCTCCAGCTCGCCGGGCCAGCACCCCGTGACCTGAACGCGCTGCTGGAGGACCTCGCCGCGGGGACCGTACGCTCGGTCACCATCGAGGCGCCGGGCCAGCGCGACGACGCGGTGTTCTCCTCGCTCACCATCTCCTGGACCTCGCGAGCGACGTCGAGCCTGCCCACCGTGCTCGCGGGCCCGGCGGTCTGGCTCGACCGGGTGCGGTAGAGCACGGCGACGTACGAGTACACGAGCTCGGGCGGGGTGACGGACGACGGCGCGGCGGAGGTCCGCCGGGCGGCGAGGGCGGCAGGTGTCCCGGTGGTCGAGCGGGCCTACGTCGAGCCGATGGGTGGCACGAGCATGAATCTGCTCGGGCTCGCCCCGCTCGCCGCTCTCCTCATGCTCCTCGTGCTCCTCGGTGCACCGCCGACCCGGCTGGCCTCGACGTGGGCGTGGTTCTGGCTGACCTGGGGGAACCCGCTCGCGGTCGTGTTCCTGCTGCTGGAGCCGGTGCCGCTGTGGCGGACGGGGTCGGTGCCCGCGGCTCGGTGGAAGCTGACCGGGGGGTGGGCGTTCATGATCAGCCTGGTGCTGACCCCGATGCTGAGGGCGGCGTTCCCGGGGTTGGTGGCGTAGGGCTCGCAGCTCTGGTGCGTGGTTCACTTCCCGGATGGAGCTGCTGCTTCTCGGCGGGACCGCCTTCCTCGGCCGCGAGATCGCGCGAGCCGCCGTGCGGCGCGGTCATCACGTGACCTGCCTCGCACGCGGATCGGCGCCCGCTCCCGACGGCACGAGGTTCGTCGTCGGGGACCGGGACGACGCGGCGGGCCTCGCGGCCGTGACCCCTCAGACCTGGGACTGCGTGATCGACCTGTCCATGCAGCCGGGTCAGGTGCGCCGGGCCGTCGCCGCGCTCGACGCCGCCCACTGGGTCTACGTCTCGTCGGCGAGCGTCTACGCGGACGCCTCGCGGCTCGAGCAGGGCGAGGACGCGTCCGTCGTCGAGGCTCTCGCTGCCGACGTGATGGAGGGCACGGAGGTCTACGCCGCCGCGAAGGTCGCGTGCGAAGAGGCCGTTCACGCCGCCGGGACGACCGCGACAATCGTCCGCCCCGGCCTGATCGGCGGCCCCGGCGACCTGTCGGGCCGCAGCGGCTACTGGCCGTGGCGCTTCGCGCACCCGACCGGGGACGACGTGATCGTTCCTGACGACCCGGCGTTCCCTTGTGCGCTCATCGACGTCCGGGACCTCGCCGAGTGGGTCGTGACCGCGGCCGAGCGACAGCTCGACGGGGTGTTCAACGCGACCGGGCCGACGGTGCCGCTGGGCGCGATGCTCGCGTGGGCTGCTGAGGCTGCGGGTGCCGGTGGGCTCGCGCAGCGGGCGGTGGCCCCGGCGACGCTGGCGGCGCTCGGGGTCACGGGATGGGCCGGGCCGGCGTCCTTGCCCCTGTGGATCGACGACCCGGCGGCACGGGGTCTCTCGACGCTCGACACGGGCCGGGCGCGGGCGGCGGGACTCGACGCGCGTCCCGCGGTGGAGACCTTCCGGGACGCGCTCGCCTTCGAGGAGGAGCGCACCAGCCCCCGGCGCGCGGGGTTGAGCGATGAGGACGAGCGGCGGGTGCGGAAAGCCCTCGATGGCGTGGGCGCCGAGGCGGGGCTAGCAGGTGGTTGACCGAGGTGCGGGCGGGGAGTCGTACGGCAGAGCCCCCCGTCCCGAGGTGGTGCGCGGTGTCGACCCTCGACCAGCACGCGACCGCGGCGGCACCGTCGGGCGCCCCGCCGTGACGATGTAGCCGCGCTCGACATCGCCGAACACCTCCATGCGCGGGTCACGCCGACCCCAGAGCCAGGCGAGGTGGGCGCAGAGGATCGCGTCGAGCTCGTCCTCGACGAGGCGCAGCTCGCACTTGCGGGAGGCCGCGAGGACGTCGGCGCGGATCTCGGCCCAGCGCTCGGAGGTGTCGAGGCCGAGGGTCGGACCGAGCACGCGGTCGAGATGGTCGAGGAGCTCGTCGAACGCGGACCGGAGCGACTCCAGCGTCCGGCCGCGCTTGTTCTTGTACGGCAGGACCCGGCCGAGGCCGAAGAGGCTGACCATCGCCGGGTGCGGGTACACCTCGATCGCGACCGGCCGGCCCGCGAACGGGATCGTGCGCGGGTCGAGGTCCCAGCCGAAGGTCTCGGCGAGGGCGGCTCCCCGGGGCGGGTCGAACCACGCGTGCGCCGTGTTTGCTGGGTGCGCGCCGGCGTCGTACGGCCGGAAGACGGCGCCGAGCTCCTGCTCGCAGGGACGACTTCCGGTGGCGTTGGGGACGACGAGAGGGGCATCGATCGCCACCACGGCGTCGGTGGTCAGGTGCGGGGCGAGGAAGGCGGCGATCTCCTCGTCGGAGCGCACGGAGGTCGACGCGATGAGGCGCCCGGTGGCGTCCACGACGGCGAGGCCGGTGCGGGCTCGGTCGGCCCAGGCGAGATCGATGCCGACATGGGTGGGCATGGGGGGAGGGTAGGCGTGGCGGGCCGCGGCCGCACGGTGCGGGCACACGGCCCTTGATCGACGCCGGCGCTCGTGGTGAGCTCGACGGGTGGACACCGCCATCGAGACCGCCGTCCGCCAGCAGATCTTCGACTGGGTCCGCGAGCGCGCGGAGGCCAACGGTGGCTTCCTGCACCGGCAGGAGCTTCTCAGCTACCGCGTCGACGGCCGCGACCTGCCGATCATCGACTTCTCCCGCGGCATCCGGAACCCGCGGGACTTCGCCTCGACGCTGTCGATCGTCACCTCGGTGAACGGCCCCTATGACGACGCCGAGGCCGAGGACGGTCTGCTGCACTACGCCTACCGCAAGGGCGACCCCTTCACCGGCGACAACCGCAAGCTCCGCACCGCGATGCAGACCGGCCAGCCGCTCATCCTCTTCCGCAAGGAGCAGCCGAACTACCTGACCCCCGTGATGCCGGTCTACGTCGTCGACGACGAGCCGGAGAACCGCCAGTTCGTCATCGCCCTCGACGAGGCCTTCCGATTCATGGGCGAGATCCGCGACCTGGCCGAGCCGCAGCGCGAGTACGCCAGACGGCTCGCCAGGCAGCGTCTGCACCAGCCGGCGTTCCGCACCCGCGTGCTCCTCGCGTACGCGACGCGCTGCGCCGTCTGCGAGCTCAAGCACGGGGCCCTGCTCGATGCCGCGCACATCGTCCCGGACTCGCAGGAGCACGGGCTGCCGACGACGTCGAACGGGCTCGCCCTGTGCAAGATCCACCACGCCGCGTACGACCAGGACATGCTCGGCGTCAGCCCGGACTACCGGGTCGCGATCAACCGGGAGGTGCTCGAGGAGATCGACGGGCCGATGCTGCGGCACGGGATCCAGGAGATGCACGGACGGGAGATCATGCTGCCCGCGAAGCTGAAGGATCGGCCGGATCGGGAGGGGCTGGCCTGGCGGTGGGAGAGGTTCGTGGGGGGGACATGTCCTCGTCCGTGACCGCCATCGTCCCTTCTCCCGAGTCCGAGCTCACCGAGCTGACCCGCCTCATGCGCGAGTTCACCGACGACCGGGACTGGGCGCAGTTCCACGACCCCAGGTCGGTGATCCTCGCCCTCGTCGGCGAGGTGGGGGAGCTGGCCGAGCTGTTCCAGCGGATCCCAGCGGACGGCGCCGTCGAGCACGTCGCGGAGCCCTCGCGGCGGGCGCGGGCCGGCGAGGACATGGCAGACGTGCTGCTCCACCTGGTGCGTCTGGCGGACGTGCTGGGCGTCGACCTCACCCGACCGGAGCCCCCACCACCCTCCGCATCTCGCCCGTCTCCCGCAGCACCTTCTTCTCGTCGTACCTCAGGAACACCAGCCCCGCCGTCAGGCACAGCACGAACCCCGCGACCCCGCTCAGCCGGATCCCCAGGTCGTCCCCCGGGTCCTTCCCCAGCACGGTCAGCCCCGCGAACACCAGGATCCCGAACGTCTGCCCGAACTTCTGCGAGAGCGTGTTCGCCGCGAAGAACATCCCCTCCTTCGGCTGCCCGGACTTCATCGAGTCGTGCTCGGCGATGTCGGCGAGGATCGCATTCGGCAGCACCCCGAGGAACGAGAGCGGGAGCGAGTACAGGATCACCAGCAGGTACGCCTGCGTCCCGTCGGGGATCGGGAACCTCCCCAGGAAGAAGATCCCCAAGAACACCACGCTCATCGCCAGGAACGAGATGACGACCAGGATCTTCTTGCCGACCCTTTTCGCCAGCAGGTTCACCGCTGGGTAGAAGACGAACGAGACCACCACCATCACCGCGAGCAGAGCCCCGACGAGCGCCTCCTCCTGCTTCAGCAGGACGGTCACGTAGTAGAGCAACCCGGTGTTGATGATCGTCAGTCCCATGAAGTACGAGAAGGCGGCGACGACGTAGTAGTCGAAGTGCCGGTTCCTGAACGTCGTCCGCAGCGCCTCCATCGGCGAGACCGTCGACGGCTCGGCCGCGCAGTACTTCTTCTCGTCGAGGGTGAGCACCGGCACGAGCATGAGCACGACCGCCAGCAGGCCCATCACCCCGACGGCGAACTGGATGGCCGCCATCCGTGACGCCAGGTTCAGGCTCGACTGCAGCAGGTCCGCCACCCCCGGCGTCTGCGCGGAGATGACGATGCCCAGCGCGTACGTCACCGAGATCCACGTCGACAGGTTGAGCCGCTCGTTCGGGTTGTGCCCGAGCTCGGGAAGCAGCGCGAAGTAGGGCGTCACGTAGATCGAGAAGGCGGTGTAGAAGAACAGCTGGGTCGCCACCAGCCAGACGATGTTCCAGCCGCTCTGGCTCGCCACCGGCGGCAGGAACATGAGCACGAGGAAGAACGCCGCGGGAACGGCACCGGCCGCCATGAACGGGATGCGTCGACCCTTGGGGTGCCGCGACCGGTCGCTGAACCCGGCGACCGCGGGGTCGATGAACGCGTCGAGCAGGCGTCCCGACGCAGCGATCAGCGTGATCGCGCTGAGCACCCCGAAGAACGCCACCTGCGTGATGCGCAGCGGTATCCCCGAGCCACTCGGCGGCAGGTAGAAGTAGACCAGCTCGAGGCTGACCACGTTGATGAGGATCGACCAGCCGAGCTGGCCGGTGGCGTAGGTGAGCTGTTTGCGCAGCGGGAGGGACGCCTTCGTCGCCATGGGGGGCTCCATTCTTCAGGATCGGGGGAGGGTGGCGAGCAGCTCGAGCGTGAGGCGGATGACCTCACCGAGCTCTCGATCGAGGGTCACGGCATGGGTGGTCTGCTCGAGCCAGTGCAGCCGGACGTCCGTCGAGCCGACGGCGGACCGGATGATCTCCCCGGCCCGCGGGTCGATCGTCCGGTCCTTGCGGCCCTGGCAGATGAGCATCGGCTGGCGGACCGCGCCGAGGAGCGGGAGCGTCGCCTTCTGCAGCTTCAGCAGCTGCACCGAGCCCCGGAGCGGCAGGCCGGGGTAGCCCTGCCACGCGTCCGCGCAGTCCAGCGAGGTGCGCGCCACCTGGGGCACGACGACGGAGGCCAGCCGCAGCTTGAGCACGTCGAACCTGGACATGGCGAGCCTGATGGCGGGTGCGTAGCAGAGCACTCCGGCGATCTCCGGGTGCCTGGCGGCGAGCGCCAGCGCGAGGACTGCGCCCATCGACTCCCCGCCGACGACGACAGTCGTGCAGCGCTCGGCGAGCCGGGCGTAGCTCTCCTCAGCCGCGGCGACCCAGTCCTGCCAGCGGACGCGGTTGAGGTCACCTGGGGTGGTGCCGTGGCCGGGGAGGAGAGGGCCGCAGACCGTGTAGCCGGCATCGTGCAGCGCCCGCGCCAAGGGGCGGACCTCGGCGGTGGTCGCCGTGAACCCGTGGAGGAGGAGGACCCCGACGGGACCCGCCTCCCAGACGAACGCCTCACCCGCCAGACGAGGGTTGTGCAACGGCGAGGCGGTCACGCGTTTCTCCTGCTCAGGACATGAAAATGGGCGGAGGATCCGCGCCCTCGGCGGAGTTCCCTACTCGAGTCGAGAGCCCTGGCGCGATCCTGGCGCAGACTGACCGCTCAGTACAAATTCGCTCTCGCGTACCGCCCCGGGCAGCCTGCATCCGAGCCCACCCCTGCACCCGACCAGGAGACCCGATGATCCCCGGCGTCCGCTACGGCCACACCAACCTCATCGCCCAGGACTGGCGCGCGCTCGTCGACTTCTACTCGACCCTCTTCGGCTGCGAGCCTGTCCCCCCGCAGCGCGACCTGCACGGGCCCGTCGTCGAGGCGGGCAGCGGAGTGCCCGGCGGCACGATGACGGGCATGCATCTGCGCCTTCCGGGGCACGGTCCGGACGGCCCGACCCTCGAGATCTACAGCTTCGGCACGATGCCGCCCAAGCCAGAGACCGCCATCGACCGTCCCGGCTACGGCCACCTGGCCTTCCAGTGCGACGACGTCGTGACGGCGCGCGCGCAGGTTCTCGCCGCCGGCGGGCGGGCGCTCGGCGAGGTGGTCCGCACGCAGGTCACCGGCGACAGCTCGGTCACCTGGTGCTACGTCACCGACCCGGAGGGGAACCCGGTCGAGCTGCAGTCCTGGGGACCGGGCGAGCCGGCGGCGATCCTCACCTGAGCGGCGCGGGGCGGGGTCTCCGACATGCGCTCGGCGCACACCTGGTGATACTGGCCTCATGACCGACCGCAACGTCATCGGAACCGGGCTCGAGCCCTGCGGAGTCGACCCGATGACGGGCTTCTACCGCTCCGGCTCCTGCCTCACCGGCCCGCAGGACATCGGCAGCCACACCATCTGCGCCGTCGTCACCGCCGAGTTCCTCGCCCACCAGGCTGCGATCGGCAACGACCTGATGACCCCCGCCCCGCGGTACGACTTCCCCGGCCTCGTGCCGGGCGACCGGTGGTGCGTGACCGCGCGCAACTGGCTCCGCGCCGAGGCCGACGGTGCTGCGGCGCCGGTGGTGCTCGCGGCGACGCACGAGCGGGCGCTGCAGGTCGTGCCGCTCGAGATGCTGCGGAGGTACGCGGTCGACGTGCCGTCGGACCCGGGGAGCCTGGTCTGACGGGTCGCCGTGAGAGGTGGGCCGTGGTGGCTCCGGCGGCTCGGGGGTGAGCCGGTGCTGTGCGGGGTGGCGCTCTGCGGGGTGGCGGGGTGCGGGGTGGCGGCCCCGACGAGCACCGTTCTGGCGTGCTGCGCGGCCGTGGGTGGTCGGCGGTTCTCGGCCGTCATCCGGCTGAGGACGTTGTCCACAGATCTTGACGACCTCTGGTGCCCGCCCTGTGGATCTTCGTACACTTGTTCGAAGAGAAGGGAGGGGTCCGATGACGATCGGCGGAGCGGGACGAGCGGGCGGAAGCACGGCGCTGCTCTCCGCCGACGCTGCCCGCCCGACTGACGACCTCGCCTCGCGCGTCGCGCACCTGCGCGCGGAGGTCACGGCCCTCGTCGCCCTCGAACCCGCGGTCGACGGCGCGACGGGCCCTGCCCTGCACGCCGAGCTGCGCACCGCCGCCGGCCAGCTCCACGCCTTCGCCGCCCGGATCCTCGCGCGCGTCGAAGCCGACGGTCGCTGGTCGGCCGGCGGCTCGCGCACCTTCCCCGACTGGGTCGCCCGCCGCCAGCTCACCTCGACCGGAGCCGTCCGCCGTGAGGTCGTGCTCGGCCGCGCGCTCGACGAGATCCTCCCCCGCACGGCCACCGCCGTCGCCAAGGGCGATGTCACCTTCGAGCACGCCGAGGTCCTCGCCCACGTCGCCGCCACCTCCGATGCCCGGCGAGCAGCCCTCGCCTCGAGCCAGCCCGACCGCAACGAGGCCGCCCTCCTCGAACGCGCGCGGCACATGCCCCTCGACTCCTACCGCCGCGAGGTCGACCGCTGGGCAACCCAGGTGGACGCCGCCGCAGCCGAGTCGGAGCACGAGGCCGCCTGCGCCAAGGAGTACCTGACCCTCTCTCGACGACGCGACGGTGTCGCGGTCCAGGGCTTCCTCACGATCGAGAACGCCGAGATCCTGGCCACAGCCCTGCGCTCCGTCGCCGGTGTCCCGTCCCGGGGCGACGTCCGCAGCCGCGAGGAGCGGCAGGCGGCAGCCCTCGTCGACGCCGGCCGCCTCCTCCTCGACCGCGGCCTGATCGGCGGCGGGCAGCTGGTGCGCCCGCACCTGCTCGTGCACGTCACGGCGGAGACCCTTCGTGGGATCGAGGGCGACGAGAGCTCCGAGGCAGACCGTAGGGACGGCGCGGTCGCCGCGGTCGGTGCGGACGGAACCCACGGTGCGGACAGCGCGGTCGGTGCGGACCGCGCGAACGGCCGTGGCCTTCGATCGGAAGCCGACCTCAGGAGCGGCCGACTCGACGCGTCCCGCTTCGACGGGCTCCCTCCGGCCACCCTCAGTAACGGCTCACCCCTGCCGCCCTCGACCCTCGCGCGCCTCGTCTGCGACGGCGAGCTCACCCGAGTCGTGTTCTCCGCGAACGGCGCCGTCCTTGACGTCGGCCGCGCCCAGCGCACCTACTCGGGCCAGCAGCGTCTCGCCGTGATCGCCCGCGACCAGTCCTGCCGCTACCCCGGTTGCGGCGCCCCGCCGACACTCGGCGAAGTGCATCACGTCACGTCCTGGGCCTCCGGAGGGCCGACCTCCGTGTCGAACGGTGTGCTCCTCTGCTGGTTCCACCACGGTCTTGTCCACCGCCGAGGCATCCACATCCGCCGGATCGACGGCGGTTGGGAGTTCCGCCGGGACGACGGTGCCCTCGTCGACGACGGCCGTGCCGGCCCGAGCCGCCCAGGAGGAGCGGAGACCGCCACGGATCCACCGGGGTGGCCACCTCGGTCAGAGAGTCCGCGACGATCGGGGGCCCGACCGAGCACCTGGGGAGGACCGTCCCGCGCTCCCGGCGCCGCACCACCCCGCTCGCGCCCGGGCACAGGCTCCCTTCCTCGAGAACGGGGCGCCGACCTGCTCCAGGACGCGCTGGACCTGCCCGGCTGACGCTCGGCGGCCGCTCGGTTGCGGGCATGGGCTCCCGGGGCGGACATGGACTCTCGCAGGCGGGCATGAACCACTGACCCCTAGCGTTGACCCCCTGGCGGCCCAAGCCTCTGTCGCCACCGAGGGAGCCCGTCCGTGACCAGCGCCACCACCCCCGCCGAGCCATCCATCGCCATCGGCTTCCGCTCCGAGCGCGGCCCGATCCTCGTCGCGCTCATGGTCACGACGGGCCTCATCGCGATCGACTCGACGATCCTCGCCACAGCGGTACCGACGATCGTCGCCGACCTCGGCGGGTTCACGTCCTTCCCGTGGCTGTTCTCCATCTACCTGCTCACCCAGGCCGTGAGCGTCCCGATCTACTCCAAGCTCTCCGACACGATCGGCCGCAAACCAGTCATCATGATCGGGATCGGTCTCTTCCTGACCGGATCCATCCTCTGCGGGTTCGCCTGGTCGATGCCGGCCCTCATCGCGTTCCGCGCGATCCAGGGCCTCGGCGCGGGCGCCGTCCAGCCGATGGCCATCACCATCGCCGGCGACATCTACTCGGTCGCCGAGCGCGCGAAGGTCCAGGGCTACATCGCCAGCGTCTGGGGAGCCTCAGCCGTCATCGGCCCGACGCTCGGCGGCCTCTTCTCCCAGTACCTGACCTGGCAGTGGATCTTCTACGTCAACGTCCCCCTCGGCCTGCTCGCGGTCGTCCTGCTGCTGCGCTCCTTCCACGAGACCGTCCCGCGCACCTCGCACCGCATCGACTGGGCCGGTGGCCTGCTGCTCACGGGCTCGATGAGCCTGCTGATCCTCGCCCTTCTCGAGGGCGGGAACGCCTGGGCATGGGACTCCGTCCCGAGCGTCGGAGCCTTCGCGCTCGGGCTGGCGATGCTCGTGCTGTTCGTGCGCGTCGAGCGTCGGGCAGCCGAGCCCGTGCTCCCGCTCTGGGTGCTCTCCCGTCGCCTGCTCGGCACGACGGCACTCATCGGCGTCACGGTCGGCGTCGTCCTCATGGGCGTCACCACCTACGTGCCGACGTTCCTCGAGACGCTCGTCGGCTCGTCCCCTCTGGTGAGCGGTCTGACCCTCGCGACGTTGACGATCGGCTGGCCGATCGCCGCCGCCCAGTCCGGCCGCGTCTACCTGCGCTTCGGCTTCCGCACGACGGTGATCCTCGGCGCGATCGTCGTCGTGCTCGGCACCGCTGCGCTCGTCGTGACCAGCACGCACCCCGCGGTGCTCGCGACCGGTCTGTGCCTCTTCTCGATCGGCGCCGGCCTCGGCTTCGTCGCCGCCCCGAGCCTCATCGCCGCGCAGTCCAGCGTGGAGTGGGGCGAACGTGGCGTGGTCACCGGCGCCAACCTCTTCGCCCGCTCGATGGGATCCGCCGTCGGGGTTGCCGTGCTGGGCGCCCTGGTCAACGGGCTGATGCGCGACCGGACGGCCACAGCAGAACCGCTCGCGTTCAACGGTGCGGTGACGGCGGCCTTCGTGGCGATCGCCTGCACCGCGGTGTTCGGGCTGCTGGTCGCGCTCGTCATGCCGCGAACACCGGAGCTGTCGCGGGTGTAGAGCGCGCGTCCTCGAGCTCCGTCGGCGCCTGCCCGCAGCGTGCAGACGTCACGACACGCGCCGGCGGTGACACCACGCTCGGGGCACGGCGCGGCACGGCACGATCGCCGGCGCCGCAGGACGGGACCGCCGTCACGCGTGCTGCTGCGCCTGCCGGGCCCGGTAGGCCGCGACGGCGTTCCGGTTGCCGCAGGCCGTCGAGCAGAACCGCCGCGAGCGGTTGCGCGACAGGTCCAGGACGATCCCGGCGCAGGCGGCGTCAGCGCACAGCCCGAGCCGGGACATCTCGTCACCGCGGATCACGTCCACCATGGCCATCGCGGTCTCGACGGCGATCTGCGTCGCGAGCGACTCCCCGGGCGCGACGGCGTGGATGTGCCAGTCGTGCTCGCCGTGCCGGGCGAGCTGCGGCAGCGCCGGCGCCTCGGCGAGCACGCGGTTGACCTGCGCGGCGGCGTCATCGCGCTCGGCGGTGAGCAACGAGCGCAGCAGCGGGCGCACCGCGCGGACCTCGTCGAGCTCGACCTGCGTCCCGTCGTGCCGCCCGCTGTACGCCCACCGCCCGACGAAGTCGGTCAGGGCGTGGGTCGTCGTCAGGCTGTCCGGTGCGAGAGCGGTGTTGGCGAGCTCGACCGCCGCGTGAAGGGCCGCCTCGGTGTCATGGGTGAAGACCACGTTGACACGTTACTACCCGCGGCCTTAGCGTCATGGCTCATGGCCGCTATGACCCATGACACCCCGCGCGCCTCGGCGTCGGTCGACGGCTCGCGTACCCGGTCAGGGTTGGCGTTCGCGCTGCTGTCCGCGCTCTCGTTCGGTGCATCAGGCGGGCTCGTCCGCGGTCTGCTCGACACCGGATGGAGCCCCGGCGCCGCGACGCTCGCACGGGTCTCCATCGCCGCGGTCGTCGTCGCGCCGTTCGGGGTCGCGGCCCTGCGGGGGCGGTGGTCGCTGCTACGCCGCAGCGCCGGCCTGATCACGCTCTACGGACTTCTCGCGGTGGCGGGCGCGCAGTTCTGCTACTTCTCGGCCGTGACGTCGATGCAGGTGGGGCCGGCCCTGCTCATCGAGTACACCGCCCCGGCTGCTGTCGTGCTGTGGCTTTGGCTGCGGCACGGCGAACGACCGGGGCGCCTGACGCTCGCGGGTGCCGGGATCGCCGCGGTCGGGCTGGTGCTGCTGCTCGACGTGCTGGGCGGGGCAGGGCTGAGCGTCGTCGGCGTCGCATGGGCGCTCGGCGCGATGGTCGGCGCGGCAACGTACTTCGTGGTCGGGGCCGATGAGTCGACGGGCCTCCCCCCGCTCACGCTTGCCGCCGGCGGGCTCGTCGTCGGCGGGCTCGCCCTCGGGCTGCTCGGCGTCGTCGGGCTGCTGCCGTTGCGCGCGTCGACGGCGATGGCTGTGTACTCCGGACGCGAGGTCGCCTGGTGGCTGCCGATGCTGGGACTCGGTCTGGTGACCGCCGCGATCGCCTACGCGACCGGGATCGCGGCGAC
>JBBRGX010000077.1:0-12985 GCA_038223605.1 Actinomycetales bacterium | reverse complement strand
ACTGCTCCGATGACCACCATCACGTGCCAGATCTCGTGGAAGCCGAAGACCCCGGGCCAAGGGTTCGGCTTCTCGATCACGAAGAGCACGAAGCCGGCGCTGTACATGAGGCCGCCCGCCGCCATCAGCACGAACGCCCCGACCGGCAACGCCCCGCCCGCGCCGGCCAGCACGACGGTCACCCAGCCGAGCGAGATGTAGAGCGTGTTCGTCAGGTACTTCGGCAGCTCGCGCAGCAGCGAGCGCAGCACGATCCCCAGGGTGGCGATGACCCACACCGCGCCCAGCACCGTCCAGCCGTACGTGGTGCGGAACAGGACCAGCACCAGAGGCGTGACGGAACCGGCGATCAGCAGGAAGACCGAGTCGTAGTCGAGGGTGCGGAGCACCTCGTTGACCCGCGGGCTGCGGTCGAGCGCGTGGTGCAGGGTGCTGGAGAGGAAGAGCGTCATGACGGAGAGTCCGTAGACGCTGAAGCCGACGATCTTCCACGGATCGCCCTGCGCGCTCGCCTGCGAGACGAGCAGGGCGGCGCCCACCAGGGCGAAGCAGGCGGCGAACAGGTGCGAGACGGTGTTGAACCGCTCGTCGGTCACATGGACGCTGCCGTCCCTGCTCCGTGGTGCTGTCTCCACCCGCTGCCTTCCCGCGACGTCACGTCCTCGACCGGCGGGACGCCGGGAGCACGCAGACCATCCGCGCCGAGCAGATCCTACGACGCCGACGACGCCTCGACCGGCCGGCGGAACGGCCATCGCGGCGAGGCCCACGCCGATCGCCCCGGCGACGTGGCTGGGCGCAGCGGCGGCACCCCGTCCGCGCGCCCTGCCGGCTCCGGTCATGACCGCCGGGCGCGAGGACCGACCGCCGCACGGAGTGCGAAGGCCTCGCGGTAGCGGCTCGGGGAGACACCGAGCTGGGCGGCGAAGTGCTTGCGGAACAGGTCGCTGCTGCCGAAGCCCACGCGCTGCGCAACCTGCTCCACGCCGAGCACGGAGCCCTCCAGCAGCTCCCGGGCGGCCGTGAGTCGCTCCTGGACGAGCCACTGCGACGGCGACATGCCGAGCAGGTCGCCGAACCGCCGCTGCAGCGATCGCGGCGAGGTGCGGGCGGCGCTTGCCAGCTCGGCCAGGGTCCAGGCGCGGCCGAGGTCCCGGCGGACGAGGTCCTGCAGGGCCACCAGCCCCCCGCTCCTCGTCTCGTGCTGTCCGTAGCGGGCCGGGACGTACTGCGCCTGACCTCCGCTCCGCACGGCCGGGAGCACCATCGACCGGGCGACGTCGGCCGCCGCCGCCGAGCCGTGACGGTCGGCGACGAGCGCCAGGCAGAGGTCGACACCGGCCGCGACGCCGGCCGAGGTCCAGAGCCGTCGTCCCTCGTCGTGCGTGTAGAGCACGTGCGGGTCCACCCGGACCGCCGGGTGGAGCTCGGCCAGGAGCGAGGCATGGCGCCAGTGCGTGGTCGCCGCGACCCCGTCGAGCAGACCCGTCCTGGCCAGCAGGAACGCCCCGGTGCACAGCGAGGCGAGCTGCGCCCCGGCCGCATGGGCTGCACGGAGCGCGTCGGCCACCTCCCGCTCGCGCGCGTCGGGGGCGGCGAGCCACCTGGCGACGTCGGCGAAGCCGGGGACGAGGACCAGCTCCGCCCCGGCGAGGTCGGCGAGCGGTCGGGCACTCACGGTGAGGCCGTGCTCCAGGACGACCCCCGCGCGCGGGGAGACGAGGCGGACCTCGTCGACCACGCCCCCCCGTCGCCCGTCGTCCGCGAACACCTCCAGGACCGCGGCGAGGTCGAAGGACCGCATCCCGTCCAGCAGGACCACCGCGATCGTCATGGCGCGATCTTATTGGTCACTGTCATTCGCGCCACTGGTCGATCCTCGGGCGGCGCGCTGGAATGGGTCCATGACCACCACCGCAGCCCCCCAGGCCCTCCTCGTCATCGATGTGCAGCGCGGCTTCCACGACCTCGAGCACTGGGGGCCGACGTCGAACCCCCGCGCTGAGGAGAACATCGCCTCCCTCGTCCAGCACTGGACCGCGACAGCGCGGGGCCCCGTCGTCCTCGTCCGCCACCACTCCCGGGACGCCGACTCGCCCCTGGCGCCGGGCGGAGAGGGCCATGCGCTCCAGGACTTCCTCGACATGGCGGCAGCTGACCTGATCGTGGAGAAGGAGGTCAACTCCGCGTTCTACGGCACGCCCGATCTGCGCAGCTGGCTCGACGACGCCGGCATCCGCGACCTCGTCCTCTGCGGGATCCAGACCAACCAGTGCGTGGAGACCACGGCACGGATGGGCGGGAACCTCGGTTACCACGTGATCGTCGCCCTCGACGCGACGCGCACCTTCGACCTTGTCGCCGAGGTGCCGGGGGCCGGTCAGGTGCGGATCAGCGCCGAGGAGCTGATGCGGACGACGGCCGTCAACCTCCAGGGCGGCGGGTTCGCGACCGTGCTGAGCACGGCCGAGGTGATCGCTCGCTGACCATGGGCGCAGCCGTCAGACGGTGGGGTCGACGTCAGCGGCAACCATGACGCGAGCGATCTGTCCCAGGCCCTCATCGACCGCGCGCAGCGCCGGCGTCCGGTTCAGGTGCCCGTGGAAGACGCCGCGCGCCAGCCGTCGCTCGACCCGGCAGCCGGCGGAGCGCGCCTGCACGACGAAGCCCTCGGCAGGGGTCCGCAGGTCGTCGTACTCGCTGAGCAGGACGAGCGTCGGCGGAAGGCCACCGAGGTCGGCATCGTCCGCGAACGCGAAGCGCGCGGCGCGGTGCCCGGCGAGGTAGGCCTCGTTGAAGGCCCGCACCGCGCCGAGCGGGAAACGCTGGATCGTCGGCAGCCCGGCCATCGACGACTCCAGCTCGGGGTCGAGCTCCCAGTGCTGATGGGTCACGGGATAGGCGAGTGCGAGGTAGGCCGGCGCAGCACCGTCCTCGGCCATCTCCCTGGCGGCAGCGATCGCGAGGGCCCCACCCGCACTGGCACCACCGAGGCCGATCCGGGCCGGGTCGACGCCCAGGTCCACGGCGTGCGCTGACGTCCAGACCCACGCCGCGGCCACCTGCCGGTGCAGGGTCGGGAAGGTCGCCACCGGGACGAGGGTGTAGTCGACGCTGACCACCACGCCGCCGGTACGGCGCACGAGCTCACGGGCCACCAGGTCCGCCTCGTTCATCTGCAGGTCGCCGCCGTGGAAGGCCCCGCCGTGGCTCCAGACCAGGCAGGCGGCGGCGCCATCGCCCTCGCCGTAGACGCGGACCCGGAACGGGTGGCCGTCAGCCTCCAGCCCGACATCGCGCACCGGGACGTCGGGGACGGGCCACGGCTCGTCGTCGGCCATGAACAGGGCCCAGCGGCGGGCGGCGTCCTCGTCGTGGTCGAGCTGCTCGTAGGACGCGATCGCGTCCAGCAGGCTCAACCGCGCGGCGAGGGACGGGTCGAGCGGCATCGGTGCCTCCGGGGTGCGTGCGGGTTCCGGTCCGAGCCTTGCAGATCCGGCTAGCCACAGAGGTCCGGCACCGGGACCGACTCGGCGACGCGCGCCCACTCGGCCGCCGAGGCGGGCGATCCGGCCGCGACACCTGCGCACACGCGCGACCTGGCGTCCTCGAGCGAGGTCGAGAAGACCCGGACCTCCCGGTCCGAGCCCGCTGCGCTGAGCCGGCTGCCGTCAGGGGAGAACTCCACGCCGTAGACCGTCCCGGCCGTCCCGGTCAGTGTCGCCCACCGGACGGGCGCCCGGGTCGCCGTGACGTCCCAGAGCCGGACGGTGCCGTCCGTCATCCCGGCGGCGAGCAGCCGACCGTCGGGGCTGAACGTCACGTTCGTCGCGTACCCGTCGGCCCACAGGATCGGGGCGCCGAGCACGGCGGGGTGCTCCCGGTCGGAGACGTCCCAGAGCCAGATCGAGGAGTCGTTTCCGCTCGCGGCGATCGTCCGCCCGTCGGGGCTGAAGGTCGCGCAGTACACGTAGCCGACGGGTCCGGTCAGCGGCATCCCGATCATGGTGGGACGGGCAAGATCCGCCACGTCGACGAGCAGGACGGAGCCGGAGAGCACGGAGGCCACCAGGGTCGTCGCGTCGGGTGAGAACGATGCGGAGTAGACGAAGCCGCCGAGGTCGGCGAGCCGGGAGGTCGGCTCGGTTGGCACCCCGTCGGCGAGATCCCACAGCGTGATCGACGCGTCGTCGGAGGTGGCCGCCAGCCTCGTGCCGGAGCGGTCGAACGAGACCGAGTCGACCCAGGTCGTGTGCGCCTGCACGGACCTGAGGAACCGCGGCGCGCGCGGGTCACGCAGGTCCCAGAAGTGCAGGCCACCCGTCGTGTCGCCGGCGACAGCGAGCCCGAGCGATGCGGACACCGCGACCGCTCCGTCCAGCCGTGCCCCGTCCGGTGGCGGGCTGAGGCTCAGCACCGAACGATGCCCGGCGACGGAGTCGTCCCAGACGCGCAGCCCGTCCTTCGTCGACGTGACGAGGATCCCGGGGCCGAAGGCGCCCTGGCCAGGGATCGACGCGAGACCGGCGAGGACCGGGCCGGGATAGGCCCAGGCCCTGGCGGTGCCGTCGCTGCCTGCGGAGTACAGCGTCTGCCCGTCCGGCGCCCAGGCGACGCCCAGGAGAGTGCTGGGGTGCGGGAGCGACTGCTCCAGCGCCCCCGTCCCGCCGTCCCAGACCCACAGGTGGTCGTCCGAGCCGGCAGCGGCGAGGTCCGTCCCGTCCGCACTGAAGCTGACGTCGTTGACCCAGGACGCAGGCCCGCTCAACGTGGGCAGCTCGACCGGGGCGCCGGTCGCGGCGACGTCCCAGCGGTGCACCTCCCCGCCGGTGGTACCGGCCACGAGCAGGTGCCCGTCGGGGCTGAGGTCGAGCGAGGTGATCGTGCTCCCGACCGCCGGCCCGGCGTCGCCCAGCAGGCTCGGGGCTCTCGGGTCGCTCACGTCCCAGAGACGGGCGATCCCGTCCGAGCCCGCGGCGACGAGCAGCCCGCCGTCCGGGCCGAGGACGACCGCCTGAGCCGTCCCGTCGAAGGCAGGGATCGTCGCCGCGAGCGCATAGCCCGCCGATCCCGAGGCCGTCCAGACCCTGACCGTGCCGTCGGCGGCGGCCGCGGCGACCAGGCTGCCCCCCGGGTCGAAGGCCACCCCGTAGATGGTCGTACCCATCGCCTCGTCGGCGACGGCGAGGGGCGTCGGCGCGGCCGGGTCCGAGGTCGACCAGACCTCCAGGTGACCGGAGTCGCCCCCCGCTGCCACCCGCCCTCCGTCCGGGCTGAACGCGACAGAGTAGAGAGCCGTGTCGTCCACCGGGACGCTCGCGAGGTCGCGGCCACCGCTCGTGGACCAGAACCGGAGCATCGACGCGTCGGTCGCGGCGGCGAGGATCGTCCCGTCGGGGCTCACGTCGATCGCGTTGATCAGCGCGTCGACGTCGGCGACCTGGGACACCGCGGTCCGCCCGGAGCTGCTCAGGAGTGCCGAGCGGGCCTCGACGGTGTCCGCCGTCAGGTCTGCCCCGACGGCGAGCTGGCCGGCGAGCCCCGGGTCCGTCGCCGCGAGCGTCTGGGCGGTGACCGCGAGCTGGCGTGAGACGGCGAGGTCCTTCTGGAGCACGAGCGTGCGGTTCTGCCGGACGGAGAGCCCTGCGAGCCCGGCGGTGGTGACGAAGAGCACGGCGAGCACTCCCGCGAGGACCCTCAGCCGCATCGAGGCACGTTGACGTGCGAGGACGCCCGTCAGCTCGGCATCGACGCTCGCGTCGAGGAACTCCCGCTCGACGCCGACCAGTGCTGCCGGGTCCGCCCCCGTGCCCCACCGTTCGACCGCCCCCGACAGCGGTGCACCCCGGTAGAGCAGGTCGGGCTCACGATCGGCGTCCCACCACCGGTGGGCGGAGTCGGCGAGCCTGCTTCGCGTGCGCAGGCCCTCACGATCGTCCTCGATCCACCCCCGGAGCCGCGGCCATGCCGTGAGCAGCGCCTCGTGCGCGAGCTGGACGAACTCCTGGTCGACGCTGAGCAGCCGGGCGTCGACACAGGCCCGGATCACCTCGGCGGCCTGCGGCGACCCGAACTCGCGCCGGCGGGCGGGGCGCCGGGTGTCGGCGAGCCCGGCACGCAGCTGCACCAGCCGCGTCAGGGTCGCCCGGGCCACCTCCCGCTGCTCATCGGTCAGCGCGGCGTAGACGGCCTCGGCGGTCTGGGTGATCGCCCCTTCCAGGCCGCCGGCGAGCCGGTACTGCGCGAGCGTCAACCGCCGGCCCGACGAGGCCTGCCATGAGACGTACAGCGCATGGGAGAGCAGGGGCAGCACCCCGGGGTCGAGCGCAGCGCCGTGGGCCGAGCCGCTCGTCGCCTCGACGAGGAGCACCTCGACGAGGGCCTCGTCCACCTCCAGGCCGACCGCTCGCGCCGGTTCGACGACGACGCGACGCAGCTCGCCGGCGGTCAGGGGGCCGACGAGGACCTGCCCCGCCGCGAGCCAGCCCCCGAGCTGCTCGAGCGCGAGCGCGCGGTCGAAGAAGTCGGCCCGCATCCCGAGCACGACGACGGTCCCCGCCCCGTGGATCGCCGCGAGCGCTGCCACGAGATCCGTCACCACCTCGGGACGATCGGCGGTGAAGGCCTCCTCGAACTGGTCGACGACCAGGATCGCGCCGGTCCGCCGGGCGAGGTCGGCCTCGGCCTCGGCGAGCGCGGTCATGGGCTCGGGGCCAGGGGTCATCACGACCGCGTCGCGGCCACCCACGCGCAGCCGGGCGACGAGACCAGCGCGCAGCAGGGAGGACTTCCCGGAGCCGGACGCCCCCAGGACCACGACGGGCGTCGGGCCGCCCGCCTGCACCCGCGCGAGCAGGGTGTCGGTCAGCTCCTCCCGGCCGAAGAAGAGCTCCGCGTCCTCCGCCTGGTAGGCCGCGAGCCCACGGTAGGGCGCCACCGAGGAGGCCGGGCGGGGCCCGCGCACCCGGCGCAGGCGCTGCACGGCGTCCGACCACTGCGGGAGCTCGCCGGGCCCGACACCGAGCAGGACGAGCATCTGCACGAACTGGTCGAAGGTCGCCAGCGGCGGCAGGTGCCGCCCGCTGAAGTACCCACCGGTCGTGGCGACCGGGATGCCGGCGGCCTGGGCGACGTCGCGGATCGTCCAGCCGCGGCGCTCACGCAGAGCCGTCAGCGCGGCGGCGAGGTCCTCACGTGTATGGATCCCGGTGACGTCGGTCGAGGGGCTGTCGGGCACGAGGGGTCCTCCCTGGACGTGCACAGGGACCCGCGAGCGTGCGCCGCCGGCCCGCGCTCGATCTGTCACGGCGGACCAAGACTAACCACCTCGGTTGCCGCGACCGGAGCCCTTCGGTCCTGGTGCCGACCGCCGGTGTCCTCGGGACGTGCGCCGCGAGGACACCGGCGGCGGTCACGTGCGCGACCGCCGACCGACGAGGGACGCCCCGGGCCTCACTGGGCCTGCGTCGGGACCACGAGGACGGGGACGGTCGCGAACTCCAGCACCCGCAGGGTCTCGCTGCCGACATAGGGCAGGGCGTGCCCCCGTCGGGACACCCTGGCGAGCACGATGAGGCGCGCCCCCACGGCCGTCGCCTCCTCGAGGATCGCGACGGCCACGGCGCCCTCGCGGCGCACGCCGGTCATCTCGACACCGGCGGCGGCGCCCAGTGCGGCGACATGGCGCAGCGCCGCGTCGGCCGCCTGCTCGCGGCGGTGCCGGACGTCGATGAGCCCGCCTCCCTGGTGCGCCCGCCCGATGGGCCACGGCTCCAGCACGGTCACGGCATGGACCCGGGCGTCGAGCCGCTTCGCGTACTCCACCGCGACGGCCGCCGCAGCGAAGGCCGGCATCGAGTCGTTCACGGCCACGAGCACGACCTCCGTCATGACCCCTCCGATCGCGCCGGTGCTCGGGTCCCGGCCGCTCCGGCGGCCCACCGCAGCCGCAGGCCCTGCTCGAGCTCGAGGGCGTCCAGCGCACGACGGACGGCCGTGAGTCGGTCCTCGAGGCGGGGGATCCACCGCTTCTCGACGGCATGCTGTCGGCTGCGGGTGGCGGCGAGCTCCTCGGAGACCAGCAGCACCGCCCGCTCCGCGACCGCGTGCTCGACGGCGGCACCGAGCGCGTCGGCGTGCGCCGCGACGGCGAAGGAGAGCGCGGAGCTCCCGCCGGCGTCGGCAGGCGGGACCTCGACGTCGCCGACCTCGAGCGGGAAGGCCACGCCCATCGCCGCACCCCACGTGATCTCGATCCGTGCCTGGACCCGGGGATCGGTGGCGCGGATCTTCGCGCGCCCGTCCAGGGCTGCCGCACGCCGGAGCCAGGTCGCCGCCACAGCCGCGAGCTCCTGCCACCGTGCACCGCTGCGCGAGGCGACGATCTCGAGCCGCTCCAGCTCGTCGGCGAGGATCCGCTGCTTGCGGTCGAGCAGGTCGGCGCCGTGCCGCGCGACGGTGAGCCGACGCTCCAGCCGCACCCGCCCTGCCCGCCCGGTGTCAGCCATCGGACCCGCCGCGCGCCCCGGTCGGAAGGTACTTCTCGAGCATCGCGAGCGGGAGCATGGTCAGCTCCTGCCGTGGCAGCGCCGCGAGCGCCGTCCATGCGCGGCCGAGCGAGTCCTCCATCGTGCGCAGCTCGGTGTCCCCCTGATCGAACAGCTGCTGCTCGACGAGGTCGCGACAGGCGAGGTAGGACCGGTCCGTGGCGCTGAGTGCCGACGTGCCGACGAGCTCCCCGAGCTCGGCGGCCTGCCGTGCGCGGGCCATCGCCGCGAGGACCTGCGAGGCGACCCCGAGGTGGTCCTCCCGCGTGCGTCCGGGGCCAGCCCCGCTGCGCATCAGCCGGGACAGGGACGAGAGGACGTCGACGGGCGGGTAGACACCGCGGGCCTGCACCTCCGTCGAGAGCACGATCTGTCCTTCGGTGATGTAGCCCGTGAGGTCGGGGACGGGGTGCGTGATGTCCCCGGCCGGCATCGTGAGCACGGGCACGATGGTCACGGAGCCCTCGCGGCCGCGGATCCGCCCGCAGCGCTCGTACAGCGTCGCCAGGTCGCTGTAGAGGTAGCCCGGGTACCCGCGGCGGGCCGGGATCTCCCGCCGTGCGGCGGCGACCTCCCGCAGAGCCTCCGCATAGCTCGTCATGTCCGACATCACCACGAGGACGTCGTGGCCCTCAGCGAAGGCGAGGTCCTCGGCGACGGTGAGCGCGATCCGCGGGGTCAGCAGGCGCTCGATCACCGGGTCGTCGGCGGCGTTGAGCAGCAGCACGAGCTCACCGGCCGCCGAGCGCTCCTCGAGGCGGTCGCGGACGAAGGTGATGTCGGCATGGGTCAGACCCATCCCGGCGAAGACCACGCGGAAGCTCGAGCCGTGGGCCGTCGCCTGGGCGGCGATCTGCGTCGCGAGGGCCAGGTGCGGCAGGCCCGGGACGGAGAAGATCGGCAGCTTCTGGCCGCGCACCAGCGTGGTGAGCGCGTCGATCACCGAGACCCCCGTGAGAACCGGGTCGTGCGGGGGCTCGCGGTGCACGGGGTTGAGCGGCCAGCCGCTCACCGGCAGGGACCTCTCGCAGGTCACGGGCGGGCCGCCGTCCATCGGCTCGCCGCGGCCGTTGCACACCCGGCCGAACCACTCCGGCCCGACGGGGACGCTCAGCGGGCGCCCGTCGAAACGCACCCATATGCCGCCGGGCGCCATCCCGCCGGTGCCCTCGAGCACCTGGAGGGTCACCAGGTCGCGGTCCACCTCCAGGACCAGTCCGTGGCGCTGCCCGTCGGGCAGGTCGACGGTCGCGAACTCGTCCCAGCCGACACCCTCGGCGGCGACGACCAGGAGCGGGCCGCGCAGCTCGCGCACGTCACCGTGCGCCACCTGGCCGAGCGGCGGGCCCGCCACGGGCGAGACCGGTTCCTGCGGAACCGCGGGCGGGAGCGTCGAGCCGGTCATGTCAACCCCTCCAGCATCGCCATGACTGCCGCGCGGCGGCTGCCCACACCCTCGGCGTCGCTGGGCCCGAGCTCCTCGCGGGCACGCAGCACCGCGCCGAGGTCCGCCTCCTCGATCGTCGTCGCCGCCACGCCTGCCTCGACCCGGCGCTGACAGGCGTCGACGACGTCGAGCACGAGGCCGAGGAGAGCAGCACCCTTCTCCGCCGAGCAGAAGGCGTCGTTCGGGTTGAGGGCGTTCTGCAGGAGCACCCCGTCGCGCAGCAGCCGACCGCCGAGGAGCACCACGCGCTCGTGCCCGGGAAGGGAGCCCGTGCCGATGATCTCCGCGAGCGAGGCGAGACGGTCGGCCTCGGCGAGCAGTGCCGCCGCTCGGGCTCGGTGCTCGGGCCACTGAGGGTCGCCGTGCACGGAGCGCCATGCGCCGATGGCCTCGACGTCACGCGCGAAGGACCCGTTCCAGCTGACGGCCGGGTAGTGCCGGGAGTAGGCGAGGTCACGGTCGAGCAGCCACAGGCAACGCACGAAGCGCTGGGTGTCGGTGGTCACCGGCTCGGTCATGTCCCCGCCGGCCGGGGAGACGGCGCCGATCACCGTGGTCGACGCCGCGGAACCGCCGAGCGTCGTCACACGCCCGGCCCGCTCGTAGAAGGCGGCGAGCTCGGAGGCGAGGTTGGCCGGGTAGCCCTCCTCGGCGGGCAGGTCGCCGTTGCGGTTGGCGAACTCGCGCAAGGACTCGGCCCAGCGCGAGGTCGAGTCGGCGATGACGACGGTGTCGTAACCCATGTCCCGGTAGAACTCGGCGACCGTGATGCCGGTGTGCACGCTCGCCTCGCGGGCCATCATCGGCATGTTCGAGGTGTTCGCGATGACGACGGTCCGGTCGATCAGCCGGCCGCCGGTGCGGTCGTCGGTCATCCGGGCGAGCTCGTCGAGGACGTCGGCCATCTCGTTGCCGCGCTCGCCGCAGCCGACGTAGACGATCACGTCGGCGTCCGACCACTTCGCGATCTGCTGGAGCAGGAGGGTCTTGCCGGTACCGAAGCCGCCGGGCACGGCAGCCGCCCCGCCTCGAGCAAGCGGGTAGATGAGGTCAAGCACGCGCTGCCCCGTGTGGAGCGGGACGACATCGCTCAGTCGCGCCCGGAACGGCCGGGGCAGGCGCACCGGCCAGCGTTCGGAGAGCCGCACCTGCGTCTGGTCGACCTGGGCGACCACGGCGGTCGGGACCATCGGCTCGGGGCCGGCGATCCACGTCACGGCACCCTCGACCCCCGACGGCACGGTGACTCGGTGCTCGACGGATCCGGAGTCCGGAACGGTGCCGAGCACCTGGCCGGGCGTGACCCGGGCCCCGACCTCGACGGCCGCGACGAAGGACCAGGACCGCTCCTGAGCGGTGGTGTGGCGCTCCGGGGTGAGCCAGACCGGCGCACCCGTCAACGGCCGGAGGAGGCCGTCGAACGCCTGGCCGAGCAGCCCTGGCCCGAGCAGCCCGGACAGCACCTCCCCCGTCGCCGTCACGCTGTCCCCCGGGGTCAGCCCGCCGGTGTACTCGTAGGCCTGGACGGTCGCGCGGCCGCCGTAGATGCCGACGATCTCCGCGGCGAGCGCGCGGGGGCCGAGAGCGAGCACCTCGCGCATCGCGATGCCGTCGAGCCCCTCGACCTCGACCAGTGGTCCGTTCACCCGCGTCACGGTTCCCGTCACGCGGGCGCCGCCGCCCCCCGCTACGGCGTCCACAGCAGCCTCACCTCCGCCGCATGTGCGTCGATCGCTGCGGCAGCGAGCACGGGGACCGACAGGTCCAGCCGCAGGAGGCCGAGCTCGCCGATCACGCCGCCCGATGGACTCGGGGTGACGGTGGCGTGCACGCCGAGCACCTCGTGGCAGCGTTCGGTGAGGTGCTCCAGCCACGCGGCGTAGCGCGGCTCGCCGTGCAGGGCCTTGGCCGCCTGCACCACCTGGTCCGCCAGCCCGCGACGCAGCGACTCCTGCGCAGCCAGGACCAGCTCGCTCGCCTCCCGGCGGGCCCTGGCGGAACGCAGGGCGGCGGCGGCCCTGGCACCGGCAGTCCCCTGGGATGCGGCGTCAGCGACGACCTCCTCGGCCCGGTGACGTGCGGCCGTGAGGACAGCGTCAGCGTCGTCGGCCGCGCGCGAGCCGATCTCGTCCACCTCGGCCCCGGCGGCGGCATGCATCGCCGCCCGCACGGGTTCCAGCGCGGCGAGCGCGTCCTGGCGCAGCCCCGTCATGGCAGCACCACTCCCATCGGTGACCCTGGCGACGTCAGCTCCGGGCCGAGCGCTGCGGCGGCACGCGGGGTGAGCACCACGACGCGCACCTCCGCAGGCATCGCCCGCCACGCGTCCAGCACCTCGGCGTCGACCTCCGCCGGCAGCACGAGGGCGCCGGCGAGCCCGTAGCCCTCGACGAGGGCCTGCTCACCGAGTGCGGCGACGATCCCGCAGACGACGTCGGCCATCAGGGGTCAGGCCTTCCCGATGAGGATCATGGCGACGACCAGCCCATAGATCGCGATCCCCTCGGCGAGCCCGACGACGACCATCGCCCGGCCGAAGATCTCCGGCCGCTCGCTCATCGCCGCGAGCGCGGCCGAGCCGGTGTAGGCGACGGCGAACGCCGCACCGATCGACGATCCGGCCACCGCGATCGCTGCCGCGATGAGCGCAGAGCCGCCGATGCCGGCCGGCACCCCCGTCTCTGCCGTGACGGCCGCCGCACCGACCGCCGCGGCCGCTGGGCCCGAGCCGAGTGCGCTCATGATCAGGACCACGGCCCCGACCAGGACGAGCGCATCGATGCCGAGCAGCACCGCGAACCCGGCTCTGCCGCGCCGCCGCAGCAGGACCACCGCCGCCACCGCGAGCAGCGCGACCACCGGGATACCGACGAGCCAGACCGTCATGAGACCTCTCCTCGTGCAGGGCTGCCCTCCGGCAGCGCCGGTGCCCAGGGGCGGAACGGCCGCCCCTCGGACTGGAAGATGCGGGAGAACAGCTCGTAGTACTCCA
>JBBRGX010000076.1:0-12988 GCA_038223605.1 Actinomycetales bacterium | reverse complement strand
GGATGAGATGGTCATCTGGAGGCGTCTGGGTGCGGCCCAACCGACCAAGCACCGCACTGCGCGGCTCTGCTTCCTCATCGGGTTGGGGGCCGGGGCAGGCCTTGACGCGAGCGACCTTCGGTCCGTGCGCGCCACCTCGGTGACCGAGATCCAGAGCCCGGACCACACCACAATGTGGGTGGTCTCGACGGACAACCCTCGCCGCCCTCGTGTCGTGCCGATCCGGCAAGAGTACGTCCCGCTGGTGCGACGGGCGCTCGACCTTCACGCGGCACTGGGCAAGGCCCCCGGCGACCTGGTCGTCGGAAGGGTCCCTGACCGTGTCACGGTCACTCGGCGATCCACCCGGACCGCGCGCACCGCCACCGTCGACCTGTCCGTGGACCTGACGCGGCTTCGCAACACCTGGCTCGTCGCTCTCATGTGCGCACCGATTCCCCTGGTGGACCTGCTCCGCGCCGCCGGACTCGCCGGCTCGCGCACCCTGGCGGACCTGTTGCCCCACTGCCCACCTCCGGATCCCGCCAAGATCACTGAGGTCCTGAGCGTGCTCGGGGGCACCCGATGATCGGGGTCAAGAGGTTCGAGCGGACGCTCGCCTACGTGCGCCGCACGGGGGTCCCGCAGGAACTTGAGGAGCTCCTGCGCCCGGTTGGCAAGGGCGGGCGACCTCGTGACCTTGCCGTCGACGTCCTGCTCGCCGCCATGATCGTCACCTACGACTGCGTGCACTCGCTCAAATTCACCCAGGTGCACGAAGTCATGATCAGCCGGCTCTCCCGTCAGATCCAACTTCGCCATCGCATTCGCACGCGTCAAGGCCGCCCGATCACTGTCGAACAGGTTCGCTACCTATGGAACGCGATCGCGGACCACCTCGACTACACCACGACTCGCCACCCCGACCTCGACCCAACTGACCGGGAACTACGGGAAGCCACGATGGGCCAGCTGCTCGACAGGCTCACGGGCGCAGCGTCGATGCGCCTCCCGGCGGCTCCGGCCCAGGCAATCGACCTCACGGCCATCGAGTCCGCGGCCCGCTCTCGTAGCTACGGCCCCTACGTCCCCGGCGCCAGCGACAGCCGCCCCAACCGCTCGGCGGACCCTGACGCTTGCTGGGGCCACCGCACCCGGACCTTCAACAACAAGTCGAAGCTGGTCTTCGGATACCAGATGCTCGGCGCCGCGCGCGCGAGCACCGTTGACGGTCCCACGCTCCCGCTGCTGATCGAGCGCATCCGCCTCGTCCCGGGCAACAAGAAGGGAATCCCGGAAACCATCGCAATGCTCGACCGGCTGGCCGCAGAAGGGCGCAAGCCAGAGGAGATCCTGACAGACCGCGGCTTCTCGTACTCTGAGGCGGAGCGGTGGGCGATCCCGCTGCGCGAGCGAGCGATCCGCCAGGTCCTGGACATGCACCCGAAGGACCGCGGCGGGCGGCTGCACGCCAACGATGGCTACCTCATGATCGACGGCTGGCCGCACTGCCCGTCCACTCCCGATCACCTGATCAAGATCACCCGCCCCTCGAACTTGTCCATCGGCGAGAGGCCTTCAGAGAGGGGCAGGCGGCGCGGGACCTATGCGGCCGCCCTGAAGGAGTGGAAGAAGAACAAGTCCGAGCTCGAGGACGCGAAGAAGTTGCTCGCCGAGCGGGCCCAGTACCAGTTCAAGAGGGTCGGCGTCACCACCGCCGGCAACCCACGGTTCACCTGCCCCGCACGGACCGGCAACGTCGTCTGCCACGGCTGCCCGCTCTACCCGCGTGGAGTCCCCGAGGGGACAGGTCGACCCGAAGTGACGGCTCCGTCGCCAGCCCCGAAGGCGTGCGCACACAGCACCATCACCATCGACTACACCGTGGACGCGAAGTTGCGTCAGGACGACTACTGGCTGAGCGACGAGTGGATCAAGTCCTACTCACGGCGCTCCCGCATCGAGGCCGGCTTCGGCCTCCTCAAGGGCACCGTCACCGGGGGGGTCCAGCGCGGCTGGACCCACCAGGTCGGCTTGGTGCGCACCAGCCTTCTCTTGGCAATCGCCGTCGCGGCCACGAACCTTCGCCAGCTCCTGACCGGGGCCAAGGACACTGGCGACACCCGCGACGAGCTCACCCAGATGGACGTGACGGACTACGGGTTCGCCGAGTACGACAAGGACGGCAAGCTTCTCGACGATGAGCCAACGCCGGAGGAGGACGACCCCGAAGGCGACTGAGTCGCCCGGCCCCATCCAGAACAGTGCTCCCCAGCCCGCAGGCTCACGCCTGACGGGCTGAGAGTGCTGTCCGCTCAGCGCCTCTAGACAGACCGACGACCCCGACGAGAGTCATGCGGCGCCGATTCTGGGCCGCGAACCTCCTCTCCGGAAGCCAAGACCGCACAAAACCCCTCCTGGGAGCTTCCCGGGAGGGGTTTCGTCGGTGGTACAGCTTGAGTTTTCGATGTACCTCAACGCGGAGACGGTGGGATTTGAACCCACGGAAGGGTTACCCCTTCACGACCTTAGCAGGGTCGCGCACTAGACCGGGCTATGCGACATCTCCAATGGTGCAGTTCAGGGTACCTGCCCGCGTGAGTCCGGAGCAAAGCGAGCGGGCGTCAGCCCTTCTCGTAGGCCCACGCCGGGTCGGTCAGGATGCGGCCGGCCGCAAGCCCGACCGCGATCGAGATGACGACGAAGACGGCCGTCGCCCCCGAGGTGACGGCCGTCTGCACGTCGCCGTTGTTGAGCCCGAGCAGGCAGCGGTAGGCGGCGACACCGGGCACCATGATCACGACGGACGGGACCGAGATCGTGATCCGTGGCACCTTGAGTCGCGGGGCGACGACGGCCGCCATCAGCCCGACGCCGAAGGTGGCGATCATCGTCGCCGCCTGGATCGCCATCCCCGCCGTCGCGAGCTCGAGGCGAAGCGTGTTGGCGATCATCCCGATCGTCGCGGCCCCGATGGCCATCCGCCACGGGGAGTTGAACATGAGCGCGAAGCCGAGGACGCCGAACCAGCTCGCGACCAGCCGGAAGAAGAGCGTGACGAACCAGGCGAGGTCGGCCGGCGGGACGGGCGTGGGGGTGAGCCCGACCGCCCAGGAGACCGCCCACACCGACAGGCCGGCCGAGGTGAGGATCATCAAGGCGTACGCCACTCGCGCGACCCCGGCGGAGAAGTCCAGCTTCGCGAGGTCCAGCGCCCCGGTGACCAGCGGGAAGCCGGGCACCAGGAACAGGACGGCGGAGATGTACCCCGCCTCATGGCTCTGCGCAGAGCCGCTCACCGCCTCGACGAGCAGCAGGATGCCGAGGTAGGCCAGGCAGGCGACGGAGGCCGCGACCATCGCGGCAGCGAACTGGTTGACCTTGCGGTGCAGGAAGATCCGGCGCACGTACTGCCCGAGGGAGGCCGCGATCGTCACCGCGATGACCTCGAAGAGCCGGCCGTTGTTGAGGTAGGAGAACGCACCGCAGGCCACCCCGGCGGAGAGCGCGTTCATCCAGCCCGGGTAGAGCGGCGGGGTGGCGTCGATCCGGTCGACGGCGCTCATCACCTCGTCCGGCGTCGCGCCGGGCTTCAACCCGTTGACCATGTCCGTCAGCATCTTGATCTTGTTCGAGTTCACGCCCATCGAGTGGACCTCGGCGACCTCGGTGCGGAAGATCGGCCCGCGGTAGGAGGTCCCGGTGATCTCGGTGAGGGTCACGTGCGCCTCGTGACGGTCCAGGCCGAAGGCGTGCGCCACCTGGTCCATGGCGGTCTTGACCCGGTAGGAGCCGGTGCCGGAGGTGAGCATCGCCCGACCGACACGAAGCACGGCTCCGGACTGCTTGATGAGCCCGACCGGCTCGAGGGCGTTCTCGTCGCGAACTGACATGGGGACCATCTTGGCCGAGGGGTGCCCCAGGGCCGTAGGACCGTCTCATCCCCGCAGACCCGTCCACCCCGGGGCTCGAGGCGCAACGCTCGTCGGTTGCCACCACGGGGGTGGTGGCCATGGCGGCCGCCGGTGACCGGCTGGTCCAGCCGGATCACGCTGGCCCGCAGGCCGCGGGGTCGAGCGGCAGCGGCCCGGCGGCGCGCGCCGCCGGGACCCGCCCGGTGCGGAGGGCAAGGGATTCGAACCCTTGGTGCGGGGTCACCGCACAACAGTTTTCAA
This sequence comes from Actinomycetales bacterium, assembly GCA_038223605.1. Lineage (GTDB taxonomy): Bacteria > Actinomycetota > Actinomycetes > Actinomycetales > Cellulomonadaceae > Actinotalea. Next base: position 8,834 of record JBBRGX010000076.1, on the reverse strand, counting down.
GACTGTCCCATTCGGCCGCTCTGGCAGCCCTCCGTTCGCCGAGACCCTACCAGTTTGTGCCGTTGACCTGCGAGAACGTCAGCAGGTCCTGCCCGCTGCGCTCGGCGCGCTCGGTCGATGCGCCGAGCGCGTCGTCCTCGGGCGTCCCGCGGTCGGTCCCGCGCTACTCCTCCCACCAGCCCGCTCGGCGGCCGGGGCTGAGGACCTCCAGCCCGTAGATCGCCGCGAGGCGTGCCAGGAGCTCGTCGTACGTCGCCACGGTGTCGACGTCCGGGTGCGCGACCGCGATGCCGATGTGGATCGCCGTGAACGGGGAGGCGACCGATGCCGCCATCGCCGCCGACCGCAGCGACTGGTCCGAGAACCGCACGACGACGATCCGCTCGGCGAGCTCGCGAGCGGCGGTGCGGGCCTGCGGCCCGAGCGGGTCGGCGATCCGGCGCAGCTCGGTGAGCCCGAGGGGCGAGGTGACGAGGTCGTCCTCCCGCTCGCCTGCCAGCAGGCGCCAGGCAGCGGACTCGGGCTCGTGCGTGACCGCACGCGCGAGAGCCGCACCGTCGGCATAGATGAGCATCGTCGTCCGTCCTGCACTGCGAGCCTGTCCGTCCCGCAGCCTAGTCAGCGGCGGACGAGGTCAGCTGCGCAGCCGTTCCATCGCGAGCTTGACGACCGAGATCAGGGCCTGCTTCGTCGCCGGGCGCGACCGCGCGTCGGTGTACATGAGCGGCACGTGGTCGGGGACCGAGAGTGCCTCGCGGACGTCCTCGAGCCGGTGGCGGGCCACCCCGTCGAAGCAGTTGACCGCCACGACGAACGGGATCCCCCTGCTCTCGAAGTAGTCGACGGCGGGGAAGCACTGGTCGAGCCGCTCGGTGTCGACCAGGACGACGGCACCGATCGCGCCGCGCACCAGGTCGTCCCACATGAACAGGAAGCGGTCCTGCCCGGGGGTGCCGAAGAGGTAGAGCCACAGGGACCCGGCGAGCTCGATGCGACCGAAATCCATCGCGACGGTGGTCGTCGTCTTGCGGTCGCTCACCCCGCCGGCGTCGTCGACGCCGACCGAGTGCTCGGTCATGGCCGCCTCGGTGTTGAGCGGCTCGATGTCGGAGATCGAGCCGATGAAGGTCGTCTTGCCGACGGCGAACCCGCCGGCCACGACGATCTTCACGACGGTGGGGGCCACGCGCGGTGCGGCCACGGCCGGCTCGCTCACGGCCACGTCAGAGGGCTGCAATGCCATTGAGAACACTCTCCAGCACGCTGAGGGACAGGGCAGGGGACTGACCGGTGTGCAAGCTCACCGGCATCGAGCTGTGAACACGGACCAGTTCGAGGTCCGCGAGATCGGCGACGAGCACCCGCACGACCCCGAGCGGCAGCCGCAGCAGGGCTGAGAGCTCGGCGATCGAGACGAAGGTGTGGCCGGCGTGCTGAAGGATCGCTCTCTTCTCCGGCGGGAGGCCGGAGCTGTTCGCAGACGCGGGAAGCGTCTCCACGAGAGCCTCGATCGGGAGGTCGGCCCCGGCTGCCCGGACACGACCGCCAGTCACGGCGTACGGACGCACGGTACGCGTCTCGTACTGACCCGCATGGGGATCGGGGGCCTCGGCCCGACCGGAGGAGTGCGCGCTCATCGGACCCTCACGCCACCGGAGCCCGGAGCGCGCCGTCGATCGGCAGGGCACCGCGCATCTCGGAGACGAGCTGGGGCGTGAGGACCGACTCGGTGCGCGAGACGAGCATCGCCATCTCGTACCCGACGAGGCCGACGTCGCAGCTCGAGTCCGCGACGACGGCGAGGACCGAGCCGTCCGAGACGCTCATCAGGAAGAGGAACAGCTCGTCCATCTCCACGATCGCCTGCCGGACGTTGCCCGCCTGGAGCTGCCGAGAGGCACCCCGGGTCAGGCTGGACATCCCGGCGACGATCGCGGAGAGCTGGTCGCCGCTGGTGCGGTCGAGGTTCGCCGACATCGCCATCAGGAGCCCGTCCGCCGAGACGGCGAGCGTGTGCTTGGCGCCGGTGACCCGGTGGACGAAGTTGTCCAGGAGCCATGCGTAGTTCGTGGCTTCTGAGCTCACGGTGGTCACGAGTCCTCCTTCGGGGGTCACCACGAGGTGCCCTGCTTGGCTGCATCGACGGTGATCTCCGGTTCGACCTCGTCGACCGCTGAGCGGCCTCGCGACGTCCCGGACTGGAAGCTCGCGAGGAGCGAGCGGACCTCGTTGGCATCCCGCGGGGCGGCCGGCTGCCGAGGCGTGACCGGCTCGTCCTTCGGGATGACCACAGGAGTGCGGCGGACCAGCGGTGCTGCCGCCGTGCTCCCCTTGGCGCCGCCGACCGTCTGCGGACGGTACGACGACAGCATGCTGAGCTCGGAGAGGGCCTGCTGGGCGATCCCCGCACGCAGGGCGATCGGGTCGTTCTCCCGCGAGCCCGAAGGAACGAAGGTCGCATACCCGGGCTGAGCCGGGACACCGGCCCGTGGAGCCCCGGCGCCGGGCCGGGCAGGCAGCGAGCTGTCGTGAGCTCCCGGCGAGGTGGGAGCCTGCGCCTCGTGGGTCGTGGCGTCGATCGCCCCGGCGTGGACCTCGTCCTCGTCGGCGGTCGCCGCCGCCGCGGTGCGTTGCGGGCTCGGCCATGAGGGGTAGGAGTGCATCTCGACCCCGTGCAGGTCCGGGGTCCACGAGCGCTCGGTCGAGACGGCCGCCGACTGCGCCGGGCTCGGCGCGATCGCGCCGAACGGTGCGACAGGGGCGGGCGGTACCTCCTCGACGACAGGGGCAACCGGCTCCTGCGGTCGGAAGGAGAGCGAAGCCAGCTCGGCCACGGCGGGCAGGCCGCGCTCGGTGCTGGTCGCGTCCTCGGTCGGGTCCCACCCCTGCTGGACGTGCGAGCCGTTGGCGGACCATGCCGACTGGCGCGCCGGGGTGACGGAGGGGGCCCGGTCGACGAGCGGGAGGGCGGGGAGGATGTCCTGCTGCGGGAGGATCACCTCGGGCAGCACCGGCACCGGCGCTGCGAAGGGCGGCGGGGTGGTCCGAGCAGCTGCCTTGGGCTGACGCCGCGCGAACAGACCCCGGCGCCTTGGCTTCGCCGCCGTGGGGACCGTGGGGACCGTCGGGACCTCACCGGTGAGCAGCGAGGAGAAGTCGGCCTCCGGCGCGGACCCGCCGAGCGGCAGGACCGCCGTGCCGTTCGCCCACGACGCCGGCAGAGCCACCGGCTCCGGGGACTGCGGGAGCGCGAACGGCGACAGGCCAGCAGCGGGCTCGATCACGGCCGGGACCGCGACCTCTGGCGCACCGAGCTCGGTCGCGAGGTCAACGGCGAAGAACGGGGCATCGACCTCGGCGACGACCGGGGCCAGGGGCATCGGCGCCCAGTCCTCGTCGTCGTCGTCGGTCTCCGACGTCGCGACGGGGGCCTCGTAGCCGACCTCCCACGGGTTGGCGATCATGGCAGGCGAGGCGTGGGCGGCGTCGTCGTAGTCGACCGGGACGCCGAGCGGAAGCTCGTACGCCGGCTCCCACTCCTCGTCCTCGACGAGAAGAGGGACGACGAACGCTGCGGATGCCGGCTCGTCGAGCGTGGGCTCGACGACGATCTGCTCGACGGCGGGCGCCGAGAGCTGCTCGGGTGCACGAACCTCGAGCTGCGCGGCCGCGACCTCCGCCCGGCGGGACCGGAACCCACCGAACATCGACGCCCTGGTCTCCGGGGCGACCTGAGCGGCCGACGACGGCGTCAGCGAGGGCATCGGCACGGGGGCAGGGGCGGAGCGCGTGCGGGTGGGGAGACCGCCAGGAGCCGGGTCAGTGCCACCGAACCAGTCGGTGCCCTCCGGTGCGTCGACGGGGACCTGGGGCTGGAAGACGCCAGCGCCGTCGGTCGAACCGGCGCCGCCCTGCTCGCCCGAGGGATCGGTCGCTGCGGAGCCGGTCGCCGGGTCGGCGTCGAGGGCTGACTTCTTCTCCTCGGCCACCCGACGGTTGCGAGCGCGACGGCTCGAGCCGTCAGCCCACGGGTGCGGGGTGGGACCGGTGGACTCCGGCGCCTCTCCCCGCTCGTCGGTCGGGGCGGCGTGCTGACCACGGCGACGCCGAACGAGCGGTGCAGCCATCGAGATGGGCGGGACCCAGTCCTCGCCGACCGTCGCGGCGGCGCCGGCGAGCGCACCTGCCTGCGGGGCGTCGGGGATCGTCGAGTCGCCGGAGGTCGGTAGCAGCTCCTCGGAGCCCCACGCGGGCGGTCCGTCGACGACGGGCAGTGAGCCGGTCGTCAGGCTCGGCGCCTCCGCGCTGACGTCGGCCGAACGGATCCGACGTCGGGGAAGGCCGAGGCCGGTGGCGCCGTCGGTGAGGTCGGCCAGGTCGACGGGCCGGGCGGCGATCTCGGGGAGGTCGGTCGGCTCGGGCACCGGGAAGTGGCGACCGATCGCCGCGGCCGGGACGATCGGGGCCACGAGCGGAGTGTCGGCGATGTCGACGAAGAGGGCGAGCGGCAGACGGATGGTCGCCTGCATGCCGTTGCCGTAGGGGCCGACACCGAGCTCCACCTTCGCACCGAGGCGCGAGGCGATCCGGCCGATGACGAACATGCCGAGGCGCTGCGAGCCGAGGACCTCGCCGGCCGACGCGGACTGGATCTTCGCCTGCGCCGCGTCGAGCTCCTCCGGGGTCATGCCCAGGCCCTGGTCGAGGACGGTGATCAGGACGTGGGTCTCGTCGCGGCCCGTCGAGACGTGCACCGGGCTGCCGGGCTCGGAGAACATCGTGGCGTTCTCGAGCAGCTCGGCGAGCAGGTGCGCTGCCGGCAGCGCGGTGTGTCCCAGCATGATCGGGTCGGCCGGGAGCTCGAGCAGGACGCGCTCGTAGTGCTCGATCTCCGAGGAGGCCGTGCGGATGACGTCCGAGAGCAGGAGCGTGTCGCGCAGCCGCCGGCCGGTGTCGATCCCGGCGAGGACGAGGAGGGACTCGGCGTTGCGCCGCATCCGGGTGGCGAGGTGGTCGAGGCGGAAGAGGTCGGCAAGGACCTTCGGGTCCTCCTCCGACCGCTCGAGGGCGTCGATGAAGCTCAGCTGGCGGTTGAGCAGCACCTGGTCGCGGCGGGCCACGTTGACGAACATCTCCGCGATCGAGCCGCGCAGGGCTGCCTGCTCCTGCGCGACGCTGATCGTGGTCGCGTTGACCTCGTTGAAGGCCGCGGCCAGGCGACCGACCTCGTCGTTGGAGGTGACCGGGATCTCGACGAGCGAGAGATTCGGCGTCTGGCCGGGGATGGCGACCTGGTCGATCAGGCGCGGCAGCTCGTCGCGAACGGTCAAGGCGGCCTTGGTGAGACCACGCATCGGGCGGACGATGCCACGCGCGATCGTCAGCGCGACGAGGAGGGAGAGGAGCACGGCGAGAAGCGCACCGCCGGCGGTGAGGAGCGCCTGGCGGTTCGCCGCCCCCGCGAGCGTCTGGGCGTCGTGGTCGATCAGCTTCATGAGGTCGGCCCGGATGAGGCTGAGCTGATGCTGCATCGCATCAGCCTTCGACAGCTGCGTCCCGTCCGCACCGGCGATGGTCGCGGGGTCCCCCGAGCTGAGGGCCTCGCGCAGAGCGACGAGGGCAGCGGGCGCGTCGGCGAGACGCAGGCTCTCCACGCCGAGAGGGTCCAGGGCGCTCTGTGCCTCGGCGATCGAGCGGTCGGTCAGGGCGATCATCACGGGCAGGCGATGGACCGAGTCGAGCTCCTCGTTCGGTTCGAGCAGGACGGCCCGGACGACAGGCGCCTCATGCGCGAGCTCCTCCGAGGCCGTCAGGGCAAGGCCGTACGCGCGGAACTCGCCCGCGAGGTCCGGCTCGCTCAGGCGCTGCGAGAGCATGACGGGCATGGAGACGACGCCCGTGATGAGCTGGGTGTAGGCCATGTCGACCGCACGCTCCGGGGCGTCGACGATCCCCCCGCGGACCTGGTCGACCGAGGCCTGCATGGTGACCGCCTGCTCGAGCAGGTCGGCGATCCGGCCGCCGAAGATGTCCGTCGGCAGCACGTTCGTCGCGGTCGCCATCTCGGAGATCGCCTCGTCCGTCGAGGCGCGGGCGGTCCTGACGTCCGCGCCGGGTCGGCCGGCCGCGAGCGCCCTCGCCTGGGTCCGCTCCGCCTGGAGGGCGTTGACGACCGACGCGTGGGGCACCAGGAGCTTCGCGACCACTCGACCGTCGCCGCTCGCCCGAGCCGCCGACGCCGACTGCCAGGAGAGCAGGCTCGCGATGAGGACGAGCGCGAGCACGGGCCCGGCGAGGGCAGCGAGGACCTTGCCCCTGATCCCCAACCTGCGAAGCATGGCTTCTCCTTCACTGCCCGACGGTGGACCGCGGACGACGCAATGGCGACAGCGCGCACCTCGCGGTGTTCCGCTGTCCGCATCCCATCGGCGCATGGGAGCCGATTCATTAGCCCGTTCGGGAATCTCTCTGATCAAGATGCGCCGTATCGCCCGGTTTTCACCCACAAGAGCGACAACTGCGAGACTCGGGCCATGAGGATCGTCAACACCGACACGCCGGGCGGACCCGACGCGCTGCATCTCATGGAGGTCCCCGAGCCCGCCGCCGGCCAGGGCGAGGTCGTGATCGAGGTGGCCGCGGCCGGCGTGAACAACGCCGACCTGCTCCAGCGACAGGGGCTCTACCCTCCCCCGCCAGGCGCCCCGGCCTGGCCCGGCCTGGAGGTCTCCGGGACCGTCGTCGGCGCGGCGGCCGGAACGGGATGGGCCGTGGGCGACCGGGTCGTCGCGCTCCTGGACGGCGGTGGCTACGCCGAGCGCGTCGTCGTCCGGAGCACCCAGGTCCTCCCGGTGCCGGACGGTGTCGACCTCGTCGACGCCGCAGCACTGCCCGAGGCCGCCTGCACCGTGTGGTCGACCCTGCGCGCCGCCCGCCTCGAGCCGGGCTCATGGCTCCTCGTGCACGGCGGCTCTGGCGGGATCGGGACGCTCGCCGTGCAGATCGGGGCCGCGCTCGGCGCCAGCGTCGCGACGACGGCCGGAGGCCCGGACCGGGCCGCGCGCTGCAGCGGGCTCGGCGCGGCGCTCGTCATCGACCATCGCACCGAGGACTTCGTCGACCGCGTCCGGGCGGTGACGGACGGGCGAGGGGCCGATGTCGTCCTCGACGTGGTGGGCGGCGCCTACCTCGGCCGCAACCTCGAGGTCCTCGCGACCGGCGGTCGCCTCGCGGTGATCGGCCTGCAGCGCGGCTCCCGGGCTGAGCTCGACCTCGGCATGCTGCTGGCCAAGCGCGCGACGGTGCTCGGCACGACCCTGCGCTCGCGACCGGCGACGGAGAAGGCAGCGATCGTCGCCGAGGTGCGCGAGCACCTGTGGCCGATGGTCGAGGCGGGCAGGGTGAGGCCCGTCGTCCACGCCCGCCTGCCGCTCGACCAGGCGGCCCGCGCCCACGAGCTCATGGCCTCCGGAGAGGTGTTCGGCAAGGTGCTGCTCCTGCCGTGAGCCCGGCGGGACCTCAGACGGGAGCCGCCTCGTCCACCCTCGGCCGTCGACGCACGGACGTCAGCGCGATCGCCGCGGAGACGAGGCCGAGGCCGAGGAGGTCGAGCCCGTGCGGCCATTGCCGCAGCACGGCGGCACCGACCAGGGCAGCCGTGGCGGGGAGCATGGCGAGCAGCACGGCGAACGTCGCCGGTGTCACCCGGCGGAGCACCACCTGCTCGACCGCGTACGGGATCACCGAGGAGAGGACGGCGACCCCGACGACGGCCGCGGCGAGCGACGGCGAGCCGAGGACCGGTGCCCCGAGGTGCGCGAGGAACGGGGCGAGCACCAGCGCAGCAGCCGTCATCGCCACCGCGAGACGCGTCACGCCGTCGCCCGTCGTCGCCACGCGGCGACCGAGCAGGATGTACGCCGCCCAGCAGACGGCCGCCGCCCCGATCGCCAGCAGGCCGATGCGCGCGTCCTCGCGGCCGAGCGTCAGCGTGACCCCGGCGAGCAGGACCACCCCGCAGGCCGCGAGGACGATCCCGGCCCGGTCGCGCCAGCCCGAGCCCGTGACGGCCGCCACCGCCACCGGCCCGATGAACTCGATGGCCACGGCCGTCCCGAGCGGCAGGTGCGCGATGGCGATGTAGAAGGTGACGTTCATCAGCCCGAGGGCCGTGCCGAACGCGATGGCCAGAGCGAGGTCGCGGCGCGTCCAGTGCAGCCGCCATGGACGACGCCACGCGAGCAGCACCGCCGCCGCGACCAGGACGCGCAGCCAGGCCATCCCGGCCGGGGCGATCCGGGCGAACAGCCCCACGGCGAGCGCGGCCCCGAGGTACTGCGTGAGCCCCGAGGCGACGAAGAGGGCCGGCGCCGGGACGCGGCCGAGGGGGACGCCGGGCTCAGGGGGCACGGCGCAAGGGTACGAGGTGGACGAGCACTGGTGCGCGATCCGTCGAGGAGGGGGATGCTCAGGAGTCTGTGCGTCCCGGCGGCCGTCGGCCACGGGAGGCTCCCGCCCCGCACTCGAGGAGCAGCGATGATCACCACGCGCCAGCCCTACTCCGGGTTCTCGGTCGACGACACCGACCGAGCGGCCACCTTCTACCGCGAGGTCCTCGGCCTGCGGGTCGACGGCTCGGACGGGATGCTCACGCTGCACCTGGGCGAGGGATCGACCGTCCTGGTCTACCCCAAGGGCCCGGCGCACGTCCCGGCCACGTTCACCGTCCTCAACTTCCCGGTCGGGGACATCGACGCCGCCGTCGCCGAGCTGGCGGCCGCGGGCGTGACGTTCGAGCGCTACCCCGAGATGGCCGGGTCGACGGACGCTGCCGG
>JBBRGX010000075.1:0-13103 GCA_038223605.1 Actinomycetales bacterium | reverse complement strand
AGGTCCGGACCCGGCTGGGCCGCGTGCGCGCCCTGATCGGTGCGCCGTCGATCCTGCTCGCCGTCGTCGTGCTTCTCGTCGCGCTCGTCGTCTTCGGCGCGGACCTCGGAACCCTTGAGCGCCAGCTCACGCTCTGCTGGGGGATGCTCGCCCTCACGCACCTCGGGCTGACGGTGACCGCCGGCAGGATCTCGAGGCAGGCCGCCGGCACGGCAGCGCGCTGGGTCTGGGGTGGGATCTGCATCGCGGGGCTGCTTTACGCCGTCGGCGACCTGGTGCAGCTCGGCCTGCTGGCGGCCGGCCCGGTCGAGCTCTCGACGGCGCTCGGTGGTCCCGTCCAGAACGCGCTGGTGCTGGTCGGGACCGCCGTCCCCCTCGGCGCGGTCCTGCTGCTGACCCCGGTGGCGGGACGACGTCCGCGTCGGCCGCGGGCGCGGCTGGCCCTTGACGTCGTCATCGTCTCGATCGCCGCGACAGTCTTCGGTGCCTACCTCACCCTGCCCGGTTCCGGGGTGGCCTCGCCTTTCGTCTGGCTCGGACTGCTCATCGGCCCCGGGCTGTTCCTGTCCGTCGTGCTCGGTGTGGTGAGCATCTCGCGTTCGGCGTTCCCGCCGATGTCGTTGCCGGCGGGCGCCGTCCTCGTGGTCGCGGCCACTCTCGAGGCGGCTGCGCAGGCCGGGACCGCGGTGCTCGTCCGCGCCGATCGTGCCGCCTGGAACCTCGGGCTCACCGTGGTGGCGAGCGCGGTGCTGCTGGCCGCCTCGGGCGTTCAGCGCGCGATCCCGCAGTCGGAGCGACCGGTCCGGCGCGGCCCGCGGCGATCGCTGGTCGCTCTCGTTCCCTATCTGGCCCTGCTGGCGACCTTCGGCCTGCTCGTCCGGGTGCTCCTGACCCAGGTCTCCGGCGTGCGGCACTGGGCCGTCGTGGTGGGTGCGCTGATCAGTGGTCTCCTGGTCGCGATCCGCCAGGTCGTCGTCATCTCCGACAACGGGCACCTGGTCGACGAGCTCGACACCAGGGTCGAGGAGCTCCACCAGCTCCTCGCCGAACGCGATCGGCTCGCGGTCGCCTTGCGGCACGAGGCCACCCATGACCCGCTCACCGGCCTGGCCAACCGCGCGCTGCTGGGAACCAGTCTCGACGGCGCTCTCACCCGCCTGGGGGCGCGGTCCGGCACCCTCACGCTGATGATCATCGACCTCGACTCGTTCAAGTCCGTGAACGACAGCTTCGGCCATGCGGCAGGCGATGCCGTCCTGTGCGCGGTGGGTCGACGGCTCCGCGGCTGCGTCCGTGACGAGGACGTGGTGGCACGGCTGGGCGGAGACGAGTTCGCCGTGCTCGTCGAGAACCTGTCCGAGGACGACAGCGAGCTGGCGAAGCGGATAGCCCGCATCCTGCGGGAGCCGATCGCGCTCGCCGAGGGCACCGTGGATGCGGCCGCGAGCGTCGGCGTGGTCACGACGGACGACCCGGCACGCTCCGCGGAGAGCCTGCTCCGCGCAGCGGATCTCGCGATGTACGAGGCCAAGCGCTCGCGGCGACCGCTCCTCGACGAGGGGTTGACGGTTGAGCTCTGAACGCCTGTACTTAGCGAATCAGCTAAGTGAGGACGCTCACCATGACGGTCGACACGCTCAGCGTGGTCTTCTCCGCTCTCGCCGACCCGACCCGACGGGCGATGCTCGCTCGCCTCGCGAAGGGCCCGGCGACGGTCGGTGAGCTGGCCGCCCCCCACGCGATGACGCTGCCGTCGGTCTCGCGGCACCTGAAGGTCCTCGAGCAGGCGGGGCTGGTGACCAAGGGCCGGTCGGCGCAGTGGCGCCCGTGCCGGCTCGAGCCCGCTCCGCTGCTGGCCGTCGATGCATGGATCGCCGGCTACCGGACGTTCTTCGACGAGCGGCTGGACCGCCTGCAGCGTCACCTCGAGGCCGTCAGCCGACGACCGCCGGACTCGACGATCGGGGACCTCCCATGACAGGAACGCCCGCTGCGCGCGGATTCACGATCATGCGTCGAGTCGCCGCATCGAGGGCCGCCGTCTTCCGCGCATGGACCGTGCCGGAGGAGCTGGTCTGGTTCGAGAACCCTGGCTTCCCCGCCCGCGTCCCGACGACGGTCGAGCTTCGCGTCGGTGGTCAGTGGCGGGTCCACATGGTCGAGAGCGAGACCAAGGAGTACGTCACGGGCGGTGTGTATCGGGAGATCGTGCCGGACGAGCGACTCGTGTTCAGCCACGGTGCCGTCGGTGGCTGGCCCGACCTCGACCTCGACCACCTCGACGACGTCCCCCTCGTCACGATCGTGCTGACCGACATCGACGGCGGGACGCAGCTTGCGCTCACCGTCGAGCTCGCCGACCACCTCACCGAGGACGAGGTCCGGCACTGGCTCGGCACCGGGATCGCCGCCGGCTGGGAGCACACGCTCGCACGCTTCGACACCTCGCCGGACCCCTGAGAGCACCCCCCGTGATGCGCAGCCACGCCCGGCCCTGCCCGCAGCCACGCCCGGCCCTGCCCGCTGCCCCGCCCGGCCCCGCCCGCTGCCCTCACGCGACGGGGAACAGCACGCCGGTGACCTGACTCCTCGGACCTGCCGCGGCTACAGGCGCCCGCCCGTCGGCCTCCTCCTCGGATGTCTGGTCGACGCCAGGTGAGCCCTTCGGACGAGTGGTCGGCACCCGCTGCGGTGCGTTGACGACGGCACCACCCGAGCGGTGGAACGAGTAGCGGACGACCGGGCTCCCGCTGATCGGCCCCCTCCGGTCGGGTGCCGGCCCCGCTCGGCTGCCTGCCGGACCTCCGAACGGGTCAGAGGCGAGCCGCCGCACGTCGAGGGAGAGCTCGTGGATCACGTGGTGGTGGTGGCTGCAGACGAGGAGTCCGTTCTCGACGGACGTCCCGCCGCCGTGCCGGTCCCACCAGCGGATGTGGTGGACCTCGCAGTGGGCCGCGGGGACCTCGCAGCCGTTCCATGAGCACTGCCGGTCACGGACGATCACGGCACGGCGCTGGGCCCCGGAGTAGAGGCGTTGCGTCCGACCGACGTCGAGGGGGAGACCCTCGGCCGACATGACCATCCGTCCGATCTCGCTGTCGCAGAGCATGCGGGCGAGCTGGGAGAGCGCCACCGGTGACCCGTCGTCGAGCGTCGCGGGCGGCGCCACCCGGGCATCGAGGTCGACTCCCGCGTCCGTCGCCTTCTCGGTCGACGACTCCTGACATCGGCGCCGAGCGGCGTCGAGCTCGGCGAAGGTCTCGGCGGGCACCAGGAGCGAGAGGGTCGGACGGTTCGCGACACCCGAGACGCGGGCGTCGGCGGCGTCCTGCTCCGGGTCAGGGGTCGGGAGCCCGTTCGCTTCGGCCCGGCGGGGCCGGATCCCAGCCATCCCTGAGATGGCGCGCTCAGCGAGGGCAACCAAGGCATCGGCATCGGCCCGGCCGCGGTCGCGATCGGCGTCCGGCGCCTGTCTGACCGAGGCCATCGCCACCCGCAGGACCTCGCCGGAGAGGTTGTCGAGGCGGCCCCGGAGGTAGGTGCCGTCCGGTTGGCGTGACAGGTGGAGGTAGCGCGCCCTGCGCTGGGCAGCGATGCCGCGCTCGACCTCGTGGGGATCGCTCGCTGCGAGGAGGCGTGCGGCGGCCGAGGCGAAGACCGTGACCGGGTGCCGCTCGGCGAGACTCGCCAGCTCTGTCTGCAGCTCCGGTGTCGCCAGGGCCGCCGTCGCCCCTGCGCCGGCGCTCGCGGTGATGCGGGCGAGCGCGTCCACGTGGGCGAGCGGGATACGTCCGGCCCGCACGCCGTCCGCGAGGAGCGGCAGCGCGACGAGGGTGTCGGCCTGACGGACCTCCCGGCACGCCTCGCCGAAACCCGTCCTGCTCTGCCGCGCGCGGGCCGACTCGAAGTCCCTGTCTCCCGGACGGAGCGACGTCCGAGCCGCGCGCTCCGCGACGAGGACGGCAGCCCGGACGGTGGCGAGAGCGCCGGCGACGTGGTCGAGCACGCGCAGAGCCTGACCGCGGTGGATGGCTGACCAGTCCTCGCACCCGTCGACCTCGGTCGTCAGACGGGTCGCCAGGCGGACCAGCTCCGCCAGTCCGGAGCCGAAGACTCCCGTCGCGACGGGTCCGGTCGCCGACTCCAGGTCGGCGGGCAGGCGCGCCGACGCCGACTCCCCGGACCAGGGTGCGCGATGCTCGAACATGTGTTCGATCCTACCCAAGGATCTCGTCGTCTGCAAGCCCCTGACCTGCGCATTCATCCACAGGTGCGGCAATCAGGGTGCGCTGTGGACAGCTGCCGGAGACCCAGGATGACCAACGCTTCGGCGTCCACCGCGTCCGCCGCGTCCGCCACCGGGGCCACCTCTTGCACCCGATACCGCGGTCCGTCCTCCGGCCGCCCGGCACGACCCGATCTCGCCGATGGCCAGGCGGCCATCGGGGAACGGCCGAGAGAGCAGGAGCCCGGGCAGAGCCGTCCGCCGTTCGGCTGATCGAGGCGCGCCGTCCCCCGTAGCCTGGAAGCGGAGTCACCCGGACTGCATCAACGGGAGGAAGGCCGATGAAGGTTCTGGTCGCCTACGCGAGCCGGCACGGCTCGACAGCCGGGATCGCCGAACGCCTCGCCGACGGACTTCGCGGCGCCGGGGCCGAGGTCGACGTGGCACCCGTCGCCGAGGTCGCGGACCTCGGCGGCTACGACGCTGCGGTCGTCGGGGGAGCTGCGTACATGTTCCACTGGCTTCGCGACGCGAGCTCCTTCGTCCGAAGGCACCGCGCCGAGCTGACCGCAGTGCCGACGTGGCTGTTCAGCAGCGGCCCGCTCGGCACGGACGACCTCGACAAGGAAGGCCGCGACGTCTTCGCGTCGACCCGGCCGAAGGAGTTCGACGAGCTCGCGGATGCGGTGGCCTCCCGTGGTGAGCGCGTGTTCCGCGGCGCGTGGACAGGAGACGGCCCCCCGGTCGGCATCGGCGAGCGGATGATGCGCCTGATGCCCGCCGCCCGAGACGCCCTGCCCGTGGGCGACTTCCGAGAGTGGGACCAGGTCGACGCCTGGGCGGCGGAGATCGCTGGTGGGCTCGGCCTGAGCGGCGCGACCGCCGGCTGACGGGTCGGGCTGCCGGAGGACAGAGACGGCTCGACCCGGCGCCGTTCGCCCGGAACGGTGACCCGTTCTGGGTGAGCCGGCGGCTCGGAAGGTGCACGATGGAAGTCCCCGGACGCAAGGAGAGCACCATGGGATCACAGCGCGGGAACGGCACCTCGGGAGGTTCGAAGGGAAGCGGGCTCTCGTCGCTCGTCCGCCTCGTCATGCTCGGACTCGCCGTCGCGGCGGTCGTGAAGGAGATGCGCCTGCCTGCTGAGGAGCGGACCTGGCACGGCACGGTCGCCGGCGTCGTCCCCTACGAGTTCCGCCCGCCGACCCTCGATCGGATCCGGGAGCGGGTCTGGGACCCCGAGGCGGAGACGGTCTTCAGCCCGCACGTCTTCGGTATCGGCTGGACCCTGAACCTCGGCAGGATCGTGGCACTCGTGCGCGAGCGGATCGCGACGTCAGGCTGAACCCGGACGGCTCCCCGCGGCGTGCCCGCGAGCCTGGGTCCACCTACCTCCGCGATCCTCAGCGGTGCGGGAGCGCCGAGCCAGGAGCTCCGGTGCCGGACTGGATCTCTGGTCCTGCCTCGGCGTCATCTGCCGGGTCCGAGAGGATCTCCAGGGTCTCGGCGAGGGTGGCGGGGTCGTCGGCAGCGACGACCACTCCTGCGGGCCCGGCGGGAGACTCCGGATCCTGCTTGGACGGGAGGAGCGCAGACAGGTGTGCCCTCAGCTGTGAGAGCGACGGGGTCGCAGGCATGTGCGAAGAGTAGCCCGCCGGGGCGCCCCGAGGACTGGACCGAATGGCGGAACTCCCTGCCCAGGAACATGAAGAACCGCCACCCCCGGCGAGAGGGATGACGGCCTTCGTCGTCAGCCTATCGCTGTGCAGGCCCGGCCCGGGAGCTCATGCCGCCCGGGCGGCGTCCCACCAGTCGAGGACGCGCGTGCCGAGGAGGGTCAACCGGGGCGAGGGCTCACCGCCCGGGACGTCGACCTCGAACCAGACGCGCCCGGGGTGCCGCCTGGCCTGGATCCAGCTGCCGTCGGGCTGTCGCTCGGCGCGGATCATCTCGATCGCCTCGACCATCCGCTGGTCCGGCGAAGTGCCCTGCACCAGTGCGGACTGACGGAAGTAGTCGGCAGCGTTGAGCACGTTGTAGATCCAGCGATGCGGGTAGGCGAACCGTTCCACCCACGGCGCCACTGGGTCGCCCGTCGAGAGCCGACGGATGAGCCCGCGCTCGAGCAGGTACTCCTCGCCGGAGCGTCGTGCGGCCCGGGTCTGGTCCGTGCCGCCCGTCGCGGTCTCGTGCTCCAGCAGGCCCGTGAGGGCGTTGAGCGTGGAGTGGAACGAGGAGCGCGTCGAGCCCTCGACCCACTCGCAGTTCCAGCCTCCGTCGGGCAGGCGGTGCTCGACGAACCAGTCCGGGAGTCCGGCGACCTCGGCGCCCAGCCACAGCCCGTTCGCCAGCGTCCAGGAGTTGATGCAGCAGTCGACCTCACCGCCCCAGTACGGAAGGCCCTCGTACTCCCAGCGGCTGTGCTCGGCGAGGAGCTCGGCCGTGCGGCGCTCGCGCAGGACGGCCGGGTCCATTCCCCACTCCCGCAGCGTGCTGAGCGTCCAGGTCGTCGCCGTCCACGGCTGCCCGGCGCCGTCGGCCGCTTCCGGACCGCTGAAGTCGAAGTCCGAGGGGAAGTACGCGCCGCCCGCCCACTGGCCGTCCGGGTCCTGCAGCGCGAGGAGCCGGGCACCGAAGCCCTCGCTCGCGATCCGTGCACGCGTCGCCTGCCACACCTCGGGCGGCTCGCCGGCGATGTCACGCTCGACCTGCCAGCGCAGGGCCGGGTCGGAGTCGAGGAGCCACGCGAGGAGCGCATCGGTCACCATGCGCCGACCGTATCGGGCAGCTCGGACATCCGCTCTCCTCGAAGCAAGTCGCGGCCCGCCCTCGCGGGCGTGGCACGATCGAGCCCATGGCGACCGGGATCAGCGTGGGCGCGTCCCTGGTCATCCCGCGCGCCGAGCTGACGGTCCGCTTCTCGCGCTCCTCCGGCCCCGGCGGCCAGGGTGTGAACACGACGGACTCGCGCGTCGAGCTCTCCTGGGACATCGCGGCATCGATGGTCCTCACCGGCCTCCAGCGTGCACGCCTGGTCGAGCGCCTCGGTCAGCGCCTCGTGGCGGGCGTCCTCACCGTCGCAGCGTCCGAGCATCGCGAACAGCTCCGCACCCGGGCGGCCGCCGAGAGCCGGCTGGCGGCACTCGTCGCTGCGGGGATCAGCCCGCCAGCCAGGCAACGGCGCGCGACCCGGCCGACCCGAGGCTCCGCGGAGCGTCGGCTCACGGCGAAGAAGAACCGCGGGCTGACCAAGCGGTTGCGGTCGGCGCGGGACGGGGACTGAGACGGCACGGACCGGACTAGCGTGAGGTGACGGTCACGAGGAAGGGGCCAGTCCATGGACGTGGCAGAGCTTCTGGTCGATCACTTCGGGCGGCTGCGCGAGGCGGTGCACCGCGTGGTCGGCGACCTCGCGCCGGAGCTGCTGTGCGCGCGGGTGGACGAGGAGGCGAACTCGATCGCCTGGCTCGTGTGGCACCTGACCCGGGTCCAGGACGACCATCTGGCGGAGGCCTTCGGTGTCGAGCAGGTGTGGACGGCACAGGGGTGGGCAGACCGGTTCGCGCTCCAGCTGCCGACCTCTGACACGGGCTACGGGCACCGCTCGCCGGAGGTGGCGGCGGTCACGGTGAGCGATGGCGGCCTGCTCACGGACTACCACGACGCGGTGTGCGCCCGGACGCTCGCGCTGGTGGCGGAGCTCTCCGCTTCGGACCTCGACCGGATCGTCGACGAGCGCTGGGACCCGCCCGTGAGCCTCGGGGTGCGGCTGGTCAGCGTGCTCGGCGACGACCTGCAGCATGTGGGCCAGGCGGCCTTCGTCCGCGGGTTGCTGCTGCGGCGCACCTCCTGATCGCTGCCCTGCACGTCGGACGGGTCACCCGCCTGCGATGCCGCGCTCGTGCGTCGCCTCCAGCGCTGCGATGAGCGTGACGGCGTCGTGCGGACCCTCGTGGCGATCCCTGCCGACGAAGAAGGTCGGGGTGCCCCGGGCCCCACTGGCCTCGGCGCTCTCGACATCGCCCCGCACGCGCGCCGCCAGGTCGGGGTCGTCGAGGTCGCCGACGAAGGCGTCGATGTCGAGGCCGAGCTCGCCGGCATAGCCGACGAGGTGCTCGCGCCCCAGCCTGTCCTGGTGACGGAAGAGCAGGTCGTGCATCGGCCAGAACGCGCCCTGGCGGTCGGCGGCCTCCGCCGCCATGGCCGCGAGCTCGGCGTGCGGGTGGACGTCGGGAAGCGGCAGATGGCGGACGACGTACCGCAGGTCGTCACCGAAGTGCTGGCGGAGCTCGGCCGCGACCCCCGTCGCCCGCGCGCAGAACGGGCACTCGAAGTCGAGGTACTCGACCAGGGTCACCGGGGCGTCGACCGGACCTCGGATGTGGTCGCGGCCCGGGTGCACCTCGACCGACAGCTCGCGTGGCAGGTCCGCCGAGTGCTCGCCGAGGAGCGCCGCCGCGAGCCGGAAGGCCACCCAGCCGAGCCCCGTCGCGAGGACGCCGGCCATCAGCACGCCGATCGCGGCCTCCGTCCGGATCTGCTGGTCGTCGAACGCCAGCCCGACGACGAGCAGCGCGATCGTGAAGCCGATCCCGGACAGGGCAGCACTCCCCGCCACGGCACCCGGCCCGACGCCGCGCGGGAGTCGACCGATCCCCAGGCGCACCGCCACCGCGGTCCCCGTGCAGATCCCGACGATCTTGCCGACCACCAGGGCGATGACCACCGCCCACGTCACACGGGAGTGCAGCGCGTCGACGAGCGCTCCGTCGCGCAGGTCGACCCCCGCGTTGGCGAGGGCGAACAGGGGGACCACTGCGTAGCTGGACCAGGGGTGCAGCAGGTCCTGGAGCCGTTCGTTGACCGGGACCGCGCGCACGATCCCGCGCTGCGCTGACCGTCCAGCCCCGGCCATCGGAGACTGGCGGAACTGGCGGACGAGCCGGGCGGCGCCCTCCACCGCGTCCCGGCGCGGTGCGACCGCTGCGATGAGGAGGCCGGCGACCATCCCGGCGATCGAGGTGTGCAGGCCTGAGGCTAGGGTCGCGGCCCACAGGGCCACCAGCACCAGCACGTACGGGGCGCTCTGCCACACCCCCGCCCGCGCCAGGAGGGCCAGGGCGCCGAGGCAGAGCACGGCGAGCGCCGCGCCGAGGAGGTCGACCTGCGCGGTGTAGGCGATGCCGATCACGCTCACGGCGATGACGTCGTCGATCACGCTCATCGTGAGCAGGAAGAGCCGGAGCTGGCTCGAGAGCCGTGGCCCGACGATGGCGAGCGCGCCGAGCACGAAGGCCGTGTCGGTGCCGACGACCACGCCCCACCCGGCGGATGCCGGTCCGCTCCCGTTGACGGCGAGGAAGAGCAGGGCCGGCACTGCCGCGCCGAGCACGCCGGCGACCAGCGGGACGACGATCCGCCGCTTGTCGGTGAGCTCGCCGAGCGAGAGCTCGCGCCTGACCTCCAGGCCCACGACGAAGAAGAAGAGCGTCATCAGCCCGTCGTTGATCCAGCCGTGCACGTCCATGCCGAGGGACCGGTCGCCGATCCCGAACGTCACCTGCGTGTCGAGCACGGCGTGGTAGGCGCCGGACCACGGGGAGTTGGCCCAGGCGATGGCGAGGACGACGGCCGCCAGTGCCAGCGCCGCGCCGCCCGACTCCGTCCCGAGCTAGCGGCGCAGGGACCCGGAGACCTGGGCCGAGAAGTCCAGCGCGCGCGGGGCAGGCTCGTCGCGCGCCACGAGGGGCAGGGGGATCATCCGAGTCATCCTAGGGACGCCCTGCCGGGGTGCACACCCTTGCTCCAGCCACGAGTGTAAAGAATTCTTGACGTGACCAGCGGACGTCGCTTAGGGTGGAGATGTTAGAGATTCTTTACATCAGGAGCCACCATGCAGGCCGATGAGCAGCCGCTCGCCGAGGACGACGACGTCGTCCGGATGACACAGAACGAGCGCACCGTCTGGGCCTACCTCGTCACGGTGGTCGTCACCTCGGGGGTGTACCTCGCACTCATGGCGACGCGCCTCGCCGACGGGCCGGTCGAGGACGTCTCGTGGGTGGTCCCGATGCTGTGGGCGGTCGCGGCGTCGGTGACCAGCACGGTCGTGCTGACGGTCGTCCTCACCGTGGCCGGCGCCGTCGGGCCGAGCATCGTCGCCGCCGTGCGTGACCCGCGCGGCCGGGTTCCCGCTGCCCCCGTCGAGGTCGAGGCCATCTCGGACGTCCGTGACCAGGAGATCTCCCGGCGCGGCGACCGTGCGTCGTTCGGGGCGATCGGCGTGAGCGTCGCCGGTGCACTGGCGCTCGCGATGCTCGACGCAGACAGCTTCTGGATCGGCAACCTGCTGTTCGTCGGCGGCACCGTCGGCGCGATCGTCGAGACGACGACCAAGATCCGCCTGTACCGACGGGGCTTCTAGTGGGGCCCAAGCCGACGAGGGTCACCAACCGGGTCCGGGAGCTGCGGGCCGAGACGGGCGACCTCACGCAGGCCGAGCTCGCCCGACGCCTGGGCGTGACCCGCCAGACCGTCATCGCGATCGAGCACGGGCGATACTCCCCGTCGTTGGAGATGGCCTTCCAGATCGCCCACGTCTTCGCCCGTCCCCTCGACGACGTGTTCCAGTACGAGGCGCCCGGCTCGCGTCCCTGACTCATCCCGCCCCTGTCGACCACCGCTCGCTCGTCGAGGGTGGCCGCGCCCCGCTGTCCCCGATACGCCTCGAAGGAGCACAGATGACCCCCCTCACCAGAACCGCCCGGCTGACCGGACTCGCCTATCTCGGGCTCGCCGTGTCCGGCCTGCTCGGCTTCCTCGTCATCCGCCAGCAGCTCTTCGTCCCGCGCGACGCGGGCGCGACGCTGGCCAACCTCGTCGAGCAGGAGGGTCTGGCGCGCCTCGGCATCGCCGGCGACCTCACGGTCGTCGTGACGCAGGCACTCGCCGCGGTGGGCTTCTTCGCGCTCTTCCGTCGCAGCCACGCCGTGGCCGCCGTGGCCATTGCCGGCTTCGGACTCGTCAACGCCGGGAGCGTCCTTCTCGCGACGGCCTGCACGGCCACAGCCCTCCAGCTGGCCATGGACTCCCCTGACTCCGGCGCCGCGACGGTCCAGCTCCTCTACGAGCTCAGCGACAACGCCTGGAGCGTTGGCGGTGTCTTCTTCGGCCTGTGGCTCATCCCGATGGGGCTGGCCGTCTGGCGCTCGGGGCTGATGCCGCGACTTCTGGGCTGGGTGCTTGTCATCGGAGGCCTCGGGTACCTTCTCGGAACCTTCACGGGCTACCTGCTGCCGGGCGTGCCGGTGCTGTCCGACGTGCTCGTGATCCCCGCGACGATCGGTGAGCTCTGGATGATCGTCTCGTTGCTGCGGCGGGGTGCGCGGGCGACGGGGCTGACCCCGAGCGGCCCGGCAGGGGCGGCTGCCGCCTAGGGATGTCTCCTCGGTGCCCAGCCAGGTGTGGATGGCGGCCAGGACGGCGTCGGCGTCGTGCTGGAGGTCGCGGGCGGCATGCGCCGTGCCGCCGGAGGTCGTCGCCACGACCGGCGATCGCATCAGATCCGGTCCGCTGATCGCATGGGCTGGTGTCGGCCTCGAGGCCCTCGCCAAGGCCCGCCTCGCACTGGTCCCCGACGAAGAGGAGGTGAACGGTACGTCCCTCGCCCTCGTCGCCTGACCAACACGACGGTCACGACGAGCCGCTGCACCACTCCGCAGGACGGGACCCCGCCGTGCGGCCGCAGGCGAGAGTCCGAGCCCGAGCCCGAGCGACCCGCCGCGCCTGACCCAGGCTTCACCCGTACCGCGACGCCGGCCGCTGATGGCTGGAGTGCTCACGCTGTTCGGCTCCACCCCAGCGACATCGGACAGGACACACCACGACCATCGCCGCTGTCTTCGCGCTCACGGGGACGTCGCTCGGCGGTACTCCCGATGAGCCGCGCCGCGTCCTGGGCGACGCGGGGCTCCGCAGCCCTCGCGGTACGGGGTCGCAAGACCCCACCGGCCCCGGAGCGCGCACGACCCTTCTGCCCGCCAGGTGGCGACTGCCCACCATGGCCCCGACGGCTACGGTCACGGCGCGACGAACTCGGCGAAAGCCACGATGTTGTCGTCGTAGTGACGCGTCTGCGGATTCCACGAGCCACCGCACGTGATCAGACGCAGTCCGGCGACATCGATGTTCCCGTACACCCGGTCGGTGGGGAACGCGGCCTTCGGGAACTCCTCGACCACCGTCACTCGGAACGCGGCGGTGCTGCCGTCCGCGCGCGTGACGGAGACCTCGTCGCCGGGTCTCAGGTTGTGCAGGTTGTAGAAGACGCCGGGCCCCGTCCAGTCGACATGGCCCGCGATGATCGCTGGGCCCAGCTCACCCGGCGTCGGACCACCCGTGTACCAACCGGCGGGGAACCCCCCGGGTGGGACCTCCATCGTCCCGTCGGCCTTCAGTCCGAGGCCCATCAGCGTGGAGTCCACACCGATCGCCGGGATCTGCAGGCGGACGGGCGTCGACTCTCCGAGGTGGGCGGCCTCGACGCGGGTCGGCAGGGGGGTGGTCGTCGCGCCGGCGCTCGGGGAGGCGGCGCTCGGGGAGGCGGCGCTCGGGGAGGCGGCGCTCGGCGTCGAGGACACCGTGTCCGCTCGGCCGGAGCAACCAGTGGCTGCACAGGCGATCGCAGCGAACAGCACGCCGCGCGCAACCACCCGGATGCGGGCCTGACGCAGCCCGCCCCGGTCGTCGTGGTGGCGCATGCGGTGAGAAGTCAGCCGTTCAGGCGGCGACGTCGAGAAGCAAGCACGGCAGCTCCACCGACGCCTGCGAGCACCAGTGCGCTGAGAGCGACGCGCGAAGCGGTGCTCGAGCCAGCAGC
>JBBRGX010000074.1:0-13166 GCA_038223605.1 Actinomycetales bacterium | reverse complement strand
AGGCCCGTGGCCGTCTTCGACCCGCAACGACTCGCCGGGCTACCCGGCGGCCTGGCCTGGTCGCCCATCCGAGGCTGCGAGCTGCCACGCACGGCCCTGGTCCGCGCCCGGGGTCTGGCCGCCGGCGTCGGGTTCGGCCGCACAGTGTCCGACGGCGACTTCTGGTCCGGCCAGACCGAGACCGCCCTGCGCTGCCTGCTGCACGCGGCCGCGCTCGACGGGCGCTCGTCCCGTGACCTGTACCGGTGGTCGCTCAACCCGGTGCTCGCCGGCGACGCCATCTCGATCCTGTCCCGCGAGAGCAGCGCCGCGACCGGCTGGGCCGACGCGCTGGACGCGGCCGTCCACTCCGATCCACGCACCCGCGACTCCATCTGGCTCGGCGTGCGGCAGTCCCTCGCGGCGCTGGCCGACCCCGAGGTTCTTGCCTCCGTCGACCCCGCACCAGGCGCGGCGTTCGACCCCGCGGCGTTCCTGCGGGACTCGGGGACGCTATACCTGCTCGCCTCAGCGGTCGCATCCGGCTCCTCGGCACCGCTCGTCGCAGCCTTCGTCGAGGACGTCACCGAGACCGCACGACACCTCGCCGCTCGGTCGCCCGGCGCGCGGCTGGACCCGCCGCTGCTCCTTGCCTTGGACGAGATCGCCAACCTCACACCCCTGCCCTCCCTGCCCTCCCTGATGGCTGAGGGCGGCGGCACCGGGATCACGACGCTCGCCGTGCTGCAGTCCCTGGCCCAGGCCCGCGGCAGGTGGGGCGAGCACGCCGCAGACGCCATCTGGGACGCCGCGACGGTCAAGCTCGTGCTGGGCGGCCTGGCCAAGTACCGCGACCTGGACGACGTCGCCCGCCTCCTCGGCGAGATCGACGAGGTCACCCACACCACCAACCGGTCCCGGCGCGGGGACGCATCGACCTCGACCTCCATGCGGTCGATGCCCGTCATGCCACCCGCCGTGCTGCGCACGCTGCCCTTCGGAACCGGGATCGCTCTGTTGCGCCACTCTCGGCCCGCCCTGGTCGACCTCACGCCCTGGACGGCGAGACCCGACGCCGACGCGCTGCGCGCCGGCCAAGCCCAGATCGAGAGCGCCGCGGCCGCCGCGGCTATGGCGAGGTGAGCCGAGATGCTGCGAGGAGTACTGGCCGCTGCTGGAGTCGGGGCCCTGGGTGTTCCCGCGATCGCGGTGCTCGCCGCCCTCGCGATGGCAGGGGAAGCGTGCGTCAGCACCGGCGTGCTGGCGGTCGACGCGCCGGTCCCGGCCGCGGCACGGCAGTGGGTGGCTGCGACCGTCGCGGAGTGCCCGGAGCTCCCCGAGGCCTGGGTGGCGGCCGTGATGGCGCAGGAGTCCGGGTTCCGGCCCGACGCCTACGCCGACGACTCCAACGGAGGGACGTGGGGGCTGTTCCAGATGAACGCCTCGGTCTGGGCCGGGGCGTATGGGCACCCGTGGTCGGCGGACCTGAACGACAACGACGTGTGGGACGTGCGCGAGGGCGACATCCACGCGAGAGTCGCCGGGACCTACCTGTGTGACCGCCTCGCCGGTGTCCGGGCGATCCGCGCCGAGCACCCCGCCTGGGCCTCCTCCGCGATGCCGGTGCTCGACGCGCTGATCATCGCCCACAACGCAGGGGAGTCCCGGCTGCGCACCTACCCGACCATCCCTGCGGTCACGGCCGGGTTCATCGCGAACGTGCACGCGCGGGTCGCCGCCTGGAGTAGCGTTCCGACAACCGCCGACGCACCCGAGCCTCAGCTCGACGCGTTGCCCGGCTCCACGAACCACCCGGTGTCCGACGCGACTGCCCCCCTGCACGCGTCGGGCACCGGGTGCCTGCCCGGGCTGGGCGCTGCGGCTGGCGGTGCGGTCGTCCCGCCCGGCACACCGAACAACGTCGCCACGGCCGTCGCCACCGCGCTCTCCTACGTCGGGGTGCGGTCCGGGTGGGATGGGCTGTGCGACCGACTCGCCTGCCGCGCCCACGGCTACGTCGGCTCTGGGTACTACTCAGCAGCCACACACTGGGCGGCGATGGTCGATGGCGGTCATGCCCACCCGGGTGACCGATGCCCGCCTCTGGGGTCGTTCGTGTTCTTCGACACTGGGCGCATCTACGGGCACGTGTCCGTCGTGGTCAAGACCTCCCCGAGCTGCGATTGGTCCCAGACCTTCGTCACCTCCAACGCCACCTACGACCACCTCACCGGCTACGACGGCGGCGTGTACCTGACGACCGTGGCGCACCTGGAGTCCGGGTACGCGCGGAGCGGGGAGGGCTACCTCGGCTGGGCGGAGCCGGTGTGCCAGGGCGGGCGGCTTGCCGCTGGCATGCAGCAGCCTGCGCCTTCGGGGTGGTGACTAAGCTCAGGTCCCGGAGAACTGGGACGACACCCAGCCCAGGAACCACAGGACCAGCAACAGCGTCCCGGGCGTGCCGATGATGACACCGGCCACCGAGAAGCCGTGCCCGCCCTTGAGCCCCTTCCCGGTCTCGGTGCGCCACGCGTGCGCGCAGAAGAACAGCCCGACGAGCGACAAGAACCCGAACCCCCACAGCACCGTAAGGATGAAGCCCGCGATCGCGTACGTCGACGTCGGCCGGACCAACGGCTGGTTGACCTGGTAGACGGGAATCCCCGGGGAAACTGGTACTGGTACTGGGGCTGTGGTGCGTACTGCTGCACCGGGTACTGCTGGTGCTGCTGCGGCGGCGGAGATTGAGGGAAGTGCTGCCGGACCCAGGCGAGCGACGTGTATCTGCGACGCCGGTCAGCGTTTCGTGCACGACGGCACGTCATTCACGCTGACGAAGCACGCCAAGGCGCGTTTGAGGATCTCGTTCTCCATCTTCAGAGCACGTGTTCGGCGGCGCAGTTGACGCCAGTGCGTCGACGAACCATCCGGTGACGGTCGTAGGGTGCGTGATGGCGGTGCCGACGCAGACGGCCATCGCTCCGGCAGCAAGCGCCGCGATGGCGTGTGCGGGGGTGTGTATGCGTCCCTCGGCGATCACGGGCAGGCGTGTGCCGGCGGCGATCGACGCGACGAGGCCGAGGTCGGGACCATCGGTGAGCGGACGTTCGCCGGTGTAGCCGGCGAGTGTCGTGCCCAGGAGGTCGACGCCGGCCTCCTCGGCGGCGAGCGCGTCGGCAAGGGACCCGCAGTCGGCCATCACCACGACGTCGTAATCAGCGCGCAGTCCCCGGACCGTCTCGGCGAGGGTTCGACCGTCCGGTCGAGGTCGACGGGTGCCATCGAGTGCGACCACCTGCGCTCCGGCGGCGGCGAGGGCACGAGCGTGCTCGAGCGTGGGGGTGATGACCACCCCCACGTCGCCCTCCTTCCAGATGCCCACGACGGGCACATCGAGTTTCTGCACGCCCAGTGCGACGTCGTCGATGCCCTGGAGCCGCACGGCTACGGCACCTCCCGCGGCGGCGGCGCGCGCGACCTGCACCATTGTCCGCGGATCACGCATCGCCTCGCCGGGATACGCCTGGCAGGAGACGATGAGCCCGCCGCGCAGACGATCGATGACGTTCATGCCCTGTCGACCAGGCGCCATGCAGAGAAGGCCGCCCCGAGGAGGGGTGCTGCGACGCCGAGCCGCCCCGGCACGACAGGGACGTCCTCGCGCACGCCGAGGAGCTCGGTGCGAAGCGCCTGCTCCATCGGCAGCCACCACAGCGTCCCGGCGCCGACCAGGCCTCCCGAGATCACCACAACCTCTGGTGTGAGCGCGGCCACGACGGCTGCCACCCCGCGGCCGACGGCGGCCGCGGACTCGCGGACGGCCTGGTGCGCGGTGGGATCTCCCGTGTGCGCGAGCGCGACGACCCCGCGCGCGTCGACCACGGAGTCGTCTCCACTGAGCCATCGGTAGTGCCGTTGCATCCCTGCACCCGAGCCGAGCGCCTCGAGGTGGCCCGGCCGACCGCAGGGGCACCGGAGGTGGTCAGCCTCGCGGATCGGCAGGTGGCCCAGCTCGCTTGCGGCGTGATGCGCGCCGGGCAGCAGGGCCCCGTCGATGACCAGGCTGGCGCCGATCCCGGTGCCCACCGCGACAACGAGCACGCTGCGCGCTCCTGCTGCAGCGCCACGCCAGGACTCTCCCAGCGCGTGGGCGTCCACGTCGTTCTGCACGTGCACCGGCAGGTCCCGTCCGAGTATCGCGGTGGCGTGTGCGCCGACCTCAGCCCGCAGGCGAGTGCCCGCCCAGCCGGAGAGCGTGTCCGTGGACGAGACGATCGTCCCGGTGGGCACGTCGACGACGCCCGCGGTGCCGACGCCGAGGGCGCGCACCGCAGCACACGCATCCACGGCGCCGTCGTCGGGCCAGCCGCCTTGCAGGACACGTTGGAGAAGGCACCCGACGGCGTGCACGACGCTCTCGGCCCCGTGCTTCGCGGGCGTCGGGACGGTCCTGACCGGCCCCATGTGACCACGGCGGTCGACAAACGCCCCAGCGATCTTGGTCCCGCCTAGGTCGACCGCAAGCGTGAGGTCCATCAACGTCCGAACCCAGCTGGGTGGACGAGCGGAACTGGGGTTGTCACGGACTGCCTCACTTCCTTGTGGGTCGGGCGGATCGCATGCCCCTCGTCAGGCGGTCGGCATCACCCCTTGAGTCCGGTCTGTGCCAGACCCTGGATGAAGTGGCGCTGGGCGATGACGAAGACGACGAGGACCGGTATGACCGTGAGGGTCGTTGCGGCGAGCTGGACGTTCCAGATGGGCCCGCCGTAGGCGTCGACGTACTGTGTCAGGGCTTGCGGAAGGGTGAACTTGTCCCGGCTGGAGAGGAAGACGATCGGCTCGAGGTACATGTTCCAGGACTTGAGGAACGTGAAGATCGCAACTGCGGCGATCGCCGGGCGGGCCAGCGGGAAGGCGATGCGCCAGAAGATGCCCCACCGGGTCAGGCCGTCCATGCGGCCGGCCTCCTCGAGCTCTCCGGGCAGGCCGAGGAAGAACTGGCGCATGATGAACGTGGCCAGCACGCTCGGCGCCCCGAGGATCGGGATGACCACGAGCGGCCAGTGGGTGTCGATCAGCCCGAGCGAGTTGACCATCCGGAACAGGGGGACGATCGTGACCTCGGTGGGGATGAGCAGGCCTACGAGGACGACGACGAACAGGAAGTTCGCCCCGGGGAACTGGATCCTGGCAAAGGCGTACCCCGCCAGCGAGGCCACGAAGATCGTCCCTGCCGTGACGATCACGGCGATGTAGAGGGAGTTCCAGTACTGCTGGGCGAACGGCTGCAACGCGAAGACCTGGGTGTAGGGCTCCAACGAGGGCGCGTCCGGCCAGATGGAGGGCGGCACGCGAAGGATCTCGCTGGTCGTCTTCATGCTGGATGTCGCCATCCACCAGGTGGGGAAGAGGAATGGCACGGCGAGCAGTGCCATGACCGCGACGAGGATCCAGGGGCGGATTCGGCCGCGGCGGCGCGGCGCAGCCGAGGCCGGTCTGGGGCCGGGCGCGGGCCCCTTCTCGGGGACGGGCAGGTCGTGGGCGACGGTCCGGTCAGACTTCATGGAAAACCCACCGCTTTCTGGTCTGCCACTGCAGGAGCGTCAGGGCGAGGACGATCGTGAACAGGAGCACCGCGATGGCGCTGGCGTACCCGAACTCGTTGAACTCGAATGCTTGCCGGTAGAGGTAGTACACGAGCACCGTCGTGGAGTTGCTCGGACCGCCCTGGGTGAGGACGTCGATCAGGGCGAAGGTCTCGAGCGAGCCGACGACGGTGAGGATCGAGACGAGCAGGAGGGTGGGGCTGATCATGGGGATCGTGATCGACCAGAACCGGCGCCACGGGCCGGCGCCATCGAGGGTTGCCGCCTCCTGGATCTCCTCCGGCACCGACTGCAGGGCGGAGAGGAACAGGATCATGTTGAGCCCGACGTTCTTGAACAGCTGAACGACGACGACGGCGACCATCGCCGTGACGTTGCCGCGTAGCCAGTTCGGGCCCTCGATCCCGACGGCGGCGAGGGCGGAGTTGATGCCGCCGTCCACCTGCAGGAGGAAGCCCCACACGATCGTCCACGCCACGATGGAGACGACCACCGGGGAGAAGAACGCGACCCGGAAGAAGGTGGTGCCCGGGAGCCGCTGGTTGAGCAGCACGGCGAGGACGAGCGCGAGTGAGATGTTGAGCACCACCAGGCCGAGGGAGAACCAGCCGCTCGCGACGAGCGCGGCGTGCAGGGACGTGTCCGCGAGCATGCGCTCGTAGTTCCCAGCGCCCTCGAAGGTGAAGGTCGCGGCGAGGACGTTCCACTCGTGGAGGCTGAACCAGACCACTGCCACGAGGGGCGCGATGACGAAGGCGAGCGAGCCGAGGACCGCGGGGCTGACGAAGAGGAGCCCCGTCGCGGCGTCGCGGCGCCGCCAGGCGGACCGGCGCTGACGCCGGTCCGCCCGGGGGCTGGTGGCCAAGACGGTCATGACTCAGTCCTGCAGCAGCGGCTCGGCCGCGGCGCAGACCTCGGCAAGGACGGCCTCGATGTCGGCGCCCTCGTTCCACAGGGCATCAAGCTCACCGCGCACGGTGGTCTGGAGCTGGGCGAAGTTGGCGTGCGACGGCTTGGTGGTCGCGTCAGTGATGCCGCCGATGACGACCGACTCCAGCTGCGCCTCGCTGAGCAGGGGGTTCGCCGACACGAGGGTTTCGGTGTTGAGCAGGGACTGTCGCGGCGGCGGGAAGTACGTGGCGAGCTTCTCGGCGTTCTCCGGGCTGGTGAAGTACGCGAGGAAGTCCGCAGCGATCTCAGGGTTTGCGCCGTTCTGGAAGACGCCGATGCCGGCCTGGCCGATCACGTTCTGCTGGCCGGCGGGTCCCGCAGGCAGCGGGACGACGTCCCAGTTGAAGGTGCCGTCCAGCGAGGAGGCGCGGGAGATCTGGGTGATGGTCATGGTCACGTCCCCGGCGAAGAAGTCGGCGTTGGTGCCGGGACCGGGGATCGCGCCGTCGGTGAACGTGGCCTCGTGGATCCACGTCATGGCCTCGACCATCTCCGGCTCAGTGAAGTTGCACTGGGTGCCGTCTTCGCTCCAGGGCGATGCGCCCCAGCCGCCCCACACCGTGGCCAGGTTCTCCCAGAGGCTGTAGTTGAAGTCGCGGACGATCAGGCCCGCACCGCCGAGCTGGTCGGTGGAGGCCTTGGCGATGTCGCGAGCGGCGTCGAAGGTCCAGCCGTCTGAGCCGACGAGCTCCGCCGGGCTGGGCTGGCCCGAGGCGGCGATGCGGTCGGTGTTGACGAACATGACGAACGGGGAGTTGGAGAACGGGTAGGCGTAGAGCCCGTCGTCGGCGGACCACAGGTCCAGGGCGGTGGGCAGGATGTCGTCGAACTCGTAGCCCTCGGCGTTCTCGAGGGTCGGCTTGAGGTCCGCCAGGGCGCCGGACTGGACGAACTCCGGTGCGTTGGACTCGAAGATCCAGGCGAGGTCCGGGGTGTTCCCGCCCGCGAGCTGGGTGGTCAGAGTGGTCGTGTAGTCCTCGAACGGCACAGCCTCGAACGTGACCGACGAGACGGTGTCCGGGTTCTCCGCGACGTACTCCGCGGCGATCTCGTCGAAGAGTGCGAGGTGGTCCTCGTTCGCTGTCCAGACGGTCATGCGCAGGTCGACCGGGGCGGCTGCCGCGGCGGTGGGCGTAGCGCCCTCGTCGTCGGTGGCGCCGGAGCAGGCGGCGAGCGCGCCGGCCCCGAGCACGAGCAGGACGAGAGCAGGGAGTGTTCGACGCTGAACCATGAGAACTCCTCTTCTGTGTGCGTGACCGGGCGCCGGGCGGCGGCGGTCGGGGGTGCGGGGTGCGGGATCAGTAGCCATGGACGTGCTCCGGCCAACGCAGCTCGACGCCGTCGGCGACGAGCCGGGACTGAAGGCGCTCGACGAGCGCGGGGGCCGCGTGTACCTGGTGTGGGGTGGTGCCGTCCTGCAGGCAGGTCGCAGCCAGGACCCCGGCCACCTCGCCGACGTTCCACTCGACCGGGTGGAGGCGGTAGCAGCCGTTGGTGATGTGAGTGGTACCGATGTTCTTGCAGCCGGCAAGGAGGTTGGTGGAGGTGCGCGGAATGAGCGCCCCGAGGGGGATCTCGAAGGGCTCGGCGCCGACATCGATGTAGGTGTCCCCGCCGGTGGAGGGGTGCAGGTCGATGCGGTACATGCCGATCCCGACGCTGTCGTCGTAACGGCGCGCGCCGGCGTCGCCGCGGATCGCCAGCGATACGTCCTGCTCACGGATCGTCTCCAGGGCGCGGATGCGTCGGCCCTCCCGGTGGTAAGGGGCCATGGCGAGGCCGTCCTGCGTCCCCATGACCTCGGGCCGCAGGCGTAGCCCGGGCCAGCCGGCGCCGCCGTCGGGACGCGGTGCCTCGGTCTGCATCCAATACATCATCGAGAGGCTGAGCTGGCGGGCGTCGTGGAGGCGGGAGGTCGTCACGTCCTCGCCGACGTCGAGGACGGCTCCGTCGAAGTAGTCGATGCTCGGCCAGTTCACCAGCGTGATGTCGCTGGGGTAGGTGCCAGGCTCGAAGAGGTCGCGGGCAGCGATCCGCCGGAAGGTCCACAGGTTGCCGTCGCCTGGGTTCAGGCTCTGGTCGGCGAACACCGCCAGTGCATCATCGCCGGGGTTGGGCTGGAACTGGCGCTCGACGATCTCCAGGGTGCGTGGATGAGGGGCGTTCCAGCCGATGAGGTTGCCACCCCAGAAGGCCGGGGCGACGCTGCGCCAGTGGTCGTACTGCTCAGGTCTGCCGATGGTGTGGTCACCGTCGACGTGATCGATGGCGAAGCAGATGCTCAGCGCCTGGATGTTGTCCGGCGCCGCCTCGGCCGGGGCGCTCGGCTCCCCGGTCTCGGTGGCGGACTCGAAGCCCGTCACGTAGTCGGTTCCGGTCAGAGGCAGGAGGTCGCCGGTCTCGGTGGCGTCGATGACGTAGTCGGCGGTGATGTTCGTCCGCGCGCCAGTGCGCAAGTCTTGGAGGACCACGGCATGCACGCGGTCGCCGTCGGTCTCGGCGCTCACCGGCCGGACGGGCTGCAGTACCCGGATCCGGCCGGTCGAGCGGTGGGGGGCCAGCATCTCGTCGATGACGGCGGCGCCCACGCGGGGCTCGGCGCAGATCTTGCTCACCCAGCCCGCGCCCGGGTTGAGGTCCTGCTTGGCCAGGGCCGCCCCGGTGAGAGGGTAGTTGCGGCGGTAGTAGTCGCGGATGCCGTCGCGGAGCTGACGGTAGGAGGCGGTGCAGCCGAAGTCCTCGATCCACGGGTGCTCGTCCGGCGGGACCGCCTGCGAGGTGAGCTGGCCACCGAGCCAGTCGAACTCCTCGGTGAGGATGACGGTGGCGCCGTGCCGGGCGGCAGCGAGGGCCGCCGCGACGCCGCCAAGGCCTCCGCCGACCACGAGGACCTGGGTGTGTGCTTCCTGCACGCTTATGCCTTTCTGCTCAGTTGCGGCCGGCTGGCCGCCGAGTGGTGTGGCGCGACGGTCGTCCCCTGGACGACGGCGCATGGGATAAGGACCCGGAGGTGCTTGTCTCCTTCGACGGAGGTGAGCTGGCGCAGGACGACGCGCAGTGCCTCGGCGCCCATCTCCTGGCGGGGGATCAGGAAGCCGCTCCAGTCGACGTCCTCGGCTTCTGGGTGCTCGGGGT
Source organism: Actinomycetales bacterium (assembly GCA_038223605.1). Classification (GTDB taxonomy): domain Bacteria; phylum Actinomycetota; class Actinomycetes; order Actinomycetales; family Cellulomonadaceae; genus Actinotalea. The sequence goes on along the minus strand of JBBRGX010000074.1, from coordinate 3,492 downwards.
CGCCGAGGCGGGCGATGGAGAGGTCCCCGGGGACCGAGACACCGCGGGCGATCGCGGCGCGGCGCAGGGGTCCGGAGATGTCGGGGGAGGCCACGGCGGCGCTCACCCCGGCCGAGCGCAGCGCATCGAGGAGCTCGCCGGAGGCTAGATCCGGCTCGTCGAAGGCGACCGGTTGCAGGCCGGCACCGGCCATGGCGCGGCGGTATCCGCGGGCCCGGTCCGCGATGGACTCGTGGCCGGAGTACTCGCTGATCAAGGCGATGCGGCGGTGGCCCAGGAGCAGGAGGTTCTCCACGACCTCCTGCGTGGCGACGTCGTAGGCCGCACCGGCGTAGGGAACCTTGCCGCCGGGCGCCTCCCGTCGGCCGACGAACGCGAACGGGAAGTCCTGATGAAGCAGCTCCGCGAGGTCCTCGGTCTGGCTGTGCCGGCCGAGCAGGACGCAGCCGTCGGCCACGCGGAGGCGCCCAAGACCGCCTGAGCTTCTGAGTCGCCGGCCCCCGGCGCCCGAGAGGGAGGTGAACATGAGCAGGTCGACGCCCGCGCGCTCCGCCTCGTTCTCGACCCCCTCGAGGAAGGGGTGATAGAAGTCGCCGGCGGAGTGCGGGAAGACCGACTCGTAGGTGTAGACGCCGATGATGCTCGTCCGACCGCCGGCGAGGCGCTGGGCGAAGGGGTTGGCCGCGTAGCCGGTCACCTCGATGGCGCGCAACACCCGCTCACGCACCTGTTCACTCACGCGGCGCTGCGCGGTCCCCGTGCCCGTCAACACCATCGAGACGGTCGTCTGGCTCACGCCCGCGAGGCGTGCCACATCGCCCTGCGTCGCCTGCCGCGGTCTCGGACTCATCGTTGCGTCCCTTCCATGTGCCGTCCACCAGAGCGAAACAGGTTTTGCGTAAAACTGCAAGAGCGTCGCGCCGATCCCCTGGCCACCGCTGCTCAGTCGTCCCGCACCTTGGGATGGACGTAGCGCGGGCTGTTTTGCGCATGACGCCCCCGGCCCAGGTGAAGCGCCCCCTCATGGGTCTCGAAGGTGCAGGTACCGAGCCGCCCTGCCCCAACGACGGCTCTCTCAAGGGAGCCGCGAGTGACATCGCAGTCAACGGCGAGTCGATGCGAGCCCGGGTCATCGCCAGAGCTTGATCGGGTGGGGGGCGGCCACCATCCGGGAATCTGCTCGCGGGCGCTGGCGCTCCGTAGCGAGGCTCGGCCTTCGTCACCCGTTCAAGCGGACTGGCGATGTTCCCCCGGTCGGCAGCCCGAGCGTGCGTTCCAGTCGGTGAGCCTCTGGCGGGCGAACGCGAACTGGGCCATCCAGTGAAGGGGTGCGGCGCCGTCGCTGGAGTAGGTGTAGGAGCTCTGCCAGGCGGTGTAGAGGGCGGAGAGCTCCTCGACGACGGCGCCGTGCTGGGCCCAGCACTCGGGGACGGTGCGGTGGTCGAGGGTGAAGCGCCACCTGAGCCAGTCGATCCACTCGGTGAGCTCGGCGAGCTGCTCGGCTTCCTTGTCGGTGTCCAGGAAGGGCCAGGTGATCGGGCCGGAGGGTCCGAAGTAGCGGCCGGGGCGGGGCTGGTCGGTCATCGCACGGGTCCTGTGGTCGGCGGAGTGCGTTCGAGCCACGGCTCGGCAGTCGGGCGCGCGGTCATGTCGGGGTGCCGGAGCGCGGTGGTCGCTTGAGCACCAAGGGGCTCGTGCTCGATGCCTGGTTCGGGCGGGAGCCAGTCCGGTAGCTCGTCTTGGCCGCGTGCGGCTACCTTGGCGAGCCGCTGCGCGGACACCTCGTCGATCTCCTGCAGCGCCCCGGCCGCGGGGTCGCTGGGGTCGACAGGCTCGGTGCACCCGGGCATCGGCATGGTCGTTCCGCGCTCGTCGGTGCGGCAGTCGAGCCAGTCGGTCAGGCGGTCGGTCAGGGTTCTGGCAAGGCCCTCGTGGGTGCCGCCGACGGACGCGCTGGCTACCCAGGTCACGAGGTCGCGCATCGGGAGGCCGGTCGCCTCGCCGCGGCGCAGCGCCGCGACCAGCGGCGCCCTATCGGGCGACGCCCAGATCGCCTTGACGTGCCGTTCGCTGATCCCGCAGGTCGGCAGGGTCTTCCGCCAACGTCGGGTAGCGGCGTCGGCCAGGAGTGTCTCCCGTATGGGCTCGAGGCGTTCGCGGGAGGCGACGTCGTTCAGCGCGCGGGCGATGGTCTGGGTGGCGGACAGTTCGGCTCCGGGGGTGGCCAGGATGCGTTCGAGGATGTCGCGGGCGTCGCCGGCTCGGTGGTGGTCGGGCAGGTCGTCGCAGGTGGGGTCGATGGCGTCGAGGGCGACGTAGACGTGGTTGAGGTGGCAGCCGCGGGTCATGGCGACGTAGAGGTTCTCGCGGGTCATCCCCGCGGCGGCCAGGACGTGGGCGTGGTCGACGGTGATGCCTTGGGCGCGGTGGGTGGTGGTGGCGTAGCCGAGGTCGACCTCGTGGGCGACGTAGTCGGCGGGCAGCGCCACGGCCGAGCTCCGGGGCGTCGTCCGGTGGTCGCGGTGGGCGCGGGTGACGGTGAGGGACCCGTCGGGGTGGGTGGCCAGGACGTCCCAGATCTCGCCGTTGCGCACGTGGCCGCCGTCGCCGGTGGTCAGGTGGCGGGCGTTGGCGCGGGTCAGGATGCGGTCGCCGCGGGCGATGACGTCGCCGTCGGTGGTGGTGATGCCCTCGGGTGCGACCAGGCCATCGGCGACGCGGTCGGCGTGGGCGCGGGCGTTCAGGGCGCGCACGGTGCGGCCGTCGGCGGCGATCAGGATCGCCGAGTGACCGGCGGCCTCGGAGGCCTGCCAGCGGGTGTAGCCGTCCTCGAGCATCGCCTCGGACGGCCCGGCCGCGACACGGTCGTGCTCGAAGTAGGCGTCCAGAGCGGTTGGGCGGCCGGTGCGCAGCTGGCGGGTGGCGTCGGCTTCCCAGGCGTGGGAGAAGCGCCACAGCGAGGACAGCACGACCGGTCGGCCACGTTCGGTGAGCAGGTGGAACGCGCCGCCGGCGTCGACGGCGGACAGTTGTGCGTGGTCCCCGACGAGGAGCACCTTGGCCTCGGCCGCGCGTGCCTGGGCGATGAGCGTGTCCAGGGCGAGTGTCCCGGCGAGGGAGGCCTCGTCGACGATGAGGAGCTGGCACGGGTGCAGCGACCATGCCTCCTCAGCACGGCGCAGGGCGGTGAACTGGGCGGCGATCGCGCCAGCCTGGGCCGGGTGGGTGTGGGCGTTCACGGTGGCGCGTTCGTCCCGCAGTGCGGCGGTGCGCTCGGCGCGCCGGGCGTGGCCGGCGCCGGTGGACTCATACAGCCACTTGGCGGTGTTCTCACACGCGATGCCCAGGGCGTCGGCGAGCTCGGCGGCCGCTGTGGCCGAGGGGGCCAGGCCGATGACCGACCCGTGACCGTGGGTCGCGGTCCAGGCCTGGGCAAGGGCAAGCAGCGTGGTGGTCTTGCCGGTGCCGGCCGGGCCGACAAGGACGTCGACC
>JBBRGX010000073.1:0-13258 GCA_038223605.1 Actinomycetales bacterium | reverse complement strand
GCGAGGGTCGAGATGAACGCTGCGTCCGACGCGACCGGCGCGGGGTCGTCCTGCTCGAACGGGATCTCGTTGTCCGCAGCCCCGACCATGTACTGCTCGCCCGTCCCGGCGACCGTCGTCACCGTGCCGTCGGCCAGTCGCACACCGCGCAGCAGGTGGTTCACCGTGTCCGCGACGAGGACGTCGTAGCCCAGCCAGGACCGCAGCTCCTTCGGCACCAGGCACAGACCGTTCGGCTCGGCGAAGCGCGCCTCCTCGGCAGTGCCGTCGGCCCAGCCGCGCTCACCCGAGCCGATCCGGCGCACCAGGGTCTCGCCGTCGGGTGCGAGCTCGGCAAGGGAGTGGTGGCCCGCGTCCGCGACGAGCAGGTTGCCGACGGTGCCGGCAGGAGCGTCGTCCGACGCCGGGAGCCGGATGACCTTGGCGGGGAAGCGCAGCGTCGTCTCCTGCGTCGGCGGCGGGACGTACGGGCCGTCGCCTGCACCGATCGGCCGGAGGGTCCCTTTCGCCGTGTGCTCGGCGACGAGCTCGCTGACCAGCACCTCGAGATTGTGCGCATGCCCCTCGCCGGCCAGGTGGGCGACGATGTAGCCCTCCGGGTCGATGACGACCAGCGTCGGCCAGGCCCGGGCGGAGTAGGCCGACCAGGTCGTCAGCTCCGGGTCGCCGAGCACGGGGTGATGGACCTCGTAGCGCTCGACTGCCGCCGCCAGCGCCACGGGGTCCGCCTCGTGCACGAACTTCGGCGAGTGCACCCCGACGATCACGAGCACGTCGCGGTGCTCGGCCTCCAGCTCGCGCAGCTCGTCGAGCACGTGCAGGCAGTTGATGCAGCAGAAGGTCCAGAAGTCGAGGACAGCTATCCGGCCCCTGAGGTCGGCGAGGGTCAGGTCCTTGCCGCCGGTGTTCAGCCAGCCGCGACCGACCAGTTCGGAAGCGCGGACACGGGGCAGGCGAGGAGCGGCGTCTGGCACAGGGATCAGTGAACACGACGTCCCGAGGGCTCACGAACCACTCCTTGCCTCGGTGCCCTCGACACAGGCGTCGCGCGGCGGCGGACAGGCTGGCCGACGGCACGGAGGCGATGGTCCGGCACTCCGCGCAGGCCGGTGCCCGCGACGACGGCGGGTGCGCTCAGCCCGCGGCCACGGTGAGGAAGGCGCGCATGATCGGACCCGCCGTCGTGGCGCCCGTCTCGCCGTCCGCCACGAGCACGGCGACGGCCAGGTCGCCGTGGATCGCGATCATCCAGGTGTGCTGACGCGTCTGGCCGTCCTTCTCGTACTGGGCCGTCCCGGTCTTCGCCAGGGCGGGCTCACCGGGGAGGTCGGCGAGGATCGACCCGCCGCCCTCGGTGACGACAGCCCGCATCACCTCGCGCAGCGCAGCTGCCTCCGACGCGCTGAGCTCGGCGCCGGCAGCCGGCGGCGTCGTGCCGACCAGCCATGGCGTCACCGCAGCGCCGCGGGCGACGGAGGCCGCGACGGTGGCCATGGCCAGGGGCGAGGCCAGCACCCGACCCTGGCCGATCATCGACGCCGCGTGGTCGGTGCCGGTCGAGTCCGCCGGGACCGAGCCGAGCGATGCGGGGAAGCCCAGGTCGGTGGGCAGGCCCAGGCCGAGGCTCGCCGCGGCGTCGACCAGGGCGGCGGCGTCGACCGTGCCCGCCGAGGAGAGGAACGCCGTGTTGCACGACTGCGCCACGGCCGTGCGCAACGTGATCGTCCCGTTGTCGCGCTCCGGGTAGCCGGGGAAGTTCGAGAACTCCCGGCCCTCGACGGTCAGGCTCGTCGGGCACTCGACGCTGGAGTCCGGGGTCAGCCCGGCACGCAGGAGAGCAAGGGTGCTCACGACCTTGAACGTGGATCCCGGCGGGAAGGTGCCGACGGTCGCCGTGGAGAGCCCGGCACTACCGGGTCCGCTCGCCGCGGCGAGCACCTCGCCGCTCGAGGGCCGCAGCGCGACGAGCGCGCTCGCGGGCCCGACGTCGGCCAGGACGGACTCCGCAGCGTCCTGCAGCTCCGGGACCAGGGTCGTGACGAGCGGCGCGCCGGCGACCGGCTCGACGGTGAAGAGGCTGCGCGTCTGGCCGTTGTCGGACGCCGTCGCGACGACGGTGATCCCCGGGTTCCCGCGCAGCTGGGAGTCGTACTGGCGCTGCAGGCCCGAGAGGCCGGTCACCTCGCCGGCGACGACCGCGCCGCCGGACTTCTCGATGATCTCGGCCGTGGCGGGACCGGCGGTCCCGAGCAGGGCTCTGGCGAACTCGCGGGTCGGTGCGAGGGGCAGCGTGTCGGAGACCGCGAGCGCGCCGGGGAGCGCGCCGAACACCGCCAGGTCGACATCCGGTGACTCGCTGCGCACCACGAGCGCCTGGACGAAGGCCTTCGCACCCGCCGCCGCCGCCGAGTCGGCGAAGGCCTGCGGGTCGAGGCCGAGGAAGGAGGCGATCTGACGGGCTGCGGCGTCCACGTCACCGGCGTCGACCCTCGTCTTGTCCAGGCCGAGCCGCTCCACCGGCCGTGCCTCGACCAGGGTGACCGCGCCCTGTTCGCCGAGGACGTCCGCCCGCTCGGCGCTCACCCGTTCGGTGGACAGGGACTCGGTCGCGCGCAGGTCCGGGGCCAGCAGGAACGTCGTCCACTGCGTGACCCAGACACCGTCGACCAGGTCGAGGGCTGCGCTCGTGCTGTACGTCCATGGCTCCGCGGCGCCGAGGTCCCAGCTGAACCCCAGGTCGGCGGTCGCGCTCAGCGTCCCGTCCTCGCCCTTCACCGGATCGCTCACCTCGGCGACCGCGACGGTCGGCCTCGCCGCCCCGAGCCCCGCGGTCGCGGCGAGCAGCTGGGCGGTCGCCTCGGCATCGCTCGCACCCGAGAGAGCGACGGTGCCGAGGTCGCGGGCGGTGAGCGCAGCGGCCAGGGCCTTCGCGGCGACCTCGGGGCTCGGCGTCGACGAGCCGCACGCCGCGAGGGACGGGACGAGCACCAGGACGAGCAGGGCAGCGGCCCCGCGCGCCGACGGGGACCCGCCGCGCCGTGACCACCAGGCCGCGGGCCGGGGCATGCTCCCGGGCGCGGCCGTGCCTGAACTCCTGCTGTGCCCCATCGAAGCTCCCCCTGCATCGGTCGACCCGTGCGCCGCTCACTCTCCTCCGTCGCAGTGCAGCGGGTCCACCGACGGAGTGTCGGAGAGCCGGCGCCGAGAACTCGTCGCGTGCGAGTGCATCCAGGACGACCGGCCCGGCGGTAGAGGGGGTGTCAGCACGATCAGAGCCCCCCGGGGCGACACCCAGGAGGAACCATGCGCACTCGACTTCTCGCCGGCAGCGTCGCCGGTCTCGCCATCGTCCTTGCCGGAGCGCTCCCCGCCTCCGCAGCCGCAGGAGACGCCTCGCTCTCCGTCCTGCACGGAGTCCCCGGCGCGACCGTCGACGTCTACGTCAACGGGACCAGGACCCTCGACGACTTCAAGCCGGGCGACCTCGCCGGCCCCCTCATGCTCAAGCCGGGCACCTACACCGTCGCGATCACCGACAGCGCAGCGGCCGACGCGAGCGCGCCGATCATCGGGCCGGTCGACCTGCCCCTCGCGGCGAACATGAACTACACGGCCGTCGCTCACCTCGACGCCAGCGGAAAGCCGACCGCGACCCTGTTCACCAACGACATCTCGACGACGAAGGCCGGCGAGGGTCGCCTCACCGTCCGGCACGTCGCCGCAGCCCCCGCCGTGGACATCCTCGCGGGTGGCAGCCCGGTCATCACCAACCTGGTGAACCCGAAGGAGTCGATCCTCAACCTCGCCGCCGGCACCGTCTCGGCAGCCGTCGCTGCGACCGGCACCACGGCGCCCGTCATCGGCCCGGCCGATGTGGCCGTCAAGGAGGGCGTGAACACGATCGTCTACGCCTGGGGCAGCCTGACCGACAACAACCTGAAGCTCGCCGTCCAGACGATCGACGGCCTGCACTCGGCCCCTGCCGGTGTCCCCTCCGGTGAGCTCGGCCTCGCCGACCAGTCCGGCGCGAGCGCCGGTTGGATGATCGCGACCGCTCTCCTCGTCGCGGCCGGCGGCGCTGCCCTCGTCGCGCGGCGTCGGGTCCAGCCGGTCCGCGACTGACCCCCTGACCGGCCCGTCCCGCGATCCCCTGACCGGGACGGGCCACCCAGGGCGCATCGACGGGCCGCACGGGACTCATCTCCGGCGGCCCGCCGGTGCGCCCGCCCACGCACCGCCCCCCCACCCGAACCGACTGAGGAGGATCGATGTCCCGGACGACGCACCACACGGCAGCGGCTCTCCTCGTCGCCCTCACCCTCCTCGCCGGGTGCTCCTCGGCGGCACCGGTGGTCGACCTCGCACCGAGCCCGCTCGCCACCGTCGCCCCGGCGCCGTCGACGGCCCCCGCCCCCGCCCCCTCCGCCGACCTCGTTCCCGTACCGGTCCGCAGCGCTGCCCTCAGCGCGACGGACGGCCCGCCCGTGGTCCCCCCGGTCGGGCTGAGCATCCCGGGCCTGGACCTCCAGGTCCCCGTCGACCCGGTCGGCGTGCAGGCTGACGGGCAGATGGAGATCCCCCCGCTGGCCGAGCGCGCCGGCTGGTACCGCTACGGCTCGTCGCCCGGTGAGCCGGCGGGGACCACCGTCATCGCCGCGCACGTCGACAGCGTCGCCTCGGCAGGGCTCGGACCCTTCGCCCGGCTCCGCGAGCTCGGTACCGGGGCGCAGGTGAGCGTCACCCTTGCCGACGGGTCCGCCGCGACGTTCACGGTCGACGAGGTCCGCCTCGTGCCGAAGACCGACGTCGCCTGGGACCAGGTCTTCACCCGCGACGGCGCGCCACGACTGGTCCTCATCACCTGCGGCGGAGCCTGGCAGCCCGCCGAGCGGCACTACGCCGACAACATCATCGTGCTCGCGAGCCCGGTCCGATGAGCGCGACCGTCACGCGGCTCGACGACCACCGCCGCGGCACCGCATCCGTCATCCCGATCGCCACAGTGCGGCGCAGCAGCGCCCCCACGTGGCACGATGACGATCACGGGAAGCACGATCCGACGAGGAGGCCGGACCTGACCGGACCTGACGTGACCATGCTGCGGCCGCCGTCCTCCTGGGACGACGCCGAGGTCGGCCGCGCCTTCGTCGCCGGCGACGAGCTCGCGCTCGCCGAGGCGTACCGGCGCTGGTCGGCCTTCGTCCACACGCTCGCCCTGAGGTCGCTGCGCGATCACACCGACGCGGAGGACGCCACGCAGCAGGTGTTCGTCAACGCCTGGCGCGGCCGATCCGGCTTCGACCCGGCGCGGGGTCCCCTCGCGGCGTGGCTGACCGGGGTCACCCGCAACGTGGTCGCCGACGCCTTCGCCCGCCGGGCCCGCCATCAGCGCGACACGCGGGCAGCCGTCGCGACGATCACCCCGGTGGTCGACGCCGACACCGTCGGCATCGCCGACCGCCTGATGGTCGCCGACGAGATGACCAGGCTGGGCGAGCCGCAACGCACGATCCTGGCCCTCGCGTTCTGGGAGGACCTCACGCACGACCAGATCGCCGCACGGCTCGACCTGCCGCTCGGGACCGTCAAGAGCCATATCCGGCGCAGCCTGCTGCGCCTTCGTCACCGGTTGGAGGTGGACCATGAAGCATCCGGAGCCTGAGGACCTCGCCCTCGCCGCTCTCGGCGAGCCGCTGGACGGGGCCACCAGCGACCACCTCGAGTCCTGCGAGACCTGCCGCGCGGAGGTCGCGTCCTTCACGACGGCCGTCTTCGTCGGCCGCGCGGTCGCCGCTGACGGCAGCGTCACGCTCGTCGCGCCACCTGTCCAGGTCTGGAGCCGGATCCGCGAGGAGCTCGGCCTGAGCGCCGACCTCGAGCCGGGGGAGGTTCTCACGGGGGCCGCCGCCGAGCAGGTCGTCGACCCTGGAGTCACCGCCGAGCCGGCTGCCGCCGAGCCTGCTGCTGCCGGACCGGTGGCGCGGGCCCCGGAGGCGACCGCCGAGGTGCACGTCCTTCGCGACCGCTCGCGCCGCACCTCCGGCGGCTCGACGCGCCGTCCGATCGCCCGGTGGATCGCCGTCGCCGCTGCGGCGGGTGTCGTCGTCGGCGGCGGCGGGGCCACCTTGTGGGCCGGTCGGGGCAGCCCTGCACCCGCGGTCGTCGAGGCCGCCGCGCTGGATGCTCTTCCCGGCTGGACCGGTGCCTCCGGCAAGGCGACGGTCGAGGTCTCGGCCGACGGGAGCCGCCACCTGGTCGTCACCCTCGGCGGCGCCAAGGCCGAGTCCGGGTACCACGAGGTCTGGCTCATCGACACGGGCGTGACCAAGCTGGTCAGCATCGGCGTCCTGGACGGCGCGACCGGCTCCTTCGACCTGCCGCCCGGGCTGGACCTCGGCCAGTTCCCGGTCGTCGACATCTCCGAGGAGCACTTCGACGGCAACCCCACGCACTCGGGGGACAGCATCGTGCGAGGGATCCTCGAGTCCTGAGCTCAGCGCTCCTGGTCGAGGCGCGCGTCCCTGGCGGCCGCACGCGCCAGCATCGCGTTGTACGCACGGAGCTCCGCGTCGCCGTCACGATCGGCGGCGCGGTCCGTCCGACGGGCCGTGCGCTCGTCGGCGCGCGACCACGCCACGGCGAGGACGATCGCGACGACGAGCATCGGGACCTCGCTGATCCCCCACACGATCTCGCCGGCCACCGCCTGGTCGGCGAGCGCCGTCGGCCCCCAGGTGCGGCCGAGCAGGCCGAACCACTCGGGGACGAGCAGGGCGTCGTTCATCATCAGGGCGATGCCGAAGAAGGCGTGGAAGGCCATCGTCGCGAACAGCAGGACCAGCCGCAGCGGGTACGCGGGCCGGGTGGGTCCCGGGTCGATCCCGATCAGGCCGTTGAGGAACAGGTACCCGGCGAGCGAGAAGTGCAGCACCATGCCGGCGTGCCCGATGTAGGTCTGCAACGAGTACCGGAACAGGTCGGTGAAGTAGAAGACGTACAACGACCCCGCGAAGTTCGCCGCCGCGACCAGCGGGTTCGCGAAGATGCGCGCCCAGCGCGAGCTCACCAGAGCGAGCAGCCACTCCCGCGGACCGTTCGACCCGTCGGTGCGCACCGGCAGCGCCCGTGCGGCGAGGGTCACCGGTGCGCAGAGCACGAGGAAGATCGGCACGATGAGCATCAGCGTCATGTGCTCGATCATGTGGGCGCTGAGCAGCACGTGGCCGTAGACGGCCGGCCCACCAGAGGTCGCCCAGGCGAAGACCACCATGCCGACGACGGCGGTCACCGTGCGGCCGACGGGCCAGGCGTCGCCACGCCGGGCCAGGCGTCGCACCCAGCGCAGGTAGACCAGGACGGCCGACAGCGCGGCGAGCGCGAAGACGAGGTCCCAGCGGAAACCGGTGACCCACTGGTCGAAGGTCGGCGGTGGCGGCAGGAGGTGACCCGTGACGATCTGGGCCGGGGTCAGGCTGCCCGTCGGCGTGAGCCGAGCGGGCGGCTCCGCGGCGGCGAGCGCGACGGCGACCCCGGAGACGGCGCCCATGATCCCGAGCTCGACGGCGACCAGGCGCCAGAACTGCCACGGCGCTCGGCCGGGGTCCGCGGAGCGCAGCAGGGGGACGACGACGCGGCGATGGGCGAGGCCGGCGAGGCCGAGCCCCACGAGCAGGACCACCTTGACCAGCACCAGCTGCCCGTAGCGCGTCGTGACGAGCTCACCGACCGCGTCCATCCGCAGCACGGCGTTCACCAGTCCTGACACCGAGACCCCGACGTAGCACCAGGCGGCGATCGTCGAGTACCGGGCGACCGACGGCGCGAGGTCCCGGCCGAGCCGGCGCGCGACGAGCGCGAGCGCCCCCAGCCCGCCGATCCAGATCGCTGCCGAGAGCAGGTGCAGGAACATCGTCGAGATCGCCAGCTCGTGGCTCACGTCCCCGGCGGCATGTCCCGTCTGCGACTGCAGGGCGAGCGCGACGGCGGCGAGGATCGCGGTCAGCAGAGCCCCGAGCGGGGACCGCACGAGCAGCGCGGCGACGCTGGTCAGAGCGGCGACGACCACGACAGACAGCTCGATCCTGCCGAGCGAGATCGAGGTGAGGTACAGGCCGAGGCCGGGCCCGAACTGCGGGTCGTCGAGCCGGATCCCGGCGATCGTCCCGTAGGAGAGGACCACCTGGACCAGAGTGACGAGCGTCCAGACCGCGGCAGCGCTCGCGGCGACCCGGATGACGGCAGGCCAGGCCGCCCCGTCGCTGCCTGCTCGGCCCCCGGCGCGGGGCAGCACGAAGGCGGCGAGGACGAGCCCGCCGAGGGCGACCGACCCGGCCAGCTCGGACAGCACGGTCGCGATCGGGTCGCCCCAGCGGACCAGGGAGCCCGGGTCGAGCAGGTCGACCACGCCGGCGCGGGCCGCGATCGTCGCCGCGAGGACGGCGATCACCGCGAGCGCGCCCCCGGCGAGCACCCCCCAGCGCGCGGGCCTCGGCTCGGGTCCGGGCGCCTCGGTCGACGGACGGGCCAGCGCCGGGTCGTCGGGGCCACCGGCCCCGGCCCGGCGCGCCCGGCCGGCGGAGGGACGACGCGTGGCGGTGGGCACCCGCTCAGCGTAGATCCGCTGACCGTTCGCCCCGAGCGGAACGGGACCTCCGTCCCTGGACGCGAAGGGGCGGATGTCACCGGGCGGTCGTAGCGTGTCGCCGTGGCCACCGCTTCCTCTGCGCCCGCGACGGGCACCGTCTTCACCGCGCCGACCCATCGGCAGATCGTCACCATCCTCGGTGGACTGATGATGGGCATGTTCCTCGCCGCCCTTGACCAGACCATCGTCGCGACCGCGATCCGCACCATCGGTGACGACCTCAACGGTCTGTCCCTGCAGGCCTGGGTGACGACGGCGTACCTGATCACCTCGACGATCGCCACGCCGCTGTACGGGAAGCTCTCCGACATCCACGGTCGCAAGCCGTACTACCTCGCGGCGATCGCCCTCTTCCTCCTCGGCTCGCTGCTCTCCGGCACCGCGACCACGATGTACCAGCTGGCGGTGTACCGGGCGATCCAGGGCCTCGGCGGCGGCGGTCTGATGTCGCTCGCGATCACGATCCTCGGCGACCTGCTCAGCCCGCGGGACCGCGCCAAGTATCAGGGCTACATCCTGGCCGTCTTCGGCACCTCGTCCGTCCTCGGCCCGATCATCGGCGGCTTCTTCGCCGGGGCGAACAGCGTCCTGGGCATCACCGGCTGGCGCTGGATCTTCCTGGTCAACATCCCGTTCGGCATCGTCGGGATGATCGTCATCGTCCGCGTGCTGCACCTGCCGATGCGCCGCATGAGCCACCGCATCGACTGGCAGGGCGCACTGATGCTCGTCATGGCCCTCGTGCCGCTGCTGGTCATCGCCGAGCAGGGCCGCGAGTGGGGCTGGAGCTCGGGGCGTGCCTTCGCGATGTACGCCACCGGCGCCGTCGGCATCGTGCTCTTCCTGCTTGCCGAGCACCGGGCCAAGAACGAGGCCCTCCTGCCGCTCTACCTCTTCACGAACCGCACCTTCTCCGTCGGCGCGATGGTCAACGTGGTGATCGGCATGGGCATGTTCGGCGGGCTCGCGACGCTCCCGCTGTACCTGCAGATCGCCAAGGGCATGACACCCTCCACGGCCGGCCTCGCCCTGCTGCCGCTGACGCTCGGGATCATGCTCGGCTCGGTCGTCGCCGGCCAGGCGATCGCCAGGACTGGGCGCTACAAGGTGTTCCCGGTGACCGGGACCTTCCTGCTCGTCGTCGGTGCCGCGTTCCTCTCACGCCTCCTGGCGGACTCCTCGCTGGTCGAGGTCAGCTGGCGCTCGGCCATCTTCGGCCTCGGCCTCGGCTTCTGCTTCCAGCCGCTGGTGCTCGCGGTGCAGAACGCCGTCCCGCCGCAGGACATGGGCGTCGCGACCTCCTCCTCGCTGTTCTTCCGTCAGATGGGCGGGACGCTCGGCACGGCGATCTTCCTCTCGATCCTCTTCTCGACCGTCGGCGACAAGATCGGCAGCGCCTTCGCGAGCGCGGCGACGACGCCGGCGTTCCAGTCCGTCCTCGCAGACCCTGCCGTCCAGGCGAACCCGGACAACGCCCCGGTGCTCGACCTGCTCGCCGGGAAGGGCGCCGGCGGACTGTCGCTGAACGACACCTCGTTCATCGCCAGGCTCGACCCGCGGCTCGCGGCCCCGCTGCTTCAGGGGTTCACGTCGAGCATCTCGCTGGTGCTGCTGGTCGCGGCGATCGTGCTCGTGGCCGGCTGGGCGCTGTCCTTCCTGCTCCCGGAGCTGCCGCTGCGGCAGACCTCCGGCATCCAGACCCAGATCGACGAGGACGCCGCAGCGGTCTCCGCCGCCGCCTCGGCGCCGGGCGGGTCCACCGACCTCTCAGCGGAGGGTCTCGCCCTCGCCGGCGTGCCCGCCGCGCCGGCCAACGAAGTGGTCCATGGTGGCGTTGATGCCGAGCAGGTCCGCGAGCCGGTCGAAGAGACCGGTGGGAAGAGCGCGTAGCACCGGGACGGCGCGCACCAGCGGCGGCATCATCAGCACCTCGCGCCCCCGCTCGATCGCGTCGATCACCGCCGTGGCGACCTCGTCCTGACGCAGGATCGGCAGCAGCAACGGGAACCTCGACCGCACCCCGGCGAACATCCCCGTGTCGATGAAGAAGGGGCAGACCAGGAGTGTGCGGACGCCGGTGGCGTCCTTGCGCATCTCCGCCCGCAACGACTCGGTGAACCCGACGGCGGCGAACTTGCTCGCCGAGTAGTCGGTCTGCCGGGCGACGCCGATCAGCCCGGCGGCGCTGGCGATCGTCACGACCGACCCCCGGCGGCGGGCGACCATCCCCGGCAGGAAGGCCTTGGTCACCCAGGACAGCGCCAGGGTGTTGACGGCGAAGGTCCGCTCGATCGCCGCCGGGTCCGCATCCAGGAGGGTGGTGCCCGTGACCACGCCCGCGTTGTTGACGATCACGTCGACCGGGCCGAGCGCGAGGACCTCGACCGCCGCCGCGTCGACGGCGTACCGGTCGGTGACGTCGACGGCGAAGGCCCAGGCCCGTCCGCCCATGGCAACGATCTCCGCGCGCACCGCCTCGGCGCCCTCGGCGGACAGGTCCCAGAGCACGACGCCGGCCCCGCGGCGGGCTGCCACCAGCGCCATCCGCCTGCCGATCCCGCTGGCCGCGCCGGTGATCAGGACCGTCGACCGCTCCAGCACGACAGCACGTCGGCCGCTCATCGGATCCACCTCATCGCGCGGACCCCGCGGGACATCCAGCGGGCCCAGAGCTCGTGGTCGACCCTCGGGAGCGGTCCGAGCGGCAGCAGGCGTTGAGTCGCGATGGTGAGCGGTTCGGTGTAGGAGAGAAGCCCCTCGGAACCGTGGCGGCGGCCGAGGCCCGACTGCTTCATCCCGCCGATCGGGGCACCGTGCGAGCCCCAGGCCGCCGCGTAGCCCTCGTTCACGTTGACCGACCCGGCCCGCAGTCGGGCCGCGACCCGTCGCCCGTGCCGAGCGGTCGACCAGACGCTCGCGTTGAGGCCGTAGGAGGAGTCGTTCGCCCTGGTCACGGCCTCGTCCTCGTCGCGGACGCGAAAGATGCTCACCACGGGGCCGAACGTCTCCGAGCGGGCGAGGACCATCGCATCGGTGACCCCGGCGAGCAGGGTGGGCTCGTAGGCGTAGGGGCCGAGGTCAGGCCGGGCGCGACCGCCGGTCAGCAGGCGTGCGCCGTGGGCGACCGCGTCGGCGACGTGGCCGGACACGGTGTCCAGCTGCTCCTGGCTGATCAGCGTGCCCATCTCGGCGTCCCAGCCGTAGCCGACGGCGAGCCGCATCGAGCGCACCCGATCGACGAGGGCCGGCACGAACGCGTCGTACACGGCGTCCTCGACGTAGATCCGTTCGATGCTCACGCAGAGCTGGCCGGCGGTGGAGAAGCAGGCCCAGACCGCACCGTCGACCGCACGCTGCAGGTCGGCGTCCGCCAGGACGAGCATCGGGTTCTTCCCGCCGAGCTCGGCGGTGCAGGCGATCAGTCGGCGACCGCACTGCTCCGCGACGTGGCGGCCGGTCGCCGTGGAGCCGGTGAACATGAGGTGGTCCACGCCGTCGATCAACGGTGTCCCGAGCTCGGCCCCGGCCCCGGGCACGACGCTGTACAGGCCGTCCGGCAACCCGGCTCGCGCCAGGAGGTCCGCCATCGCGAGCGCCGTCACGGGGGTACGGGAGTCGGGCTTGATCACCACGGCGTTTCCGGCGACGAGCGCAGCGAGCGCATCGGAGATCGCCAGGGTCAGCGGGTAGTTCCACGGGCTGATGATGCCGACGACGCCTTGCGGGACCTGCCGGACCTGCGCGCTGGTCAGCAGGGGCACCGCCCCCTGCCTGACGCGCGGGCGCAGCAGCCGCCGGGCGTGGTGGGCGTAGAAGCGCGCGGTCATCGCGGCGTCGAGGAGCTCCTCGAGAGCGCCGACGCGCGCCTTGCCGGTCTCGGCCTGGACGAGGTCGAGCAGCTGCTCGCGCTCGTCGAGCAGCAGGTCGTGGACGCGGAGCAGGAGCGCGGTGCGCCGGCGCAGCGGAGCGGCCTCCCATGCCGGCTGGGCGGTGCGCGCCCTGGCGACGGCGGCCACGACGTCGTCCGGGGTGCCGCGGGGGACCTCCGCGAGGAGGGTCCCGTCGATCGGGGAGTGGACGCGGATCGGGTCCGCGCCGGTGCCGGCGACGGCCGCGAGGCCCAGGAGGTGGGCGATCCGCTCGGCGGGGATCCGCGCGACGGGGCGGGCCTCGGGCGGATCGGCCGGGAGGTCGGCGTCGTCGGCCGGTCGAGCCGGCCCTCGGCTCGCTCGCTCGACGTCGGCGCTCGATGACTCATGGGTCGCGGTCATCCTCAGCCTCCACCTCGGCATCGTCGCCGCACCCATCCTGCCACCGGCGGGGTTCTGAGGATTGGCACCGCAGGGCGCCGCGACCCCGCACCACCCCCGCCGGCGCCGCGGGTGCCGGCGCCGCGGGTGCCGGTGCCGACGGTGCGGCAGCCGCGGCGCCCGATGCGGCAGTGCGGCTCAGCCCCAGACGAGCGCCTGGCCCGGCTCCTGGAGGACGGCCGCGACGTCGGCGAGGAGCCGGGAGCCGAGGCCACCGTCGATGAGGCGGTGGTCGAAGGAGAGCGCGAGCTGGGTGACGTGACGCTTGCGGATCTTGCCCTTGTGCACCCAGGGCATCTCGCGG
>JBBRGX010000072.1:0-13268 GCA_038223605.1 Actinomycetales bacterium | reverse complement strand
GGGACCACGAGGCCCTGCCGGGGTCGTGGGAGCACCCCTTTGCGCCGGGGGGTTGTGTCCACGCTGGTCTCCGCGTTGTGGGGGGGGTGGGGGCCCCCCCGCCCGCACCCCCACCACGCATGCTACTACGCACTACGCATTACCATCGAGAGCGTTGTACCGCGTGTCGCACCCGGGGGCGCGAGACGAGGAACGGGGTGCGAGGCGGGAGGTCAGCCGCGCTCGGCTGCGCTCCAGGCGATGCCGTCGAGGATGTCGTGCTCCGAGGTGACGACCGTGCTCAACCGCCCACCGGCCCGGCCGACCTCCGCCCGCACGCGGCTCACCACCCCTGACCACACGAGGGCCCCGGCGCCGATGACGTCGACCCGGCCGGGGTGCATGAAGGGCAGTGCCGCGCGACGCCTGCTCGACATGCCCAGCAGCACCCGGCACGAGGTCAGGACCCTGTCGACGGGCAGCACGGAACCGTCGATGAGCTCGGGGTCGTACTCGTCGAGGTCGAGCGCATGGGCGGTGACCGTCGTGACCGTTCCGGCCAGGCCGACGAGCGTGGCAGTGCGGCCGAGCGGGACGGCCTTGCCCGCGAGGTCGAGGGCGGCCTCGATATCGGCGCTGGCGGCAGCGATCTCCTGCGCGGTCGGCGGGTTGCCGGCGAAGTGGCGCTCGGTCATCCGCACGCAGCCGACGTCCATCGACCAGGAGGCGACGGGCGAGGTCGTCCCGAGGACGAGCTCCGTCGAGCCGCCACCGAGGTCGACGACGAGGTACGGGCCGGGGAACCGGTCGGCGAGGGCACCGGTCGCCCCGCGGAAGGCGAGCGCTGCCTCCTCGGTCCCGCTGACGACCTCGGGCTCGACGCCGAAGGCCGCACGGACCCCGTCGACGAACTCCTGGCGGTTCTCGGCGTCGCGCGACGCCGAGGTCGCGACGAACCGGACCGGTCCGGCCCCGAGCTCGCGCGCCTGGGCCGCGTACCGCCGGCAGGCGTCGAGGGTCCGCTCCATCGCCTCCGGGGCGATCCGGCCCGTCCGGTCCACGCCCTGGCCGAGCCGGACGACCTCCATCAGGCGCACGACATCGGTCAGCGTCCCTGCCGCCAGGTCGACGTCGGCGACGAGCAGACGGATCGAGTTGGTCCCGCAGTCGATGGCAGCCACACGAGTCATGGGACAAGCCTGCCAGGTCGGTGGGGCGCTGCCGTCACGGGCAGGTGCAGACCTCAGGGCGCCAGGTCTCGGCGACGAGCGCGAGCGCCTCGTCACCCAGCGGGGAGACCCCCGGTCCGACGGCGAGCGCGTGCCCGACGAGCACGTGCAGGCACTTGACGCGGGTGGGCATGCCGCCGGCGGAGATCCCGTCGATCTCGGGGACCTCACCGAGCTCCGCACGCCGCAGCAGGTAGTCCTCGTGCGCACGCCGATGGCCGGCGGCGAGCCCCTCGTCGACCGCGAGCCTGTCGTTCATCTCGCGCATCGTTCCGGTCGCCTCGAGCGTGGAGACGGCAGCGACGGCCCGGGGGTGGGTGAGGTAGAAGGTCGTCGGGAACGGGGTCCCGTCGGGCAGTCGCGGTGCCGTGCGGACGACGGTCGGGCGCCCGCAGACGCAACGCGCGGCGATCGCCACGACCCCCCGGGGCAACCGGCCGAGCTGCTCGGCGAGGGTGTGCAGATCCGCCTCGCTCACGGCCGAGCCACCGGGCGCCGCACCGTCCGGCGCCAGCATCAGCCCCCGCTCCCCTCGACGTCTGCCGACGCGGGAGGCACCTCGCTCGCACCGGCGAGCCGGACCGAGTCCCAGATCGTGGTGTACCAGGGCGCGACCGCACCGCCGATGGGCAGGGCGGCACCCGATGCCGCCTCGGGATCCGTGCTCTGGACGACGGGCGCCTCGACGACCGTCTCGGGGTCGATCACCCGGTACGCGGTCTCCCCGGGAAGGACGTAGCCGAGCCGCTCGCGCGCCTGGGCTGCGACGTAGGCGTCGGTGCCCCAGCGGTCGAGCTCGGCCTGGAGGTCCTTCTCGTGCTGCTCGGAGGCCGAGACCTCTGCCGCCAGCGAGGAGAGCCTGACCTGCTGGCCGAGGTACCCACGAACGGTCGGGAAGACGATCGTGAACCCGACGAGCAGGCTCACGGCGAGGACGAGGGAGCGCACCGAGAGGATGCGCGCGCGGCCGGGCACATGCGGCGACCGGGGCGACCTCCCTGGCCCCGTCTCCCGGGCCCGTCCCGGGCCGGAGACCCCGCCGGAGCCCGATCGGCTCCCGGCGCGACCGTTCCCGCCCGCCGCGCTGCGGGCGCGCGACATGGTGGGCCGACGACTCATGGCCCGATCGTCCCACCACAGGGACTGCTTGCCGCGCAGCGACGCCCGTGCGTCGCGGATCCGGGACCGTTGACGCTATCGAGCCACACCAGTATGTTGCGAGGCATGGAACCAGAGGGCGGCGGCCCCGGGCGGACCGAGATGCTCACCCACCTGCGCAGGGGGACGCTCGAGTACTGCATCCTCGCGAGCCTGCGTGCGGGCCCGTCGTACGGGCAGGAGCTCGCGCGATCCCTCGGTACGGACCGGAGGCTCGTGGACTCCGAGGGCACCCTCTACCCGCTCCTGGCGCGCTTGCGCCGGCGCGGCTGGGTCGACACCACCTGGGCGGACTCCCCGCACGGGCCGCCCCGGCGCTACTACACGCTCACCCCGGACGGCCGCGACGCCCTGAGCGGCTTCATGGAGGTCTGGGATCCCTTCGCCACTGCCGTGTCCCGATGCATGGAAGGAGACGAGTCATGATCGACTCACGACCGGGGGGTGCCGTTCTCGACGCCTACGTCGCGGACCTCGAGCGCCGGCTCGCCTCCGCTGATCCCGGCGAGCGGGCAGACATCGTCGCCTCGGTGCGCGAGCATGTCGAGGCCGACCTGGCGGGGCTCGGCCGGCCGGCGACCTCGGCCGACGTGGAGGCGTCGCTCACCACGCTCGGCTCGGTCGACACGGTGGTCGCGGCGTGGGCGCCGGACGGGGCGGCTGCGCCCGCCGTGGTCCCGGCCTGGCTGCCGCCCCCCGCCCCGGCCGTCCCGCCGGCTCCCCTGTCTTCCCGTGCGCGGGTCCTGCTCGCCGTCGCCGCGGTCGCGGGGATCGCCCTGGCCGTCGTGTTCCCGCCGGCCCTGCTGCTGCTGCCCCTGGTGCTCCTCATGGTCGGCATCGTCGGCGCGCGCCGCCATCCCGGGCACCGCACCCCCTGGGTCGTCACGGCCGTCCTGGGGGGCGTGCTGATCCCCCTCACGCTGGTGATCGGGCCGCTCCTCTTCGTCATCACCACCTCGTCGCCCTCGACGGTCGACGAGGGGCCGGCGGTGGAGGTGGAGAGCGTCGCACCGACACCCTGAGCAGCAGGACGCGGGCCCGGGACGACGGAAGGGTCCGGCACCTGGGTGCCGGACCCTTCAGTCGTTCAGCAGAGCTGGTCGTTCACGAGCCCGAAGGCTCAGGCCTTCCAGCGCGGGAACGCGCTCGCCCCGGCGTAGCGGGCGGCGTCGTCCAGCTCCTCCTCGATGCGGAGCAGCTGGTTGTACTTGTTGATGCGCTCGCCACGGGCGGGGGCACCGGTCTTGATCTGACCGCAGTTGGTCGCGACCGCCAGGTCGGCGATCGTCACGTCCTCGGTCTCACCCGAACGGTGCGAGACCATCGCGGTGAAGCCGGCGCGCTGCGCCATCGTCACGGCGTCGAGGGTCTCCGACAGCGTGCCGATCTGGTTGAGCTTGACCAGCAGCGAGTTCGCCGACTTCTCGGCGATGCCGCGGGCCAGTCGCTCCGGGTTGGTGACGAACAGGTCGTCGCCGACGATCTGCACGCGGTCGCCGACCTTGGAGACGAGCTCGGCCCAGGAGCCCCACTCGTCCTCCGACAGCGGGTCCTCGATGGAGACCAGCGGGTAGTTCGCGACGAGGGACTCGTAGAAGGCGATCATCTCGGCCGGCGAGGTGGCCTTGCCCTCGAACTGGTAGGCGCCGTCCTTGAAGAACTCCGTGGCGGCGACGTCGAGCGCGAGGCCGACGTCCTTGCCCGGGACGAATCCGGCCTGCTCGATCGCGACGAGGATGAGGTCGAGGGCTGCCCGGTTGCTCGGCAGGTTGGGGGCGAAGCCGCCCTCGTCGCCGAGGCCGGTCCCCAGGCCCTTGCTCTTCAGCACGGACTTCAGGGAGTGGTAGACCTCTGCGCCGGTGCGCAGGGCCTCGCGGTAGGTGGACGGGCCGATCGGCGCGACCATGAACTCCTGGATGTCGACGTTGGAGTCGGCGTGCGACCCACCGTTGAGGATGTTCATCATCGGGACGGGAAGCACGTGCGCGTTCGGACCGCCGAGGTAGCGGAAGAGCGGCAGGTCGGCGGAGTCGGCAGCGGCCTTCGCCACAGCCATCGAGACGCCGAGGATGGCGTTCGCGCCGAGCTTGCCCTTGTTGGGCGTGCCGTCGAGCTCGATCAGTGCCTGGTCGACCAGACGCTGCTCGGTCGCCTCGAACCCGATGAGCTCGGGGGCGATCTCGTCCATGACGGCTGCGACAGCGTCCTGGACACCCTTGCCCATGTAGCGGGCCTTGTCGCCGTCACGGCGCTCGACGGCCTCGAACGCGCCGGTCGATGCGCCCGAGGGCACACCTGCGCGAGCGATGGTGCCGTCGTCGAGGGCGACCTCGACCTCCACAGTGGGGTTGCCGCGCGAGTCAAGGATCTCGCGGGCGCCTACGGCCTCGATTGTGGCCACGGAAGCTCCTTCGGACGAACGATTCGTGGATTGCTGGACACTTCTCCGGCGCCACCCGCTCGCTGGTGCGAACGGTCGGCAGCCGGTCCCGGCTACCGGTCTTCGTCAACCGGCCACCGTCCAGCGTAGTGCCGTTCGCGGTGCGCGGGGCGGGACGCTCCCAGGACCCATCCACGGGCTGGGACAGCGAACGCCGGGCCCGCAGCTGCGGACCCGGCGTTCACCGGACTGCTCGCCGGACCGAGTCAGACGGCCGCCGTCACGGGCAGCGCGGCGATGATCGCCTCGACCTGCACCTTGGCGTCGCCGAACAGCATCGCGGTGTTCTCCTTGAAGAACAGCGGGTTCTGCACCCCGGCGTACCCGGTGGCCATCGAGCGCTTGAAGACGATGACCTCCTTCGCCTTCCAGACCTCGAGCACCGGCATCCCGGCGATCGGCGAGCTCGGGTCGTCGAGGGCCGCGGGGTTCACCGTGTCGTTCGCGCCGATCACGAGGACGACGTCGGTCGAGGCGAAGTCGCCGTTGATCTCGTCCATCTCGAGCACGATGTCGTACGGCACCTTCGCCTCGGCGAGGAGCACGTTCATGTGCCCGGGAAGACGACCGGCGACAGGGTGGACGCCGAACTTCACGTCGACGCCGGCTGCCCGGAGCCGGTGCACGAGCTCCGCCACCGGGTACTGCGCCTTCGCGACGGCCATCCCGTAGCCCGGCGTGATGATGACTCGACGCGCCTCCATGAGGAGGTCGGCGACGGCAACGGCCTGGATCTCGTGGTGCTCCCCGTGCTCGACCTCGCCGGCCACGACGGTGCCACCCTCGACCCCGAACCCACCGAGGATCACCGAGATGAACGAGCGGTTCATCGCGCGGCACATGATGTAGGACAGGATCGCGCCGGAGGATCCGACGAGGGCACCGGTGATGATGAGCAGGTTGTTGCCGAGCATGAAGCCGGCGGCAGCAGCTGCCCAGCCCGAGTAGCTGTTGAGCATCGAGACGACGACGGGCATGTCGCCGCCACCGATCGCCGCCACCATGTGGAAGCCGAGCGCGAAGCCGATCAGGGCGACCCCTGCGACCACCGCGACGCCGAGGCCCGTGCTGCTCGCCGGGATCACCACGAGCCAGATCGTCAGCGCGAAGAACACGAGGAACGCCCCGAGGTTCAGCCCGTTCCGACCGGGGAGCACCAAGGGCTTGGACGTCATCCTCGCCGAGAGCTTGAGGTAGGCGACGACGGAGCCGGTGAAGGTGTAGGCGCCGATGAACACCCCCAGGGCGACCTCGACGAGGTGCACCGCTCCGGACTGCCCCTCCGGGGCGATGAACGAGTTGAAGCCGACGAGGACGGCCGCCATGCCGACGAAGGAGTGCAGCATCGCAATGAGCTCCGGCATCTGGGTCATCTCGACCTTGCGCGCGATCGGGGTGCCGATCGTCGCGCCGATGCCGAGCACCACGACGATGAGCAGCAGCGTGAGGGCGACGGAGCGCCGGTTCGGCTCGTTCGCCGAGAGGTAGAGGGAGTGCGTGATGGTCGCACCGAGGGCCAGCACCATGCCGACCATGCCGATGATGTTGCCCATCCGCGCGGTGGTCGGCTTGGACAGCCCGGCGAGCGACAGGATGAACATCACTCCGGCGACGATGTAGAGCGCCTGGATGAACTGGAGCAGCATGCTCATGCCTCCTTACGGAACATGCCGAGCATCTGGTAGGACACCAGGAAACCGCCGAAGATGTTGATCGAGGCGATCGTCGCCGCGACGAAGGACATGATCGCGACCGACAGGTCCGTCGAGCCGATCTGGAGCAGGGCGCCGACCAGGATGATCCCGGAGATCGCGTTCGTCTGGGCCATCAGCGGCGTGTGCAGCGAGTGCGAGACACCGCTGATCACGTAGTAGCCGACCACCACGGCGAGCGCGAACACGGTGAAGTACCCCGCGAGGCTCGCCGGGGAGAAGGTCACCGCGAGGATGACCAGCGCCGCGGCGATCCCGGAGGAGAGCAGCCGGCGCCGGGCCTTGGCCGCATGGGCCGCGGCCGCCAGTGCTGCCACCACGACCGGGTCCTGGACCACGACCGGCGCGAGAGCCGCCGGCGCTGCGGAGACCTGGACGGGCGGTGGTGGCCAGAGCACCTCGCCGGCATGGGTCACCGTCATCCCTCGCTGCACCGGGTCCTCGAGGTCGAGCACCAGCTCGCCGTCCTTGCCGGGGGTGAGCAGCGCCATGAGGTGGACGATGTTCGTGCCGAACAGCTGCGAGGTGTGCTTGGGCAACCGGCTCGTCAGGTCCGTCCAGCCGATGATGGTCACGCCGTTCTCGGTGACGATCTTCTCCCCGGGAACGGTCAGCTCGCAGTTGCCGCCGCCGGAGGCCGCGAGGTCGACGATGACGCTGCCCGGCTTCATCGCGGCGACCATCGCGGCCGAGATCGTCCTGGGAGCGAAGCCACGGACGAGGGCCGTCGTGATGACGACGTCGGCCTTGGCCGACTCGGCGGCGTACATGACGGCGGTGAGCAGCTCCTGCTCGTCGGTGAGGGCCGCGGCGTAGCCGTCGGAGCTCACCTGCTGCTGCGCTGCTTCTGCCTGGACGAACTGCGCGCCCATCGACTCGATCTGCTCGCCGACCTCCGGGCGGACGTCGAAGGCCCGGACCTGGGCGCCGAGGCTGGCCGCCGTGCCGATCGCGGCCAGACCGGCCACACCCGCGCCGATCACGAAGACATGCGCCGGCGGGGTCTTGCCCGCGGCCGTGACCTGCCCGGTGAACATCCCGCCGTAGGACTCGGCGGCCTCGATCACCGCGCGGTAGCCCGCGACGTTGGACAGCGTGCTCAGCACGTCGAGCGCCTGCGCGCGGGAGATCCGCGGAACGGCGTCCAGGGCCATCCCGGTGACCTTGCGCTCCGCAAGCGTCGCCACCAGCTCGGGATGGGCCGCCGGCGCCATCATCGAGACCAGGACGGCGCCCGGCGACAGCGACGCCAGCTGGGCGTCGGTCGGGGTGTTCACTGCGGCGACGATGTCCGACTGCCACACGGACGCCGCGTCGCCGATCGTCGCGCCCGAGGCGACATAGGCGTCGTCTGCCAGGTTCGCCGCGACTCCGGCGCCCGACTCGACGACGACCTCGTACCCGAGCTTCGTGAGCTGAGCGACCGTCGTGGGCGTCGCCGCGACCAGCCGTTCGCCCGGTCGTGCCTCGCGTGGGACCCCGATCCTCATCTGCCACTCCCTGTGCCTCGTAGGCGCACCCGGTGTCGGATGCCGCTGGACGACTGGCGCGCGTCCCCGCGAGATGCTGTGGGCGGACCGGGGTGGTCCGTCCGTCAGCAGACCGGGCGACGACGGCACGCTATCGCGAAGCCGATCGCATACCGCGGGCTGACTGCGTTGTCAGCGGCGTTCACGGTCGGGACGTGCACCATGCCTGCGCATCATCTCCGACCGTGACGGGCACGAGCCGTGACCAAGGGCCCGCCGACGGTACCCCTGGGGGTACTAGGGCAGGGGGCGGCCGCGCCTCAGCGGTCCTCGGTCCGTCCGTCCCGCTCCGCGTCCCTCGACGTGGCCTCGAAGCGCCGGACGGCCGACCTCAGCGCCGTCTCGGCGTCGAGGCCAACGGCCTGCGCGGCGGCGGCGATCGCCAGGAGGAGGTCACCAAGGACCTCCTCACCGGACAGCTCGACACCCACCGGGACGGGCAGGCCAGCCCTGGCGGAGCGGCCGAGAACCTTCTGCGCCCTGGCGAGCGATGGCATCGCCAAGGGGATCCCGTCGAAGACGGAGTCGCGGTCCTTCTCGGCTCGCTTGAGCTGCTCCCAGCGTCGGTGGACCTCCTCGGCCCCGCCCAGGTCCTCGGTCTCCGCGAAGACGTGCGGGTGCCGGCGGCGCAGCTTCTCGGCGATCCCGGCGGCGACGTCCTGCACGTCGAAGGGGTCGTCGGCGTCCTCCTGCGCGACGCGGGCGTGGAACACGACCTGCAGGAGGAGGTCTCCGAGCTCCTCGCGCAGGTTCGCCCGGTCGCCGGTCTCGATGGCCTCGGCGACCTCGAAGACCTCTTCGATCGCGTACGGGATGAGCGAGGCATGCGTCTGCTCGGCGTCCCAGGGGCAGCCGCCGGGCGAGCGCAGCCGATCCATCACCGCCACCAGGTCGGCGAGGGAGCTGGGCTCGGTCCCCTCGGCGTCGGTCACTGGGGCGGGGTGGGGACGATCCACTGCGGCTCGGCGAGCGTGACCGTGCCGGAGGCCGGGTCGAACGTGCCGTAGCGCGGGTTGACGACGACCGTCTGCTTGCCGACGGCCGCCTGGACCTCCGCGAGGATCGCATCGGCCCCGTCGAGCTTGGAGAGGTTGCTGCTCGCCAGCGAGAGGCGGGCGATGTCGAGGGCCCCTTCGCCGTAGACGCGGTCGGCAGGCAGGCCGGCCTGCGTGGCGGTGGCCACGAGCAGCTTCTCCGCGTCGGCCTCGGAGACGCCCACGCCGTTGTCGGAAGCGGCCTGCAGGTAGATCGGCGCGGCGATGAGCACCGCGAGGATGTCGGAGGGTGTGATCCCGGCGATGAGGGGCGCGACCTCCACCTGCGCCGTCTCGAGCTCGCTCTGGGAGATCACCTTGCCGTCGACGACAGCGGCGGCGCCCGGGCGGATGGAGCACGCCGACAGCAGCACCGCGAGTGAGAGCCCGACGACGACGGCGCCGAACGCTGACCTGGCATTCCTCACCTGCACGACCTCCTGAGACCTCGGGTGACCGGCGGCACCCGTGCGGAGCCCATCGTAGGCGGCAAACGCCACGGTGCGGACGTCGCTCATGCCGCCGCGCGGACCAGCACCTGCTCGACGAGCTGGCGCACCCAGGCGAGGATCTCCTGACCGGCCAGCGGCCGGCCGCCCACCTTCGCGGTGCGCGGGAACGGGACGAGCACCGTGCGCAGCGCCGGCTTGAGGATCGTCCCGGGATACAGGCGTCGCAGGCGAAGCTCCGCGGACTCGGGAAGATCGACCGGGGCGAACCGGACCATCGTCCCCTGGGCCGTGACGTCGGTCAGCCCGACGCTGCGCGCCAGGTTGCGGAAGGTCGCGACCTCCAGCAGCGAGTCGACGGCCGGGGGCAAGGGTCCGTAGCGGTCCAGGAGCTCCTCACGGACGGCGGCGAGCGCCTGGGCCGTCGTGGCATCGGCGATCTTCCGGTACGCCTCCAGCCGCAGGCGCTCGTGCTCGATGTAGCTCGTCGGCACGTGCGCGTCGACCGGCAGCTCGAGGGTCACGTCGGCCGGCGTCGGGTCCGGCTCGCCGCGGAAGGCGGCGACCGCCTCCCCGACCATCCGGATGTACAGGTCGAAGCCGACACCGGCGATGTGCCCGGACTGCTCCCCGCCGAGCAGGTTGCCGGCGCCGCGGATCTCGAGGTCCTTCATCGCCACGGCCATGCCGGAGCCGAGCTCGGTGTTGGCGGCGATCGTCTGGAGGCGGTCGTGGGCGGTCTCGGTCAGGGGCCGCTCCGGCGGGTACATGAAGTAGGCATAGGCGCGTTCGCGGCCACGACCGACCCGCCCACGGAGCTGGTGCAGCTGGGACAGGCCCAGCAGGTCGGCGCGCTCGAGGATGAGCGTGTTCGCGTTGGAGATGTCCAGTCCGGTCTCCACGATCGTCGTGCTGACCAGCACGTCGAACCGCTTCTCCCAGAAGTCGACGATGACCTGCTCCAGCTGGTGCTCACCCATCTTCCCGTGGGCGACGGCGATCCGGGCCTCCGGGACGAGCTCGGAGAGCCGGGCAGCCGCCCGGTCGATCGACTCCACCCGGTTGTGCACGTAGAACACCTGGCCCTCGCGGAGCAGCTCGCGCCGGATCGCCGCGGTGACCTGCTTCTCCTCGTAGGCGCCGACGTAGGACAGGACAGGATGGCGCTCCTCCGGGGGCGTGGCGAGGGTGGACATCTCGCGGATGCCGGTGACGGCCATCTCCATGGTGCGCGGGATCGGCGTCGCACTCATCGCGAGCACGTCGACGTCGGTGCGCAGCGCCTTGAGGGTCTCCTTGTGCTCGACCCCGAAGCGCTGCTCCTCGTCGATCACCACCAGGCCGAGGTCCTTGAACTTCACCTGGCCGGTGATGAGCCGGTGCGTGCCGATGACGACGTCGACGCTTCCGTCCGCCAGGCCGTCGACGACCTCCTTGGACTCCGCGTCGCTCTGGAAGCGCGAGAGCGCCTTCACCGTCACCGGGAACTGGGCGTACCGCTCGCTGAAGGTGTCGATGTGCTGCTGGACCAGCAGCGTCGTCGGGACCAGGACGGCGACCTGCTTGCCGTCCTGGACCGCCTTGAACGCGGCCCGCACGGCGATCTCCGTCTTTCCGTAGCCGACGTCGCCGCAGACGAGCCGGTCCATCGGGTACGGCTTCTCCATGTCGGCCTTGACCTCGTCGATCGTGACGAGCTGGTCGGGGGTCTCGACGTAGGCGAAGGCGTCCTCGAGCTCGGCCTGCCACGGGGTGTCGGGGCTGAAGGCGTGGCCCGGCGTGGCCATCCGTGCGGAGTACAGGCGGATCAGCTCCCCGGCGATCTCCTTGACGGCCTTGTGCGCCTTGCCCTTCGTCTTCGACCAGTCCGAGCCGCCCATCCGGTTCAGGCTCGGCGCCTCGCCGCCGACGTACTTGGTCACCTGGTCGAGCTGGTCGGTGGGCACGTAGAGGCGGTCGCCCGGCTGACCTCTCTTGGAGGAGGCGTACTCGATCACGAGGTACTCACGGGTGCTGGTGTTCGCTCCGGAGCCGATCGTGCGCGCCGTGAGCTCGACGAACTTGCCGACCCCGTGCTGCTCGTGCACGACGTGGTCGCCGGGACGCAGGGCCAGCGGGTCGACCATGGAGCGACGACGCGAGGGCATCGTGCGCATGTCGCGGGTCGAGGTCCCGGCACGGCCGGTGAGGTCGGCCTCGGTGAGGACGGCGAGCTTGAGCTCCGGTGCGACGAAGCCACGCGCGGCCGGGGCGGCGGTGACCAGGACGACCCCCGGTTCGGGCGGTTCGCTCACCGCGGCGACGAGCCGCGCCGGCACGTCGGCGGCGAGGAGCTGCTCCACCATCCGGCTCGCCGGACCGTGCCCCTCGGTGGTCAGGACGATGCGCCAGCCACCACGCTGCAGGTCGTGCAGGTCAGCGAGCGCCGCGGCGACGTCACCGCGATAGCTGCGGACGTCGCGCGCGCCGACCACGAGCGATCCACCGGCCGCCGGCAGCACGCCGTGCCCTCGCGCCGGCTCGCCCTGCTCGGCGGCAGCCTCCGTGGCCTCGGCGGCCTCGGCGAGCGTGAAGCCGGAGAGCGACCACCAGCCGAGGTGGGCGTGCAGCGCGCGCTCGCGGGTGTCGGCGTACGACGCGAAGGAGGCGGCCCGTAGGTCGATCGGCGTGCTCGCACCCGCCGCGGCGGCCGTCCACGCGGCGTCGAGGAACTCCTGGGTGGTGGCCATGAGGTCGTGAGCCCTGCGCCGGACCCGCTCGGGATCGACAACCACGACGAGCGCGTCCGGGCCGAGCAGGTCGACGACCGGCACCATCCGGTCCACCAGCACCGGGGCCAGCGACTCCATGCCCTCGACCGCGATGCCCTCGGCGAGCCGCCCGAGCAGGTCGGCCGCACCGGGCAGCCGCTCGGCGAGGGCAGCTGCTCGCGCCCTGACCACCGGGGTGAGCAGGATCTCGCGGCAGGGCGGAGCCCACAGCCCCCCGGGCGCGACCTCGAGGCTGCGCTGGTCGGCGACGGCGAACCAGCGGATCTCCTCGACGCGATCGCCCCAGAACTCGATCCGCAGCGGGTGGTCGTCCGTCGGCGGGAAGACGTCAAGGAGGCCACCACGCACCGCGTACTCGCCGCGGCGCTCGACCATGTCGACGCGTGCGTACGCGGCGTCCGTCAGGGCCTGCGCGACCGCGGACAGGTCGGCCGTCTGCCCTGGCTGCAGAGCCACCGGCACGAGCTCGCCGAGCCCGTCGACCACCGGTTGCAGCATGGCGCGGACCGGCACGACGAGCGCACGGATCGGACCGCCGAGGCCCCCGTCCCGATCCGGGTGCGCCAGCCGGCGGAAGACGGAGAGACGACGGGCGACGGTGTCCGACCGAGGTGAGAGCCGCTCGTGCGGAAGGGTCTCCCATGAGGGGAGCACGGCGACCGCATCCGCGTCAGCGTCGGGCAGGTAGCAGCGCAGCGCCGCAGCGAGCTCGTCGGCCTCGCGGCCCGTGGCGACGACGGCGACGACGAGGGCGGGCGGGGCGCCGTCCGCGTCGCGGCTCCCGGGCGGGACCCCCATCCCGCTGGCCGCTGCGAGGAGAACCGCGCGCACCCCGGCGGGCGCGACGAGGTCGAGCAGCTCTGGCCGGGCGGCGGGACGGGCGGCGACCGCAGCGTCGGTCCACGAGGATGCGGCCGGATCGGCCACGACGACGGGCAGCAGTCCGGAGAGATCCATGGGTCCTTCG
>JBBRGX010000071.1:0-13325 GCA_038223605.1 Actinomycetales bacterium | reverse complement strand
CTCACCCCCGCCCTCGCCCGCCGTTCCTCGTCCCCCCCCCCGGGGGGCCACCGGCGGACCACGGCTCGCTTTGTTTATGGTTTGTGCGTTTTTGCTGGGGTGGGGCGGGCGGGGGCGGCGGCCCCCGCCCCCGCACCAGAGCGAGGAGACCTGCGTGGACACGACCCAGCTGCTCAAGGGGGTGCTCGACGTCGCCGTGCTGGCCGTCGTGGACCGGGAGGACGGCTACGGCTACGACGTCGTGCGCCGCCTGCGCGCCGGCGGGCTCGAGGAGGTGGGCGACGCCTCCGTCTACGGCACGTTGCGCCGCCTCTACTCCTCGGGCGCGCTGACCAGCTACGTGGTGCCGTCCGACGAAGGCCCGCACCGCAAGTACTACGGGATCAACGCCCAGGGCAGGGCGATGCTCGACGCCCATCGCAAGGACTGGCACGAGTTCTCGACCGCCCTGACCGCCCTGCTCGACGAAGGAGACGCCCGATGATCGCCGTGCTGCTCGACCAGGTGAGCGCCTATGCGGCGGCGGTTCGGTCCCACCTCGGCGACCTCGGGGCCGAGCAGGTCGACGACCTGACCGACGGGCTCGAGGCCGACCTCGCGGAGGCG
Organism: Actinomycetales bacterium; assembly: GCA_038223605.1. Lineage (GTDB taxonomy): Bacteria > Actinomycetota > Actinomycetes > Actinomycetales > Cellulomonadaceae > Actinotalea. The sequence continues at coordinate 12,719 of JBBRGX010000071.1, read as the reverse complement.
CTGCAGGACTCGGCAGGGGGCGCGGGCCCGCTGGACGGGGTCAGCCCGCTCGACCTCGACCGGCGGTTCGGCCCCGCGCGCGAGTACGCAGCGGAGCTGCGCGCGGCCGCCGGGCTCGAACCTCTGCTCGGTGCCGCCCGGCGCCGGCCGGTCCGAGAGGCGATGCGGGCGACCGGCGAGAGCTGGGAGGCGAGGGGCGCCACTCTCGTCGGCCGGCTCGCGCAGGTCCCCGGGGGGCGGTGGCTCGTCGAGACGGTCCCGCTGCTCCGCCCCGCCTGGTGGTTGCTGCGCGCGTGGGTCTGGTTCGTCGTCGCGATCTTCCCGGTCTCCGTGGTCTTCGGCCTGAACGTCGGGCAGCCGTTCGTGCCGACGGGGCTCGTCGGGTGGCTGGTCCTGCTCGGGATGGTGGTGCTCTCGGTCGAGTGGGGCAGGGGGCACCTGCACGGCCGGAGGCTCCCGCGCAGCCTGCTCGTGCTGGCCCATGCGGTCGCCGTCGTGGCTGTCGTCCCGTTGCTGGTGGCGTTCATCGGCCAGCCGACGACGCAGACCGTCTACTTCGACGGTGGGTACACGGCCCCGCCCCCGGCGTCCGACGGCGTCGTCGTCGACGGGATGTACGTCTCCAACCTGTTCGTCTACGACGCGCAGGGCAACGAGCTGCATGACGTGCAGATCTTCGACGACCGGGGTCGGCCCGTCCGGACCATCCAGCCGGGGAGCGGTCAGGACTGGTCGCTGCCCGGGGTCACGCAGCCATGGGCCTTCGCCCCGAGCGCGGACGTGGACGGGCGTGCCCGCTGGAACGTCTACCCGCTGCGCGGCGCCCCGGTCGAGGACTGGACCTGGACGGACTCCGGCACCCGCGAGCTGCTCGGCGGCCGCACGCTCGTGATGCCGCCGTCGCCGTTCGCCAAGGCGCCGGCGCTCACGGGTGCGACGAGCGGCGTCGAGGGCGGCACCGTGCCGTCGGGCGCCGCCACGACCGACACCTCGGCAACGGCCGCACCACCGGCCGACCCGTCGACGACCGCCACGGCCACCCCGGGCAGCGACGCGACCAGCACCGGCGCCTCAGCGGCTGGAGGGCCGGTGCCCCCCGTCGTCGACCCGACGGTCCCGGGCGCGGGCGGGTGAGGTGAGCGGCAGGATCGGGCCCATGACCAGCCTGCCGCACCCGCGCACCGGAGAGTCGTTCGCCTCGCCCGTCCCGCCCGGCGCCGGCTGGCCGGGGGACCCGGCGTCGCGCGGGACCCCGGTGGCGGCGGACGCCGAGGGTGCGGCCGAGCTCGCCACGGGGGCGAGCGACCTGGCGTCGTTGAACGCCGCTTCGTCGGTCTGCCGGGCCTGCCCCCGGCTGGTCTCCTGGCGTGAGCAGGTAGCGGTCACCAAGCGCCGGGCCTTCGCCGACGAGCCGTACTGGGGCCGCCCGGTCCCGAGCTTCGGCGACGACGCGCCTCGGCTCCTGATCGTCGGCCTCGCGCCCGGTGCGCACGGAGCGAACCGGACGGGGCGCCTGTTCACCGGCGACGCGTCGGGGGAGTGGATCACCTCCGCGCTGCACCGCGCCGGCCTGGCGAGCGCCCCGACCAGCATCGATGCGGCGGACGGCCTGCGCCTCGTCGGCGTCCGGATGGTCGCGCCCGTGCGCTGCGTCCCGCCGGACAACAAGCCCACCACCGCCGAACGGCACGACTGCGCGCCGTGGCTGCGCCGGGAGCTGGCCCTGCTGCCGACCGTGCGCGCGATCCTCGCCCTCGGCGCGATCGGCTGGGCCGCGACGGTGGGCGCCGCCCGGGACGCCGGTTGGGAGGTCCCTCGTCCGGCGCCGCGGTTCGGGCATGGTGCCCTCTCCTCGCTGACCAGGCCCGACGGTGTGGTCGTCAGCCTCGTCGGCAGCTATCACGTCTCCCGGCAGAACACCTCGACGGGACGGCTGACGGCAGCGATGCTCGACGACGCCGTGGCCCTCGCCGCAGGTGCGGCAGGCGTGGCCGGCCGCTCAGGTGGGCGGCGCGCCGGACGTTGAGGGCGCGGGCGGCACCTGGCCCCGTGTCCGCGCGACGCGAACCGTAGGCAGCGCAGGTCAAGTCATCCCATGACTGTGGCGGAGATCACGACCGTCACGCGGCCGTCCTGTTGTCCACCCTTTACCTGGCCTCTACCGTGGATTCATGCCCGTCTCCCCGCGCCCTCGCAAGGTCCCTCGTGTCCTCGTCCTCGGCGGAGGCACGGTCGGCCTGTACAGCGCCCGCCGGCTGCGGCGGCGCGTCGGCAGGAGCAGCGTCGCGATCGTCCTGGTCGACCCTCGCTCCTACATGACGTACTACCCGTTCATGCCAGAGGTCGCCGCCGGGTCGATCGATCCGCGGCATGCCGTGGCGCCGCACCACCGCGCCCTGCCGGGTGTCGACACCCTGCAGGGCAAGGTCTCGCAGATCCAGCACGCGGAGCGTCGCGTCGAGATCACCCCGGAGGAGGGCGAGCCCTACTGGGTCACCTACGACCACCTCATCGTCGGTCTCGGCTCGATCGCGCGGACCCTGCCGATCCCTGGCCTGGCCGAGGAGGCGATCGGGTTCAAGAACGTCGAGGAGGCCATCGCGCTGCGCAACCACGTCCTGGGCCGGATCGACCTGGCGGCGAGCACCTGGGACGTCGAGCTGCGCAGGAAGATGCTCACCTTCACGTTCGTCGGCGGCGGCTTCGCCGGGATCGAGGCGATCGCCGAGCTGGAGGACCTGGCCCGTGACGCGATCACGTCCTACCCGTCGGTCGGCGAGGAGGATCTTCACTTCGTTCTCGTCGAGGGCAGCGGGCGGATCCTGCCGGAGGTCAGCGAGGACCTGGGGGAGTACACCCTGGAGCAGCTGCGCACCCGCAACATCACGATCCACCTCAACACCTTCCTCACCTCCTGCGTCGACCGGCACGTGGTGCTCTCCAGCGGCGTCGAGTACGACAGCGAGACGATCGTCTGGACGGCCGGCGTCCGCGCGAACCCCGTGCTGCAGAACTCCGACCTGCCGCTGGACACGATGGGCCGCGTCACCTGCAGCGCCGACCTGCAGGTCGTGCGCGAGGACGGGAGCGTCGTCGAGGGTGCCTGGGCGGCGGGCGACTGCGCAGCGGTCCCCGACCTGACCAACCCGGGCTCGTTCTGCCCGCCGAACGCCCAGCATGCGCTTCGCGAGGGGAACCATCTCGGCGACAACCTCGCACGGGTGCTGCGCGGGGCGGCCCCGACGCCCTACAAGCACGCGAACATCGGGGCCGTGGCCTCGCTCGGGATGCACAAGGGCGTCGCGCAGTTCCTCGGGCGCTTCAAGGTGCGCGGCTGGCTGGCCTGGGTGCTGCACCGGACCTACCACGTCTACGCGATGCCCACGCTGAACCGGAAGGTGAAGATCGCCGCCGGCTGGACGGCGACGCTGCTCTTCCGTCGGGAGGTCGTCGCGCTCGGTGCCCTGCACGACCCGCGTGCGGAGTTCCGGGCCGCAGCGGTCCCCGCCACGCCCCGGCCGGCACCGCTGGCTGCGGTCGCTGACCCCGAGATCGCCGGGGCCGCCCCGGTCGCGGGATCGGACGACGAGCAGGACTGACCGACCGGGTGTGCTGAGCGGGCCGCGGCCGCCAGGTCGCGGCTCCTCGGGCACTGGCAGGATGGGTCACGGCCGCCCCCGTGGCCCAATCGGCAGAGGCAACCGGCTTAAACCCGGTCCAGTGCAGGTTCGATCCCTGCCGGGGGCACGGTCCTCGTCCTGGCGCGGTCCCGGTGACGTGCGAGGCGGCGACGCTCAGCAGATCCCCAGGAATCTCGGAGATGATGGGAACAGGGACGACCGACCGCACGTTGACCCTGAGACAGCGGCCGCGGCCCCGCGGTGCCACCGGCATCGCAGCGACCAGGAGGAAACGTGAGCAACCCCGTCTTCAACAACAGCGCGATCTTCGGCGAGCCCCGCCGCGGACGCACGACGACCATCCAGCCGAGCCCGTACCAGGCGGCCGGGGCCGGGACGACGGCCTCAGCCGGCATGGACGCCGCAGCGCTCGAGCAGATGTACGGCGCCCCGACGGCCACCACGCGGGACACCGCTCGGCTGACCTACGACGACGTCATCATCAAGACGGCCGGGCTGCTCGCCCTGCTCGTCGCGGTGGCTGCCGTGACCTGGTACGTCGCCCCGGGGCTCTTCTTCGTCGGGATGATCGTCGGCCTGGTGCTCGGCCTGGTCAACGCCTTCAAGAAGGAGCCCAGCCCGGTCCTCATCGTCGCGTACACGATCGCCCAGGGCGTCTTCCTCGGCGGGGTCAGCTACCTCTTCCAGAACATGTCCCTCAGCGGAGCCGCGACCGGCGAGGCCACCTCGGCCCAGCCGATCGTCCTGCAGGCCGTGCTGGCGACCTTTGCCACCTTCGGCGCAGCGCTCGCGCTCTACGCCTCGGGCAAGGTGCGCGTCACCCCCAAGTTCACGCGGTTCCTGATGATCTCGATGGTCGGGTACCTCCTCTTCTCGCTCCTGAACTTCGGCCTGTCGTTCTTCGTGGCGAGCTCGGGCTTCGGCCCGTTGCGCAACGGCCCGGTCGGCATCCTCGTCGGCCTCTTCGCGGTCGGCCTGGCCGCCATGTCGCTGATCGTCGACTTCGACTCCATCAAGCGCGGCGTCACTCAGGGCGTCCCGGCCAAGTACGCCTGGTCGGCGGCCTTCGGCCTGATCGTCACGCTGGTCTGGCTGTACCTGGAGATCCTGCGCATCCTGGCCATCCTGCGGAACAACTGAGCACCTGAACGACGGAGCCGCCGCGGCCGACCGGTCGCGGCGGCTCCGTGCGTCCCGGGCGACCGCCGGCCGGGGCCAGGACCTCAGGCGCGGGACGTGAAGCCGGCGACCATGACCTCGACGGCTCGCTCGAAGCTCACCGCGACGTCGTCCGGCAGCCCGAACCCGCCGTCGAGCTCCAGCACGACGAATCCGTGCACGAGGGCGCGGACGGCCCGGACGGCGTCGACGGTCGCCGGTGCGGGCAGGCCGAGCGGCGTCAGGCTCGCCGCGATCAGGGCGACCGACCGCGCCCCGGCCCGGCGGAGCTCGACGGCCGTCGGGTCCTGCGCCCACGCGGCGCCCTGGGTGGCGAGGTAGCGCCCGGGCCTGGCCGCGGCGAAGCTGCGCACCGCGCGTGCCAGGGCGAGGACCTGTCCGCCGTCCGCCGCGGCGTGCGCCGAGCCACTCCTGCTCGCCCGCCCACGGTCCTCCCTCGCCTCCTCGAGGCGGTCGTTCAGCTCCTCGATGCAGCGCAGGGCGACCTCGCGGCGCAGGTCCGGCAGCCCGGCGACGTGCTTGTAGAGGCTCGGCACCGCCACGCCGGCCCGCGCCGCGACGGCAGCGAGGGTCAGGCCCGAGAAGCCGTCGTCGTCGACGACCGCCAGGGCGAGGTCGACGACCGCGCTGCGGCTCAGCCCGGCCCTAGGCATTCGTCGTGCCCCACCGCGGGCCGTCGGACGCGATCCGGCCGAGGAGCTCCAGGACGGCGGGGACCACGACGTCCGGCGCCTGGTGCTGGGGGTAGTGCGCGGTGTCGGCGACGAGGAGCCCCTGCGCGCCGAGGACCGTCTCGGCGCGCGCCAGCTCCGCCACCGGGTCGCGGTAGTCCGGGTCCCGTTCGCCGATGACGACGAGACTCGGCACCCCGGCCGCGGCGACGCGCACGGCCCGCTCGGCGACACCGCTGTGGTCGAGCTGAACCATGAGTTGGCGCAGGGACCGCAGCCGGCCGGGACGGGAGAGCTCCGCACGGAGCGTGGCGACGTGCGCGCTCTGCCAGTCGGCCTGGCGGCCCTTGGAGAGCGGGCCGGCGTAGTAGCGCGCCCACACCGCCGCCCCCCACGGGCGGGCGAAGAGGAGACGGTAGGTCGTGTGCATCATCGTGCGTGCTGCCCAGGAGGGACGCGGCACCACGAGGAAGGGTGAGATGAGCACCAGCCCGGCCACCAGCTCGGGGCGCTCGGCGGCAGCCCACACCGCGGAGCTCGCGCCCATCGAGCTGCTGATCAGGACGGCGGGCCCGTGGTCCAGGTGCTCCACGAGGGCGATCGCGTCCTGCGCCGTCACCTCGTCGCCCTGCCGGGTGAAGGTGGCGTCGGAGTCGCCGTGGCCGCGCAGGTCCATCGTGACGACCTGGTGGCTCTCGGCGAGCGGGCCGACGAGCTCGCGCCAGGTGGAGCGGTTGTCGCCCATCCCGGGGATGAGGACGACGAGCGAGCCGCTGCCCTTGCTGGTCCAGGCGATGCGGCCCTCGGGCCGTTGGAGGTGAGAAATGGTCATGGATGGAAAGCTAATAGCCTTAGCCGGACCTGTCAAGACCCGGTCTGACCCGGTTCGCGGCGATGTGCCCCGTAGCTCGGTCGGCACCGTCGGCAGCCCGGCCCCGGATCGGGCACGATGGACGGCGGTGCGTCCGCACCGCTACCGACCAGAGAGGTCCGACCCATGTCTCTGCCCTCCGCCTCCGGCGGCTTCGGCGACAAGCCCGTCCTGACGTTCCCCGAGACCGAGGCCCCCGCGGACCTCGGCATCGAGGTCCTGCTCCAGGGCAGCGGCGAGACCGTCGAGGCCGGCGACGACCTCGAGGTGAACTACTACGGCCAGATCTGGGACGGCCGGATGTTCGACAACTCCTACGACCGCGGCGCGTCGATCTCGTTCCCGATCGGCGTCGGCGCCGTGATCGGCGGCTGGGACGACGGCCTCGTCGGCAAGCTCGTCGGCTCCCGCGTGCTGCTCTCGATCCCGCCCCACCTGGGCTACGGCGAGCGGGGGATGCCGCAGGCCGGGATCCGCGGCACCGACACGCTGGTGTTCGTGGTCGACATCGTCGGCACGAGCAGGCGCTGAGCGCCCGGGTGGTGCGCCTCTCAGGAGGGGCGCACCACCCCCGTCTCGTACGCCAGCACCACGGCCTGGACGCGGTCGCGCACCCCGAGCTTGGCGAGCACTCGACCCACATGGGTCTTGACGGTGGTCTCCGAGAGCACCAGGCGCCCGGCGATCTCCATGTTCGACAACCCCTCCGCCAGCGCCTGCAGGACCTCGACCTCACGTGGCGTCAGGTGCTCGAGCCGCGGGTCGACCCGGGGATCTCCTGGTGCGTCGACGTCCGTCGGCATCCGGTCGGCGAAGAGCTCGAGCATGCGTCGGGTGATCCGTGGCGAGACGACGGCGTCCCCTCGTGCGATGGTCCGCACGGCCGCGACCAGCCCCGCCGGTGGTGCGTCCTTGAGCAGGAAACCGCTGGCGCCGGCGCGAAGAGCGGCGAACGCGTACTCGTCCAGGTCGAAGGTCGTGAGGATCAGCACCCTGGTCCGCGGGTGCCGCGAGGCGATCGCCTCGGTGGCCTCGATCCCGTTCATCCCCGGCATCCGCACGTCCATCAGCACGACGTCCGGGTCGAGGGCGGACACCTGGGTCAGGGCCGAGGAGCCGTCGCTGGCCTCGCCGACGACGGTCAGGTCGTCCTCGGCCTCGAGCACGAGCCGCAGTCCCATCCGCAGCAGGGCCTGGTCGTCGACGAGCAGCACCGAGATCACTGGTCCTCCCCCTCCCACGGCAGCACGGCGTGGACCCGCCAGCCGCCCTGCCACGGCCCGCTCGAGATGGTCCCGCCGTAGACCCGGACTCGCTCGCTCATCCCGATCAGCCCGCGTCCCGATCCCTCGTTCGGTCGGACCGGGAGCCGCGGCCCCTGGTCCACCACCTCGACCTCGAGACCCGTCGCGTCCCGGCGGATCGAGAGCTCGGCTCTCGGGGTACCCGGGGCGTACCGGAGCGTGTTCGTCAGCGCCTCCTGGACGACCCGGTAGACCGTGAGCTGAAGCCCGGCATCCTCGGGCACGGGTGTGCCGAGCCCGTCGGTCACCACCGGGACGCCTGCGGCGCGGAAGCGCTCGACCAGGGTGTCGAGGTCCGGCCGGCCGGGCTGGGGCTCCAGGGGTGCCCCGCCGTCATCGAGCACCCCGAGCACCCGGCGCATGTCGGCGAGTGCTGCGCGGCCCGTGGCGGAGAGCTCGGCGAGGGCTGCCCGGCTGGCGTCCGGCGCACGATCGAGTGCCGCGCCCGCGCCGTCGGCGAGAGCGACCATCACCGAGAGGCTGTGGGTGACGACGTCGTGCATCTCGCGGGCGATCCTGCTTCGCTCCGACACCCGTGCGAGCTCCGCCTGGCGCTCGCGGTCGCGGGCCAGGGCATTGGCCCGGTCCACGACGTCGGAGAGGTGCTGGCGGTGGTTGCGCACGCTGACGCCGAGGGCCATCGCTCCGAGGCAGACGATCACCAGGCCGGCGACGGACGAGAGGCGATCGTCGGAGAGGACCTGCTGGCCCTCGTCGGTGGGGCCCGCGAGCCGGTCAGCGACGGGCAGCTCCCAGATCCACACCGCGAGGCTCGTCGTCGCCACCAGGACGGCAGCGGTGGTCCACGCCGTCCGGCTGGAGCGCGCGACGGCGACGGCGTAGATGGCGAGACCGACACCGAGGTCGAAGCCGCTGAGCAGTCCGGTGGTCGCGGTGCAGGCGGCGGCCAGCAGTCCCATGACGGCCGCGACGACCAGGGGGTTGCGCCGCCGCCAGGCGAGGACCGCGGTGCCCACCACGACGAAGCCGATGGCGCGCACCCGCGGGTCCTGGTCGGAGGGGGACAGGGCGCTGGCAACCCCCAGGACGGCGAAGCTCAGCATCACCACGGCATCCATCGCGGCCGGCCGCCGCAGGAAGAACCGTCGCACAGGGCCGAGCCGGCGGGTGTTCAGCTCGGTGAACGGGCCCGCGCCCGCGGGCTCCTCGGGCACCGTCGTCGTCGTCCTCACCCCGTCACTCTGTCATCGAGTGCCGGTCGAGCGGCGGCGATCGATGCGCCGAGCGCGTGGCGCGCCACACCGGGCCGAGGGGACCTCGACCCGGTGCGGCGGCGGAGCCGGGACTCATGGCAGGGCGCCGGTCAGGCGTCCGCACGGCGCAGCCGCACCGCGGCCAGCGCGACCAGAGCCACGGCCCAGGCGATCAGCACCGCGTAGCCCTCCCACGGGCCGAGGTGGGCCGCGGTGCTCCCTGCATCGGTGCTCGCGAGCATGTCCGAGTCGAAGAGCAGCCGGCGGCCGGCCGTCGACGGCAGGAACGGGCTGATCAGCTCGACGGCGCGGAGCGGGATGATCATGAGGACGTTCTCGATCACGAGAAGGAGCGCGATGATCGTCGTCAGGGCGCCGGCGCTGTGCCGCACCAGTGCGCCGAGGGCGAACGCGAGGAGCCCGATCGCGGTGAGGTAGAGCGGAAGGCCGATCGTCATCCGCAGGGTCTCGCCGTCGGTGAGGTCGAAGGTGGCGCCCAGCCTGTGGTGGAACGGCATGGTGGCCAGGGCGGAGAGCAGGATCGAGATCACCGTCACCGCGACGATCGCGACGGACAGGACGAGCGCCTTGGCGGCGAGCACCGGCAGACGGCGCGGTACGGCGGTGAAGGTCGAGCGCACCATGCCGGTGGAGTACTCGCTGGTGATGATGAGCACGCCGAGCACGGCCACGCCGAGCTGCGCGAGCTGGTAGCCGGCGCCCAGCACCATGGCGAGGTTCAGCGCGCCGGCAGGCGCCGTCGCGTCGCCCAGCTCCACCGTCATGCCCCAGGCGACGAGCACGCTGGTACCGACCATGAGGACGAGGATCGTCAGGAGGGTCCACACGGTCGAGCGGAGCGAGCGGAACTTGATCCACTCGGCGCGCACCGTGCCGGCGAAGGTGATCCGAGGGGTGGCGGTGGTGGCCCGGACGCGGGTGTGGTCGGGGGAGGGGGCGAGAGTGGTCATCGGAGTGCGCCTTCGGTGATCGGCGCGCGTGCGCCGGAGGGGGTGGGGCTGGACCCGTCGAACGCCCCGGAGTGGAACTCCACGGAGTCGGCGGTGAGCTGGAGGTACGCGTCCTCGAGGGAGGACTGGATCGTGGTGAGCTGGTGCAGGACGATGCCGGCCCCACCGGCAACGGCGCCGATCTCCTCGCTCGTGCGGCCGACGACCTCGAGGACACCGGCCTCGGCCGAACGGACGGTGGCGCCGGAGCGCTGGAGCAGGTCGGCGAGCCGATCGGCCTGCGGGCTGCGCACGCTGACGGCCCCTTGCGAGGCGCGATCGATGAGCTCCTGGATCGGTGAGTCGGCGATCACCTTGCCGCGGCCGAGGACGATGACGTGGTCGGCCGTCTGGGCCATCTCGCTCATCAGGTGCGAGGAGAGGAACACGGTGCGGCCTTCGGACGCGAGATGACGCACGAGGTTGCGCACCCACATCACGCCCTCGGGGTCGAGCCCGTTCACCGGCTCGTCGAGCATGACCGTGTGCGGGTCGCCGAGCAGCGCTGCGGCGATGCCGAGGCGTTGGCCCATCCCGAGCGAGAACCCACCGACCCGCTTGTGGGCGACGGGCTCCAGGCCGGCGAGTGTGATGACCTCGCGGACGCGGGCGGCGCCGATCCCCTGAGCGGCACCCATCGCCAGCAGGTGGTCGTAGGCGCTGCGTCCCGGGTGGACCGCCGTGGCCTCGAGCAGCGCCCCGACCTCGTGCAGGGGGGCGCGGTGCTCGGCGTAGCGCCTGCCGTTGACGGTGACCCGTCCGGACGTCGGGTGGTCGAGCCCGACGATCATGCGCATGGTGGTGGACTTGCCTGCGCCGTTGGGGCCAAGGAACCCGGTCACCAACCCGGGTCGGATGGTGAACGACACGTCGTCGACGGCCGTCGTGGTGCCATACCTCTTGGTGAGGTGCTCTGCCTGGATCATCGTCTCTCCTCGTCTGGGACGAGAAGGACGCTACGGAGGACGCCTTCGCGGCGGGACCTCCGCAGGGACGATCGTGGGGCCGGGGTGGATCCTCCTCCAGGAGGACCCACCCCTGATCGGCGGTCGGGGTAGGGGGCCGCGGCGGCCCCGACATGCGCGAGGAGGGGGTCTCGCCGTGACGGCAGCCCCCCACCCGGTCAGGCGTCGCGACGGCGAAGCAGGACCGCGCCGAGCGCCAGCAGCACCACGGTCCAGCCCACCAGGACCCCGTAGCCCTGCCACGGGCTGAGGTTCACCTGGTTGGGCAGGTCGACCGCCAGCTGGTCCGAGGTCATGAGGAGCCTGCCCCCGGCGGTCCCTGGCATGAACGGGTTGATCCTCTGGAGGAAGCTCAGCGGGATGGTCGAGATCAGGGTCTCGACGACGAGCAGCCATCCGAGGACGACGGCCAGCGCTCCGGCCGTGCGCCGCATCAGCGTGCCGATCGCGAAGCCGAACAGGGCGATCGTGGCCAGGTACAGCGGCACCCCGAGCAGGATCCGCTGGGTGTCCGCCTCGGCCAGGTCCACGTGGACGCCGAGCTTCGACTGGAAGCCGAGCGTCGCCGCCCAGGACAGGCCGACCCCGACTGCTGAGGTCACGGCGGCCATCACGGCGAGCACGATCGCCTTGGCCCACAGCGCCGGAAGGCGCGTCGGCACCGCGGCGAACGTCGACCGGATCATTCCGGTGGAGTACTCGGAGGTGATCGCGAGCACGCCGAGCACGGCCAGCGTGAGCTGGGCGACGCCGTACCCGATGGTCACCATGAAGACGGCAAGGGCAGAGCCGGTCCCGACCACGGCGTCGGGGCCGGCGCCGGCCGGGGCGCTGGACGTGCCCCAGCTGAGCAGGGTGCTGAACCCCACCATGAGCGCGACGGTCAGGGCGAGGGTCCAGACCGTCGAGCGGACCGTGCGGGTCTTGATCCACTCCGAGCTGAGCACGCGGGGGAAGGTCACGCCGATGCGCGACGGACGGGCCAGTGCCACAGGCTGCGCGGTCATGACTGGTGCCTTCCGTACGGTGCGGTCTCCGAGCCCGGCGCGGTGCCCAGCGGTGCCCCTGGCGGTGGCCCACCCGGCGCAGCGGAGTGGAACTCGACGTCCTCCGCCGTGAGCTGCATGTAGGCCTCCTCGAGCGAGCCCTGAACCGGGGTGAGCTCGTGCAGGGCGATGCCGGCGGAGGCCGCTGCCTCGCCGATCGCGGGGGCGGTGCTCCCGGTGACCTCCAGCAGGCCCGGCTCCGTCGAGGTGACCGTGACACCGGGGCCCCGGACGAGCTCGGCCAGGGCCGTCGCGCCAGGGGTACGCACCCGCACGGTCGTGCCGGCGCTCCGGGCGATGATGTCGGCCACGGGGGCGTCGGCGATGATCCGGCCGCGCCCGATGACGATGATCTGGTCGGCGGTCACGGCCATCTCGCTCATCAGGTGCGAGGAGAGGAAGACGGTCCGGCCCTGGCCGGCGAGGTAGCGGACCAGGGTGCGGACCCACAGCACACCTTCGGGGTCCAGACCGTTCACGGGTTCGTCGAGGATCAGGGTCTGCGGGTCGCCGAGCAGCGCCGAGGCGATCCCGAGCCGCTGCCCCATGCCGAGCGAGAAGCTGCCCACTCGCTTCGTCGCGACCGACTGGAGCCCCGTCATCTCGATCACCTCCGAGACGCGAGACCTGCCGATCCCGTGCGTTGCCGCCATCGCGAGCAGGTGGTTGCTCGCCGATCGCCCGGAGTGCACGGCCTTCGCCTCGAGAAGGGAGCCGACCTCGTGCAACGGGGCGTGGTGCCCGGCGTACCGCTTGCCGTTGACGAGAGCGGTTCCCGCCGTCGGCCGGTCGAGCCCGACGATCATGCGCATCGTCGT
>JBBRGX010000070.1:0-13639 GCA_038223605.1 Actinomycetales bacterium | reverse complement strand
ACGCTGGGGGCGCCGCCGGGGGGGGGGGGCGCCCGCCCCCCCGGGGGGCGGGGTCCCTGCGGGGCCCGGGCCACCGGTGCTTCGCGGGTCATGCGTGCTCGACGGTGCACACTGGTGCACTCCTGACCCCTCGCCTTGGAGGAACGATGCCCGGACGTCACGACGGCAGGTCTCGCGCAGCCCTCGCCGGTGCGCTCCTCGCGCTGATCGCCGCGCTCCTGCTGTCCGGCTGCTCGGGCGGGGACGTCAGCCTCAGCTCGCTGAGCCAGAAGGTCAACGAGGGCGTCGACCGGGCCACCGGCTCGGTCGACGACCTCAAGGCCAAGGCGGCCGACGCCGGCCTCGACGCCGAGGCCCTCGCCCAGGTGAAGGACGCGACGACGACCGCCGGGGAGGCCATCGCCAAGGCGCGGTCGGCCCTCGACGCGGCCTCGGCGGCCGGTCAGACGGCATCGACCCAGGTCAGCGAGGCCAGAACTGCCCTGGACGCGGCCAAGGCGAAGGTCGAGGCGCTCGCCGGCACGGTGGGCGAGCCGCTCGCGACAGCGGTCTCCGGGTTGGCCGGCCAGCTCGACTCGCTCGCAGCAGAGCTCGCCGAGCTCGGCTGAGCAGCGCGACCAGGGACCTGCGCTGCACCCGAAGCACCCCGGAGCCCGCTAGCGTTCTGCTGTGATCTCCCTGACGACCCCCACGCCCTTGTCCGGCCTGCAGATCGAGCTCAGGCTCGACGACCAGTCGGCCACCGTCACCGACGTGGGCGCCAAGCTCCGCTGCTACAGCGTCGGCGGGCGCGACGTGATCACGCCCTTCCCCGCCGAGGAGGTCGCCCCCGCGGGGAACGGCGCCGTGCTGGCACCGTGGCCGAACCGTCTGCGTGACGGCCGCTACACGTTCGACGGCACCGACTACCAGGTCGACCTCTCCGAGCCCGAGCGCCGGACGGCACTGCACGGACTGGTCATGTGGCAGCGGTGGTCCCTCGACGAGGCAGCGGATGCCGCCCATGAGACAGGGCAGGCCGCCACCCTCTCGTTGCGGCTCGCTCCGAGCGGTGGCTACCCCTTCGACCTGCTGCTGCGCACCACCTACCGGTTGACGGCCACCGGGCTGCACGTGCAGACGACGGCGACGAATCTGGGTACCGCCACGGCGCCCTACGGCGTCGGCTTCCACCCGTGGCTCTCCCCGGGTGAGGGCTCGATCGACGACTGCACCCTGCGCCTGGATGCCGACACGCGGGTGCTGGTCGACGACCGGCTGCTCCCGACCGGGACCGAGCCGGTCGCAGGGGTCTACGACCTGCGGGCGCCCCGCCCGGTCCGCGGCCTCGACCTCGACGACGCCTACGTCGACGTGCTCCGCGACGAGGACGGGCTCTCCTGGATGCGCCTGACGGGAGCCGACGGGCGGACGGCGGCCGTCTGGATGGACGAGTCCATGGACACCTGGCAGGTCTGCACCGGTGACCACCTGGCTGCCGCACGGTGGTGCCGGACGGGCGTCGCAGCCGAGCCGATGAGCTGTATCGCCGATGCGTTCCGCACCGGCGACCGCCTCGTGCGCCTGGCGCCGGGCGCCAGCCACGAGGTCACCTGGGGCATGAGCCTGCTCTGAGGAGGGCGAGCGACCGTCGTTGCTGCTGCCCGGGCGAGGGGTCGAACCGCGCGGAGCGGCTCAGTCCCAGCTGGTGCCCTTGGCGTCGGTGCCAGGGAAGTACTCCCAGTGCCAGGGCTCGTGCGGGCCCGAGCCGCCGGACTTCGCCCAGGCGGGGTTCGCCCAGCCATAGGTCGGGCCGTTCTCCGCCAGCCATGCCATCGTCGTGCGGTTGTTCGTCACCGCGGAGCAGAGGTCGATCGCGAGCCCGAAGCCGTGGTTCGAGGTCCCCGGCGTCGCCGCGAGGCCCGGCTTGGTGTAGGCCAGACGCCGCTGCTCGGCGAGCGTCCGGTAGGAGTCCGTCATGCACAGCTGCGTGCCGAAGGCCGCGGTGAAGTCCTCGTTGAGGGCCGAGATCGCCACTGCCGCATCGCCGCGGAGCATGTTCTTGCCGTCCCAGAGCTTGCACAGGTCGTTCGCCGGGATCTCACCGTTCGCGTTTCCCGGGTCGACCGACGGGTCGCAGGCCGGGAGCGGGTTGCGGTCCAGGCTACGGCTCACCGTGACGGCGTCCCGGGAGATCTCCGGGAGGGGCGCAAGGAGCGAGGTCGGGGTGCTGTCCACCGCCGTGGCCGACAGGATCGCGTAGGCGGTCCGCGAGACGGCCGAGGCGCTGACGGCGGGCCCGGCCGAAGGCACGAGTGCCCCGTACGCCGGCAGACCGATGGTTCCCACAGCCAACGCGCTGACGACCGCGACCCGTGCAGCGAGCGTCGGCGAGAACGCCGGACGCCGGGAGGGTCGACGCGAGGAGCTGCGACGTTCGCGACGGGAGGCCGACGACGGCTCCGTCGCGGTGCGCGCTGGCTGCACGGGACCTCCGGGTCGAGCCGCGCGGAGCGGCGAGCCTGTCACTTCGGGAACGACCACCCCGCGGGCGCGACAGATCTATGGCTGCGGCCGTTCGAGTGATTACAGAAGAGTAACGGTTGATCGGGGTCGAGAACACGACGGACGCCGTCAGGTTCGTCACATCTGCCACCACCCGCCGGTGGCGGTCAGAGCTGATCGCGCTGCATCGCGTCACGAACTTCACCGACGAGCTCCTCGAGGATGTCCTCGAGGAAGACGACGCCGAGGACCTCCCCCGCGGTGCCGGTCACCCGCGCGAGGTGGGCTCCGGTGCGCTGCATCGCAGCGAGCGCCTCCTCGACCTCGTCGTCCGGATGGACCTCGGCGAGGGCACGCACCCGCCAGGCAGGGATCGGGTCGTCCCGGTCGCCGGCGCCGGCGTAGAGGACGTCCTTCAGGTGCAGGTAGCCGATCGGCTCGCCCTCGCTGTCGTGCACGACGTAGCGGCTGAAGCCCGTCCTGGCCACGAGCCGTTCGACCTCGGCAGCGCTCGCGCCGAGCGGGACGGCCGTGAGGTCGGCCGTGGCGACCATCACCTCGCCTGCCGTCCGGTCGCTGAACTCGAGTGCGCCGGCCACCAGGCCCTGGGCGTCGTCGAGCAGCCCCTCGTCACGCGAGCGCTCGACGATCGACTGCACCTCCTCAGCCGTGAAGGCGGAGGCGATCTCGTCCTTCGGCTCGACCCCGAGCTGACGAAGGATCTGGTTGGCCATCCGGTTGAGGGCCATGACGACGGGCCGGAGCACCCTGGCCACCCAGACCAGGGGCGGCCCGAACCACAGGACGGCCCGGTCGGGGCCGGCGACGGCAAGGTTCTTCGGGACCATCTCGCCGAGCACCACGTGCAGGTAGACGACCAGCGCGAGGGCGAGCACGAAGGCGACCGGGTGGGCAGCGGCCTCGGGCAGCCCGAGGGTCGCGAGCGGCACCTCGAGGCCGTGAGCGATCGCCGGCTCGGCGACGGCGCCGAGCGAGGTCGAGCAGATCGTGATCCCGAGCTGAGCGCAGGCGAGCATGAGCGAGACGTTCTCCATGGCCCCCAGGACCACTCGTGCCCGGCGGGAGCCCGCCTCGGCCAACGGCTCGATCGAGCTGCGACGAGCGGAGATGATCGCGAACTCCGCGCCGACGAAGAAGGCGTTCCCTGCGAGCAGCAGCACGCCGAGCAGGATCGCGAGGCCGGGGCTCATCGCTCGACCACCTCCTCGACCTCGACACCGATCCGGTCGACCCGGCGTCCGTCCATCCGCACCACGGTGAGGCGCACCTCACCGACCAGGACACCGTCACCCGCGTCCGGCACCCGCCCGAGCATCGCCATCACGAGGCCGCCGAGGGTCTCGTAGGCGCCGTCGTCGGGAACGTGCAGGCCCGTGGCCTCGGTGAGCTCGTCGGGGCGGAGCAGACCGGGGACGTTCCAGCCGTCTCCCGCGCGGTAGACCCCTGCACGTCGAGGGTCGTGCTCGTCCGCGACCTCGCCGACGATCTCCTCCACGACGTCCTCCAGCGTCACCAGACCGGCCGTGCCGCCGTACTCGTCGACGACGAGAGCCATCTGCAGGCCGAGGCCCCGGAGCTCGACGAGCAGCGGCCCGAGCCGGACCGTCTCCGGTACGCGCGGCGCCTCGTCCATCAGGGCAGCGGCGGGCACCTCGCGGCGGCGCTCGAACGGCACGGCGATCGCCTTGCGGAGGTGGACGAGACCGACGACGTCATCGTGGGAGGAGTCGATCACCGGGAAGCGCGAGTGCCCGGAGCCCCGGGCCAGGTCGACGACATCGGCGGCCGTCGAGTCGCGCCGGACGACGACCATCCGGGTGCGGTCGGTCATCACGTCCCCCGCGGTGAGGGTGTTGAGCTCGATCGAGTTGGTCAGCCGCGTCGCGGCCACGGCGTCAAGGGTGCCGACCTCGGCGGAGCGGCGGACCAGCGCCACCAGCTCCTGCGCCGACCTACCGCCCGAGAGCTCCTCGCGCGGTTCGACGCCGAACCGACGGAGCAGCGCGTTGGCGGTGCCGTTGAGCACCGTGATCACCGGTCTCAGCGCGGTGGTGAAGGCGACCTGGGCCGGGGCGACGGCGACCGCCGTCGCCCAGGGGCTGCTCAGCGCGAGGTTCTTCGGCACCAGCTCCCCGAAGAGCATCGAGAAGCCGTTGACGAGCACGAGGGCGACGACCCCGGCGAGCGCTGAGGCGAGCCCCGTGCTCAGTGCGGTCGCGCCGAGGCCGGCCTCGACGAGCCGGGCGATGGCGGGCTGAGTCGTGTACCCGAGCAGGATCGTGGTCGCGGTGATGCCGACCTGGGCACCGGAGAGCTGCGTGGAGAGGTGCCGCAGGGCGTGGCGCACCTTGCGTGCCGACCGGTCGGACCTGGTGGACCGCGCGCCGGGGACCGTCTCCTGGATCTCGCGGTCGACGAGCGCAGGATCGAGGGTGACCAGGGCGAACTCGGCGGCGACGAAGAGCGCCGTGCCGACGGTCAGGCTCACGCCGAGCAGGACGAGGAGCCACTCACTCAGCACCGTGCACCCCTGGGGCAAGTCATCGTGCGTCGAGCATAACGGCCTGTGCCACGCTGGGGTCATGGCGCACACGAGCGACGGGGCGGGACGGGGCACACCACTCGTGCTCGTCGTCGAGGACGAACCGGCGATCGCGACGGCGGTCGCCGAGCGCATGCGGGCCGAGGGCTGGACGGCGGAGATCGCCTCGGACGGCATCACGGCGGTGGAGGTCGCGCTCCGGCTCGTGCCGGACGTCGTGGTGCTCGACGTCATGCTCCCTGGCCTCGACGGGCTCGAGGTGTGCCGACGGATCCAGGCCGAGCGCCCGATCCCGGTGATCATGCTCACCGCCAGGGACGACGAGACCGACATGCTCGTCGGCCTCGGCGTCGGGGCAGACGACTACCTGACCAAGCCCTTCTCGATGCGCGAGCTGGTCGCCCGCACGCGGAGCCTGCTGCGTCGGGTGGAACGCTCGGCCCAGCTGAACGCGCGGGCGACCGGCCTGCCGACGATCTCCTCAGGGGACGTCGTGGTCGACCGCGCGCAGCGTCGCGTCTGGCGCGGTGTCGCCGAGATCCACCTCACGCCGACGGAGTTCGACCTGCTGGTCACCCTGGCGCTCAGCCCGCGGACGGTGCTGACCCGCGAGAAGCTGCTCGCCGAGGTGTGGGACTGGGTCGACGCGAGCGGGACGCGGACGGTCGACTCCCACGTCAAGGCGCTGCGCCGCAAGCTCGGCCCCGACCTGATCCGCACGGTGCACGGTGTGGGCTACGCGTTCGAGCCGGCCGACGGTCGATGAGTGCCCCCCGGCACGCGGTCAGGGCCCGGCTTGACGTCCGCCCGCTCGACAGCCTCTCGTCGATCAAGATCAAGCTCGGGGTGCTGGTCGCTGCCACGGTGACCGTCGCCGCGTTCCTCACCTGGATCGGCCTGTACAACCACCTCGGACCTCGCTGGACCCTCCCGCTCGCGGTCGTCATCTCGGTGGTCGCCGTCCAGGTGCTGGCCCGCGGGATGACCTCGCCGCTGCGGGAGATGACCGCTGCGGCACGGGCGATGGCCCAGGGTGACTACACCCTGCGCGTCCGGGCGAGCAGCCGCGACGAGGTCGGGCAGCTCGCCGGTGCCTTCAACACCATGGCGGACGACCTCGAGCAGGCCGACCGCCTCCGCCGCGAGCTCGTCGCCAACGTCTCCCACGAGCTGCGCACCCCTGTCGCCGCGCTGCAGGCCCAGCTGGAGAACATGGTCGACGGCGTCAGCCCGATGGACCGCGCGACCCTGGAGGTCGCGCTGGCCCAGACCGAGCGGCTCGGCCGTCTCGTGACGGACCTGCTGGACCTGTCCCGGCTCGAGGCAGGTGTGGTGCGGCTGGAACGGGCACCCGTCGAGCTCGACTCCTTCCTCGCGGAGGCCGTGGCGGGTGCCCGTCTGGTCTCCCCCGGCAAGGGGCTCGCCTTCGACGTCGCCGTCGAGCCCGCCGACCTCCTCGTGGAGGCCGATGCCCAACGGCTGCACCAGGTCGTGGCGAACCTGCTGCACAACGCCGTGCGGCACTCCCCGGTCGGCGGTCGGATCCAGGTCACGGCCCG
The DNA here is from genome assembly GCA_038223605.1 of Actinomycetales bacterium. Classification (GTDB taxonomy): domain Bacteria; phylum Actinomycetota; class Actinomycetes; order Actinomycetales; family Cellulomonadaceae; genus Actinotalea. The sequence continues at coordinate 7,033 of JBBRGX010000070.1, read as the reverse complement.
CCGCTCCGGGTCGAGCCTGGTGCTCGACGTGATCGACGAGGGGCCGGGGATCGCGGCCGAGGACCGCCGCACCATCTTCGAGCGGTTCACCCGGGGGAACGCCCCCACGACCACCGGCCAGATCAGCACCGGCGGCACGGGCCTCGGCCTCGCCATCGTCCGGTGGGCCGTGATCCTGCACGGCGGCTCCGCCGAGGTGGCCGACACGGAGTCGGGCTGCGACATGCGGGTCACCCTCCCCCTGCGCCAGGACTCACGCGCCGATGGCGGTGGCACCGCTGCCCGCCGAGCCAACTCCTGACCGTCACACGGGACGCGCTTGGCCTGGTGGCGGGCTGGATTGCCTGCCCGTGACCGAGTCGCGACCCGCCGCTGAGAACACCCGGCCGCTGCCGCGAGAACCCCGCCGAGACGCGGTTCCCGAGGCGGCGATCGGCCGGACGGTGGCCTAGGCTGACCCGGACAGAGAGGCCGAGCAACGGCCTTTGGTCCGGGGCTCGGAAGAGGCGGTTCTCGCGTGTCGCAGAAGAGTGGTCCGGACGCTGCGAAGGCGGCGTTCGGCGCGAACCAGTGGCTCGTCGACGAGCTCTACGACAAGTACCTGGCCGACCCCAGCTCCGTCGACCCGGCCTGGTGGGACTTCTTCGCCGACTACCGGCCCCGCAACGAGCACCTCGGGCTCGACTCGGCGACCAACGGCACCCCGGCGCTGTCCCCCGCACGGGCGACCCCCGGCCGGCCGACGGCGACGGTCGACGACGAGGTCCCGTCCGTCGTGACCCGTCCCGAGGCTCCCGCCGGGCCCGTCGCCGAGGTGGCGCCCCAACCGGCGCCGAGCTCGCCCGAGGACCGGCCGGCACCTGCGCCGCGCACCGAGCGATCGGCCGAGCAGACCATCCCGCGCACGCCTCGGGAACCCGTGAGCACCCTCACCGGTCCCATCGCCGCCGCCCAGCCGGCGACGGCCCCGTACGCCTACCCGCCAGAGGCCAGGGTCGAGCACCCCACCGCGCGGGAGGACGACACCGTCGACCGCCTCCGCGGGCCGGCGGCGCGCGTCGTGGCGAACATGGAGGCCAGCCTGGAGGTGCCGACCGCGACCTCGGTCCGCGCCGTCCCCGCCAAGCTGATGGTGGACAACCGCACCGTGGCGAACAACCACCTCGCGCGTACCCGTGGCGGGAAGATCTCCTTCACCCACCTCATCGGGTACGCGATCATCGAGGCGCTGGCCGACATGCCCGCGATGAACCAGGGCTACACGCTCCTGGACGGCAAGCCCGCCGTCGTCAACCCCGGCCACGTGAACCTCGGCCTCGCGATCGACCTCGCGAAGCCCGACGGGAGCCGCCAGCTCCTGGTCCCCTGCATCAAGCGCTCGGACACGATGGACTTCGGCCAGTTCGTCGCCGCCTACGAGGAGATCGTCCGCAAGGCGCGGTCCGGCAACCTCACGGTCGAGGACTTCGCCGGGACGACGATCACCCTGACCAACCCCGGGACCATCGGCACCGTCCACTCGGTCCCGCGCCTCATGGCCGGCCAGGGAACGATCGTCGGCGTCGGCGCGATGGACTACCCGGCGGAGTTCCAGGGGTCCTCCGACGAGCAGCTCGCGCGATTCGGCATCTCGAAGGTGCTCACGCTCACCTCCACCTACGACCACCGAATCATCCAGGGCGCGCAGTCGGGCGACTTCCTGCGGATCATCTCCGCGAAGCTCCTCGGCGAGGGCGGCTTCTACGACCGTGTCTTCACCTCGCTGCGCATCCCCTACGAGCCCGTCCGCTGGGTGCGCGACAACACCGTCGACGCGGACACCGAGCTGGCCAAGCCGGCACGGATCGCCGAGCTCATCCACTCCTACCGCTCGCGCGGTCACCTCATGGCCGAGACCGACCCCCTGGCCTACCGCCAGCGCAAGCACCCGGACCTCGACATCCAGAACCACGGCCTGACGCTGTGGGACCTGGACCGGGTCTTCCCGACCGCAGGCTTCACCGGAAAGCCCAAGGCGAAGCTGCGCGAGATCCTCGGCCTGCTCCGCGACTCCTACTGCCGGACCGTCGGCGCGGAGTACATGCACCTGCAGGACCCGCGGCAGCGGCGCTGGCTCCAGGAACGGCTCGAGTCCGGGTACGCCCGCGTCCCGCGCGAGGACCAGCTGCGGATCCTGCGCCGGCTCAACGCCGCCGAGGCCTTCGAGACCTTCCTGCAGACGAAGTTCGTCGGGCAGAAGCGCTTCTCGCTCGAGGGTGGCGAGTCGCTCATCCCGCTGCTGGACGCCGTGCTCACCCGGGCGGCAGACGGGGGGCTCGACGAGGTCTGCGTCGGCATGTCCCACCGGGGCCGCCTGAACGTGCTGGCGAACATCGCCGGCAAGTCGACGGCGCAGATCTTCGCCGAGTTCGAGGGCAACCTCGACCCTCGGTCCGTCCAGGGTTCCGGCGACGTCAAGTACCACCTCGGCACCGAGGGAGTCTTCCTCTCCGACTCCGGTGCGAGCACCCAGGTGTACCTCGCAGCCAACCCCTCGCACCTGGAGGCGGTCGACGCCGTCCTCGAGGGTGTCGTGCGCGCCAAGCAGGACCGGATCGACCTCGGCGGCGACGGCTTCTCCGTGCTGCCGATCCTCATCCACGGCGACGCCGCCTTCGCCGGCCAGGGCGTGGTGGTGGAGACCCTCAACCTCGCCCAGCTGCGTGGCTACCGGACCGGCGGCACGATCCACGTGATCGTCAACAACCAGGTCGGGTTCACCACGGGCCCCTCGTCCTCGCGGTCGACCACCTACTGCACTGACGTGGCCAAGGGCCTGCAGGTGCCGATCTTCCACGTCAACGGCGACGACCCCGAGGCCTGCGTCCGGGTCGCCGACCTCGCGTTCGAGTTCCGCGAGCAGTTCGACCGCGACGTGATCATCGACATGATCTGCTACCGCCGCCGCGGTCACAACGAGGGAGACGACCCCTCGATGACCCAGCCGCTGATGTACAACCTCATCGAGTCCAAGCGCTCGGCCCGCAAGCTCTACACCGAGGCGCTCGTCTCCCGTGGCGACATCTCCGTCGACGAGGCCGCGGAGGTCCTCGCGCACTACCAGGGCGAGCTCGAGCGCGTCTTCACCGAGACGCGCGAGGGTTTCACCCCACCGGCCTCCTCGGAGCCCGTCGCCGGCCTGGAGAAGCCGGAGAACCAGCGCGAGGACGCCGGGACCATGGTCGGCTGGCAGACCGCCGTCGACCCCGAGGTGCTCGCACGGATCGGCCGCGCGCACGTGCGTCCCCCTGCCGGGTTCACCGTGCACCCCAAGCTCGAGCAGCTGCTCGCCAAGCGCGAGCAGATGTCGCGCGAGGGCGGGATCGACTGGGGCTACGGCGAGATCCTCGCGTTCGGCTCGCTGCTCCTGGAGGGCACACCGGTCCGCCTGGCCGGCCAGGACTCGCGGCGCGGGACGTTCGTCCAGCGGCACGCCGTCCTGCACGACCGCGTCACCGGCGCGGAGTGGACCCCGCTCGTGTACCTCTCGAGCGACCAGGCCAAGTTCTGGATCTATGACTCCTCGCTCTCGGAGTACGCGGCGATGGGCTTCGAGTACGGCTACTCCGTCGAGCGGCCCGACGCCCTCGTCCTGTGGGAGGCGCAGTTCGGTGACTTCGTCAACGGCGCCCAGACGATCGTCGACGAGTTCCTGTCCTCCGCCGAGCAGAAGTGGGCCCAGCGGTCCTCGGTCGTCCTGCTCCTCCCGCACGGCTTCGAAGGGCAGGGCCCCGACCACTCCTCGGGCCGGATCGAGCGATTCCTGCAGCTGTCGGCCGAGGACAACATGACCATCGCGCAGCCGAGCACGCCGGCCTCGCACTTCCACCTGCTCCGTCGCCAGGCCTACGCGAGGCCGCGGCGTCCGCTCGTCGTCTTCTCGCCGAAGTCCATGCTCCGGCTGAAGGCCTCCGCCTCCTCGGTCCAGGACTTCACGAGCGGGACCTTCGAACCGGTCCTCCCGGAGGCTCTGCTGCCGGTCGGCTCGCCCGTCGACCGGGTGCTGCTGTGCTCGGGCAAGATCTACTGGGACCTGCTCGCGCACCGCGAGAAGATCGGCGACACGCGCACCGCGATCGTCCGGCTCGAGCAGCTCTACCCGCTCGACCGCGAGGCGGTCGCCAGGGCCATCGAGCCCTACGGCGAGCCGGAGATCCTCTGGGTGCAGGACGAGCCGTCCAACCAGGGCGCCTGGACCTTCATCAAGGTTCGCCTGCCCAAGGCGCTCGGCCGCGACATCCGCCGGGTCTCGCGTCCCGCGTCGGCCTCCCCGGCCGCGGGCTCGGCCAAGGTCCACGCAGCCCAGCAGGCCGCCATCATGGAGCAGGCCTTCGCCCGCTGACCCGGCGCCGCGCGTCGGTCCCTCAGCGGTGCCGCCGCGTCCGCCAGACTGAGCCGACTTGGTCGGCCAGCTCGAGGAGGTCCGGTGGACGGCGCGCGGCGCATCGTGGTGATCGGCGACGAGCTCGTGGTGGGCGCGGGCGACCCGAAGGCCCTCGGCTGGGTCGGCCGGGTCCTGGCACGGACCGCCACCCAGCCACCCCCGGTCGGGCTCACCCTCGCCGTTCCCGGGGAGACGTCCACCGCCCTCAGCGCCCGCTGGGAGGACGAGGTCTCCCGGCGGCTCGACGCCTCCCCCGGCGAGGACGGTCACCGCATGGTCGTCGCGATGGGCCGGGCCGACCTCGCTCAGGGCGTGTCCTTGGCCAGGAGCCGGCTGAACCTCGCGAACATCCTCGACGTCGCAGAGGGGCGCCGCATCTCGCCCTTCGTCGTCGGCCCGCCGCCCGGTCCCTACGGAGACGCCGAGCAGCAGGCGGAGCTCTCTGCTGCCTTCTCCGACGTCGCCGGGCGGCGTCGGGTGCCCTACGTCGAGACCTACGGGCCGCTGGCCCAGCACGACCAGTGGATCTCCGACCTCGCGGCAGGCGACGGCGTGTGCCCGGGGCAGGCCGGGTACGGCCTCATGGCGTGGCTCGTCCTGCACAGCGGCTGGCACCGGTGGCTGGCGCTGCCCGACGACACGCTCTGAGTCCGGCCGCGGGCCCGACGTCTCAGGTCGGCAGCCCGGCGCTCCGCATCGCGACAGTGAGGTCCTGCGCGTTCGTCGCGACGGTCAGTGCGTCCTCGTAGGTGATGACGGCGTCCTTGATGAGCCGAAGCAGGTGCTGGTCGAAGGTCTGCATCTTGTAGTAGGCACCGTCCGCGATGAGCTCGACGATCGGCGGGTTCTCCCCCGGCGCGACGATCGCCTCCGCGATGCGTCCGGTGTTGACCAGCACCTCGATGACGGCGGACCGCCCGGAGCCGTCACGCTTGCGCACGAGCCGCTGGGAGATGATCCCGCGGAGCGCCTGAGCGAGCGCCCCACGGATCTGCATCTGCTCGTGCGGCGGGAAGAAGTCGACGATCCGGTTGATCGTCTCCTGAGCGTCGATGGTGTGCAGGGTCGACATGACCAGGTGCCCCGTCTCCGCGGCCGAGAGCGCAGCGCGGACGGTCTCGATGTCACGCATCTCGCCGACGAGGATCACATCGGGGTCCTGGCGCATCGCCGCACGCAGCGCGACGCCGAAGTCGGCGGTGTCGTAGCGCACCTCACGCTGAGAGATGATCGCCTTCTTGTCCGAGTGCAGGATCTCGATCGGGTCCTCGATGGTGACGATGTTCACCTCCCGGTAGGTGTTGATCAGGTCGACGAGAGAGGCGAGAGTGGTCGTCTTTCCGGAGCCGGTCGGTCCGGTGACCAGTACGAGCCCACGGGGCTCCAGAGCGAGCTCACCGGCGACCTCGGGCAGCCCGAGCTCGACAAGGGTCTGCGCGCCGACCGAGACGCGACGGAAGACGAGGCCAGCGGCGCCCCGCGCCTGGTAGGCGTTGACGCGGAAGCGCCCGACCCCGGGCAAGGAGTAGGCGAAGTCCGCCTCGTGCGTCGTGGCGAACTCGTCGGCCAAGGAGGCGGGGATCACCTCGGCGACCATCGCGTGGGTGTCCTCTGACGTGAGGTCGGGAACCTGCAGACGGCGCAGCCGGCCGTCGACGCGCAGGCGCGGTGCGGAGCCGACCTTGCAGTGCAGGTCGGAGCCTCCGCTCGCGACGAGGGCGTGCAGCAGGGGGACGGCGGACTGAGGAGTGGCGCTCACCCTGTCCTCATCGGACGTTCGGCGCCGCCACTTGAACCCCAGATCGCCGATCGCCGACCAGGGCCCGGCTCACCGGCCGGACCGACGGCGGAGACACACCCCGCGGTGTGGGACCATAGACGTTGCCCGAGATCAAGGAGCACCAGATGAGCAAGCGAGGCCGCAAGCGCCGTTCCCGCAAGGGCAGCGCCGCGAACCACGGCAACCGCCCGAACGCGTGAGCCATGAGGCGGTGGGCTTCCGAGCCCACCGCCTCGCTCAGCGTCGGCCCGTCGGGGCGGAGCTCATGCTCCCCCGCTCACCGTCACCGGCTAGCCGTCGACCTGCGCCCTCAGCTCCACGAGCCGCTCACGGATCCGCAGGTGAAGGGACGACGGAGCACTCTCGGTGCACGAGCGCTTGACGACCGCCTTGACGTGGTTCTCCAGGTCGTACTCGGCAAGGCACGGCTCGCAGTCCGCGAGGTGGAGCCGGATCCTGTCGCCGGTCAGCTCGTCGATCTCGTGGTCGAGGAACTCGAAGAGGCGCGACAGGGCCTCGGTGCAGTCGACCTCGTCGTGGCTCACGACTCGCCTCCGTCCGCCGCAGGGATCAGACCGCGCTCCGTGGCGTAGTCCGCGAGGAGCTCGCGCAGCTGGTGGCGACCTCGGTGCAGCCGACTCATCACGGTGCCGATCGGCGTGCCCATGATCTCGGCGATCTCCTTGTACGAGAAGCCCTCGACGTCAGCGAGAAGAACGGCCATCCGGAAGTCGTCGGACAGTCCGCCGAGAGCCTCGGTGACGATGCTGTCCGGCATCGAGTCGAGTGCCTCGACCTCGGCCGAGCGCAGGCCGGCGCTCGTGTGCGAC
>JBBRGX010000069.1:0-13898 GCA_038223605.1 Actinomycetales bacterium | reverse complement strand
GGCCCCCCCCCGCGTTAGGTTCTTGGGGGGGGGGCGCCCCCGGGACACCCCGCCCCCGCCGCCCCCCCTGGTGGTGGTCTTGTTGTGGGTTCCCCTTCCCAACGTGGTCCGGGGGGGGGGCGCCGCCCCCCCCCCCCCCCCCCCCACGACAAGCCCCCCCGACTCGAACTCCAACGGAGGAGTCACGATGAGCGTGAACAGCCGCCTCGCCGCGACCAGGGGCATCGTTGCTCCTGAAGTCGCTCGACCGGAACGCAAGCAACGGTCCCTGCTCTGGCTCTCGACTCCGGCCTTGGTCTGGTTCAGCTTCTGGACCTTCCTGCCCGTGGTCGGCATCTTTCTGGTCTCGCTGACCCGCTACAGGGGTCTGCTTGACACCCCGACCTTCATCGGGCTCGACAACTACCCCCGGGTCTTTTCCGACCCGACGTTCTGGACCGCGATCCGCAACACGGCCGTTCAGATGTGCATCGCCCTGCCGATCATGCTCGTGGCGGCGTTCATGCTCGGCTATTTCCTCACGCGCCGCCCTCGAGGCTGGAAGTTCCTCAGCGTCTTCTTCTTCACGCCCGGCCTGATCTCCATTGCCGTCAAGGGCACGATCTTCTACGCCATGCTCTCGCCCAACGGTGGGCTCAACGGGATGTTGAAGGCGGCCAACCTCGGTTCCCTCACTCATGCCTGGTACGCGGACACAACGACGTCGCTCGGCGTGATCATCGCCGTCGACCTGTGGCAGGGCATCGCCTGGACCGCTGTTCTCTTCTCCGCGCACATGTCGACCATCCCCGCCTCGCTCTATGAGTCCGCGATGATCGACGGTGCAGGGGAGTGGCGTCGCATGTGGCAGATCGCCTTCCCGATCACCCGCGGCTACTTCGGGACGCTGCTGATGCTGCAGTTCCTCTGGACGCTGTTCAACTCCGCGGCGATGGTCCTCATCCTGACGCAGGGCGGACCCGGAAACTCGTCCACGACTCTGGCCTACCTCGTGTACCAGAAGGCGTTCCAGCAACAAGACCTCGGCTACAGCCAGGGGGCAGGTGTCGTGCTCTTCGCCATCGGTGTCCTCGGACTCACCGCCATCCGCAAGCTCGTCCGACCGGCCTACTGAGGAGAACCAGCCATGAAGCTCCGAACCTCTTTCGGCACGGTCACCTCGAGCGTGCTTGCCTGGCTCTATGCGGCGATCCTCATCGTGCCGCTGTCCTACCTCCTGCTCTCGTCGGTGAAGTCGAACCTCGACATCTTCAGTCATCCCTTCGGCCTACCGACGACGTGGCGGTGGGCGAACTACTCCGAGGCGTGGCAGATCGCGCACCTCGACCAGGCGCTTCTCAACTCGGTGCTCGTCACGGTCGTCGCGGTGCTCGTGACGCTCGGCCTGGCGGTCCCGGCCGCCTACTCCCTGGCCATGACCCTGAACAAGGCAAGCGACCGGATCCAGTCGACATTTGCCCTCGGGTTCCTCATTCCCCCATTCGCCGCACTCATCCCGACCGTCCTGGTCGCGATCCAGCTCGGTCTGTTCCAGACGAGGACCTTTCTGGTCGTCTTCCTCCCGGCCGGGGCGTTGCCGCTGTCCGTGCTGCTGCTGACCGCCTTCATGCGCACGATCCCCCGAGAGCTGGCCGAGGCCGCCGAGATGGATGGCGCCGGACGCTGGCGCACCCTCTACCAGGTCTACCTCCCCCTGACGATGCCGGGAATCGTGACGGTGATCATCCTGCAGGCGCTCGGGTTCTGGAACGAGTTCTTCTACTCGTTGGTCATCACCGGTACATCGGTCGCGAACCGAACGATCCAGGTCGCCCTGCCCACCTCCCTCATCAACGACAACACGAAGTTCGGGCTCCTCGCGGCGGGAACGGTGATCAGCCTCATCCCGGTCTACCTGGCGTACTCGCTCGCTCAGAAGCGCATGTATGAGGCACTCACCGAAGGAGCCGTCAAGGGATGAACCAGCACCTGAGTCTCGATTCCGGGCCGAACCTGACCTGGACCCTCAGGTGCCTTGAGCCGGCTCCGGGGTCGCCCGCCGCTGTCGTCGACCGGGTCATGCCGGCCACGGTGCCGGGCCACATCCACACCGACCTCCTGCGGGAGGGCCTCCTTGTGGACCCCTGCGTCGGCGACGGTGAGTCCGCCCAGGACTGGGTGGGTCGTTCTCGCTGGCAGTACAGCTGCGACGTCGAGTACCGGCCCAACGGGGGCGAGGCTACGGATCTGGCTTTCGATGGCCTCGACACGTTTGCCACGGTCGAGCTCAACGGCCGGTTGCTCGGGCGTTCGGACGATCAGCACCTGGCCCACCGGTGGGACGTATCCGATCTGCTCGTGCCTGGCGTCAACCGGATCACGGTGACCTTCGACTCCGCTTTCGAGGCCGCGGCCGCTCTCGAGGAGGAAGTTGGTCCGCTCCCGCGGCCCGATCCCTACCGGGACCCCTATCCGTTCGTGCGCAAGATGGCGTGCAACTTCGGTTGGGACTGGGGGCCACGCCTGCCGTCCGTCGGCATCTGGCGCCCGGCGAGGCTCCACGCGCGGGGATCTGCACGGATCGCCGGAGTTCGTCCCGTGACGTCGTTCGTCGGGACAGCTCACGCCCCGGCCTCCGCTGTCGTCGACCTGCACGTCGACCTCGACCTGGGCGCCGCATCCGGTTCCTCTGCCGTGGCCTCGGGGCTCGTTGTCCGCGCGGTTCTTCGCGACCCGGCGGGCGGCGTCGTGGCCGACCGCGAGCTCCAGGTGCCCGCTGACCCCCCGTCGGTGGACGCGGCAGTCATCGCGCTCACCGTCGCGAGCCCCGAGCTCTGGTGGCCCGTCGGGCTCGGCGGCCAGCCCCTCTACTCCCTGGAGACCTCGCTGATTGAAGCGGGCCGCCTCATCGCGACCGATCGACGGAGGATCGGCATGAGGCATGTCGAGGTCGACGAGACCCCTGACGAGCGGGGCGTGTCGTGGGCCCTTCGCGTCAACGGCCGTCGGGTGAGGGTCCGTGGTTACAACTGGATCCCCGACCTGCCGTTCCCGAACGACGTCTCGGCCGAGCGGTTGACCGAGCGGCTCGACCAGGCTGTTGCCGGCGGTGCGAACCTCCTGCGTGTCTGGGGCGGCGGCCACTTCGCCTTCGACGACTTCCTCGACGGCTGTGACGAGCGCGGCCTGCTCGTGTGGCACGACTTCCTCTTCGCCTGCGCCGCCTACAGCGAGGACGAGCACACGGTCGCATCCGTCCGGGCCGAGGCCGAGCAGGCCGTGACGAGGATGTCATCGCATCCCAGTGTCGTCCTGTGGTGCGGGGGCAACGAGTGCGTCTGGGGATGGCAGGACTGGGGATGGCAGGACACGCTCCAGGGCAGGCCCTGGGGGGCCAAGTACTACACCGAGGTCCTCCCGGAGGTCGTCGGGCGGCTGGCGCCCACGACTCCGTACCTGCCGAACAGCCCGTGGTCCGGTGGGCTCGATCACGACCCCGAGGATCAGACCACGGGCCCGGTGCACATCTGGGACGTCTGGAACAAGGTCGACTGGACCCACTACCGCGACTGGGACCCGCGGTTCGTCTCCGAAATGGGCTGGTGCGCGCCACCGACGTTCGCGACTCTTCGCCGGGCCGTGCCGGAGGGCGAGCTCCTGCCGGGGAACCCTCGCCTCGAGCACCACATGCGAGCGTTCAACGGCATGGAGAACCTCGCGCGGGGGATCGATGCGCACTTCGATGCGCCGGTCGACGGCGACGACTGGATCTACCTCACCCAGGTCAACCAGGCCAGGGCGATGCGTGCCGGTGTTGAGTGGCTGCGCAGCCGCGAGGGTTGCGACGGTGTCATCATCTGGCAGCTCAACGACTGCTGGCCGGCATTGTCGTGGGCCGCTGTGGACGTCGACGGTCTGCTGAAACCGGCGTGGTACGCCCTGCGAGATGCCTTCGCGGACCGCCTGCTCACGCTGCAGCCGGCCACGGTCGGCGATGAGTGGGGTAGGCAGGGCGTCGAGCTGGTCGCCGTGAACGACGGACCGAGGCCGTGGCTGCTCGACGTCGTCGTGCGACGCATGTCTGTGGATGGTCGCGAGCTCGCGCGTGCAGAGGTGGCGCTCGAGACAGCGCCGGACGGCACGTGCCGGGTGCGGCTGGAGGGCGCCGTCGCAGCCGTGGGTGATCCGCGAACCGAGTTTCTCGTCGCGGACGCCGACGGCCTGCGCTCGGTGTGGTTCTTCCGGCCGGACCGAGAGGTGGCGGCGCCGAGGCCGACGATGGAGACGTCGGTCAGCGTGGTCGGCGACTCCACGGCCGTCGTGAGCGTTTCGGCGGTGACGTTGCTCCGCGACGTGTCCTTCTTCCCGGACCGTGCGGCTTTGGCCGCCGGCCTGCCCGCCAGGTCGGTGTCGGTCGACCGGATGCTGCTCACCGTTCTCCCCGGCGAGACCACCGAGTTCCGTGTCGAGGGGTTGTCGCCCGAAGCTGTCGCGGCGCTGCGCATTGAGCTCACCTGCTCGCCTCTGCTCAGGGCCGTCGGCGACGGAAGGAACGAGAGGTGATTGTCGGGATCGAGACCGGCGGGACGAAGGTGGTCTGCGCGGCCGGGACCAGTCCGACCGAGGTGCTCGAGGTCGTCACCCTCCCGACCGAGGACCCAGGGACGACTCTGGCAGCGGTCGTCGGCTTCGTGACGAGGCGGCGGCGGTCTGGCGGCCTTGAAGGAGTCGGCATCGGGTCGTTCGGCCCGGTGGGTCTCGACCAGCACTCAGCGACGTACGGCCGGATCCTGGCGAGCCCGAAGGTTGCCTGGCGTGGGGCGGATGTCGTCGGGCCGATCGCCGAGGCGGCCGGCACGCCCGTGGCCATCGAAACCGACGTGACGGCGGCAGCGATCGGTGAGCTCCGATGGGGAGCGGGAGACGGACTGACGGACCTGGCATACGTAACGGTCGGGACCGGCGTCGGCGTCGGTGCCGTCGTCCGGGGGCGTCCTCTGCGTGGCACCGCGCACCCCGAGGCGGGCCACCTGGTCGTCCGGCGCCACCCTGATGACGACTTCGCCGGGGTGTGCCCGCTCCATGGGGACTGCCTCGAGGGCCTCGCCTCCGGTCCGGCGGTCGCGGCCAGGTGGGGTCGACCTGGCACGGAGCTCGGCGAGCACCTCGGCGGGGCGGTTGAGATCGAGGCCTACTACCTCGCCCAGCTCGTCACCTCACTGGTGTACGTGCTCTCGCCCGCGAGGATCGTCCTCGGCGGTGGGGTGCTCGGGACGCCTGGGTTGCTGGACTCCGTGCGCGCCCGCTCGGCTGCGCTGCTCCACGGTGCACTGGACGGGCATCCCGCCGAGGACCTCGCCAGCGGCTTCGTGTGCCGGCCCGGGCTTGGGGACCGCGCGGGGGTCGTCGGCGCGCTGACGATGGCCGCCGACGTCGCCGCGATGCCAACGGGGACTGCGCGGTGACTGCTCTGCCGCCCCTGCTCCTCGAACCGCGCCTGGTGCCCAAGCCATGGGGCGGGCGGCGCCTGGGTGCACTGGGGCGCGTGATTCCCGACGGAGTCTCGATCGGGGAGTCCTGGGATCTCGCGGACCTGGACCGGGACATGACTCCCGTCCCCGACCCGGTCAGCCGCGTGGTCGGCGGCCCGCTCGCCGGCCGAAGCCTGCGTGAGATCGTCGAGTCGTCGGCGGTCGAGCTACTCGGCCCCGCGCACGCGGACGGCGGGCGATTCCCGCTGCTCATCAAGCACCTCGACGCCCGCGAGAACCTCTCGGTCCAGGTCCACCCGCCCGCCGAGGTCGTCGCACGCCACCCGGGAGTCCACCTGAAGACGGAGACCTGGGTCGTGATCGCCGCCGAGCCCGGCTCCGGGCTCTACTTGGGCGTTCGGCCCGATGTCACCGCGGACGACGTCGAGCGGGCGATGGGTAGCTCCAGCCTGGTCGGACTCCTCAGGTGGGTGCCGGCCCGGGCCGGCGACGTCCACCACGTGCCGGCCGGGCTGATCCACGCGGTCGGGGCCGGCGTCCTGGTCGCGGAGGTCCAGACCCCGTCAGACACGACGTTCCGGCTCTACGACTGGGTCGAGGAGTACGGCAGGCCTCCCCGCGAGCTCCAGGCCGCGCTCGGGATCGAGGCGATCCGCGCCCAGTGGGTGCTGAACGCCGAACCGCCGGCGATGGTCAGCACTGACGGTCTCGTCGTCGAGACCGACCACTACAGGATCACGCGGCACCGGGTCGCGTCATCGAGCACCGTGGCAGTGCCCACCCGAGACGTGGCCCGAGTGGTGCTTGTCATGCGCGGCGAGGTCCAGGTCGACGATCTCGATGCCCCGCTCGGACCGGGCCGGCTCGTGGTTCTGCCCGCGGCCTGGGCCGGGGCGCTCTGGGCGCGGCAGGACTCGTCATGGCTCGACATCGACCTCGTTCTTCCGGGGGTCGCGGTCCGGCGAGAGGTCGCGCCGTGAGTCGGACGGACCGCACGTTCGCCGCCGTCCTCTTCGACCTCGACGGGACCCTCGTCTCGTCGACCGCAGCCGTGGAGCGCTCCTGGGCGCGGCTCGCGGTGGAGCTCGAGATCCCCCAAGAGCGCTTCTTCGCGTTCCACGGGATGACCGCACGCGCGATCCTCGAGCGCTTGCTCCACGACCGCGCTGCTGGTGAGCGCGACGCGGCTCATGCACGGATCGTCGAGATCGAGACGGCTGACACCGACGGGGTCGAGGCCCTGCCCTGGGCTACCGAGGCGCTCGCGACGCTCGTGCCTGCTGGGCGCTGCGCGATCGTCACGTCGGGAAGTCGGGTCATTGCTCGCGCACGGCTCGGCGCGTCCGGGGTCGACGTCCCGGCGGTCGTCATCACGGCTGACGACGTCGAGCACGGCAAGCCCGACCCTGAGCCGTATCTCAAGGCGGCGTTCGCGCTCGGGGTGGACCCAACGGACTGCCTGGTCGTAGAGGACGCGGCCGCCGGGCTCCTCTCCGGTCGTGCCATGGGCGCGACGACGCTCGGTCTGCGGACGACGCTCGGGCAGGCGCAGATCGAGGCTGACCTCGTGGTCCCGGATCTCTCTGCCGTGAGATGCTCGCTCGCCGAGGACGGTGTCCGCGTGGCGACGCCCTCCACTCGGCCTCGTCCGCGGGATCGCGGAGACGGACACCCATGGAGCGTATGAGCCGGATGACGAGAGTCTGCCGCCGACGGTGGCCAGAAAGGTGAAGAGCGACACGGGGAGAGCAATGGACACGGTGGAACTGAGGGAGCGTGCCCTGGCCGAGCTCACGGGGAACATCCTTCCTTTCTGGTCGGGTCCTGCGCTGGACACCGAGCGGGGCGGTGTCCATGGCGCACTCAGCGACGACCTGGTCATCGCCGACGAGGTCGATCGCTCCGCAGTTCTCTGTGCCCGGGTGCTGTGGACCTTCTCGGCAGCCGCGTACCGCATGGGCGATCGATCTCACCTCGTCCCGGCAGCCCATGCCTATGACTACCTCATGGCCCACTTCATCGATCCGGTGCACGGTGGAGTCTTCTGGACCGTCGACAAGGACGGAGCGGTCAGCGACGACCGCAAGCAGATCTACGCCCAGGCATTCGCGGTCTACGCGCTCGCCGAGTACGCCCGCGCCAGCGGGCTCACCGAGCCGCTGGTGACTGCGGCGCGCCTCGTCGACCTGATCGAGGCCCACGCCGCGGACCCTGTCAACGGTGGCTACATCGAGGCGCGCACTCGCGACTGGAAAGAGCTCGCCGACATGCGGCTCAGCCCCCGGGACCTGAACGCGAACAAGAGCATGAACACGCTGCTGCACCTCATGGAGGCCTACACGACGTTGCTGGAGGTCACTGGCGACCCTGTCGCCTGTGGACGGCTCCACCGCCTGACCACCGTCGTCCTCGACCATGTCGTAGACGAGCGGGCCGGCACGTTTCGACTCTTCTTCGACGAGGACTGGCACACGCTGTCCTCGGTTGTGTCGCCCGGTCACGACATCGAGGGCGCATGGCTCCTGACCGCGGCGGCGCGGGCCGTGGGCGATCCGCTCCTCGTCGCGCGCGCCGAGCGGGCAGCTCTCGCGATGGCCGAGACGGTCCTGCGTAGCGGCCGCGACGAGGACGGCGGCATCCTCTACGAGATCCGACCTGGCGGGTCCAGTGCACCGGCCATGATTGACCACTCCAGCCACTGGTGGGCTCAGGCCGAGGCGGTGGTCGGTTTCCTTGAAGCGCACACGCTGTCCGGCGACGCCCGCTTCTACGAGGCTGCTCAGGCCTGCTGGGAGTTCATCGACGCCCACCATGTCGATCGCGTTCATGGCGACTGGTTCAAGGAGCTGGATCCCGATCGCCGACCTCGATCCACGTCGCCCAAGGTGGGGCCATGGGAGTGCCCTTACCACCACGCCCGCGCCTGCCTGGAGATCATCACGAGGCTTCCCGTGGGGCCTTCGACAGAGAGAAGAGTTCTTCCATGAGCGTCGCACGACTTGCCGAACTTCAGCGTGAGCAGGAGGTGCTCCTGGCCCGGCCGAACGAGGTCGACTCGCGCTGGTACAACGGCGTCTACGCGCGCTACGCGCACCCGGTCGTGACCGCCGGGCACGTGCCGATCGACTGGCGCTTCGACCTCGACCCGGCGACCAACCCGTTCGGGCTCGAGCGGCTGGGCGTCAACGCGGTGCTGAACCCGGGTGCCATCGAGCTGGACGGTCGGATCCTGCTCGTCTGCCGGGTCGAGGGCGACGACCGGAAGAGCTTCTTCGCGGTCGCGGAGAGCCCGAACGGCATCGATGAGTTCCGCTTCTGGGACTCACCCGTCGTGTTGCCGGAGACGGACGATCCGGACACGAACACCTACGACATGCGCGTCGTGAAGCACGAGGACGGCTGGATCTACGGGCTCTTCTGCACGGAGCGCAAGGACCTGTCGGCAACCGACCTCAGCACGGCGACCGCTCAGGTCGGCCTCGCTCGGACGAGCGACCTGCGGACCTGGGAACGGCTTCCCGACCTGGTCACCTCGTCGCCGCAGCAGCGCAACGTCGTGCTCCACCCCGAGTTCGTCGACGGCAAGTACGCCTTCTACACGCGACCCCAGGACGACTTCATCACCGCTGGGAGCGGAGGGGGCATCGGGTGGGGTCTCGCCGAGACGATGGACGGCGCAGTGATCGAGTCGGAGTCGGTCATCGACGCCCGCGCCTACCACACCATCAAGGAGATGAAGAACGGTGAGGGGCCCGCGCCGATCCGCACCGACGCCGGTTGGCTGCACCTTGCGCACGGGGTGCGTGGCACCGCCGCAGGCCTGCGCTATGTGCTTTACATGTACATGACGGCGCTCGACGAGCCGTGGCGGGTCACCCACGTGCCCGGTGGGCATCTCCTGGCCCCGCGGTTCGCCGAACGAGTCGGTGACGTGTCCAACGTGGTGTTCGCCAACGGATGGATCGCTCGCCCTGACGGTCAGGTCCTCATGTACTACGCCTCGTCCGATACTCGATGCCACGTGGCAACCAGCACGGTCGACCGACTGGTCGACTACGTCACAGGCACGCCGGCCGACGGACTTCGCTCCGCGGCCAGCGTGGCAACTCGTATGGAGCTCATCGAGGCGAACCGGGCCTTCGCGCGGCGCATGCAGTGAACCCGCGGCCGGGTGTTCGGCGTCACAGTGGGACGAAGAGGCGGGGCGCCGCGTCATGGTGCGGTCGGCAACCAGAGAGGGAGACATGAACCCGAACGACGTGAACGAGGGGCGACCCGATGTCCTGATCGTGTACACCGATCAGTGGCGCTGGGATGCGATCGGCGTGCTCGGCTCGCCCGTGCGGACACCCGTGTTCGACGGCGTTGCAGCCGCCGGTGTCCACTTCGATCATGCCTTCGTCCAGTCGCCGGTGTGCATGCCGAGTCGCGTCTCGATGCTCACAGGGCGCTACCCCTCCGACCTGGGCATCACCCACATGGGCGTCCCGGTCCCCGAGGAGACCGAGACGATCGCCACGGTCGTGCGCCGCCGGGGCTACCGGACGGCAAACATCGGCAAGCTGCACTTCCTCCCGCACGCCAACCGCGACCATGCGAGCCCCCACCCTTCCTACGGCTTCGACGTCCTGGCGCTCTCTGACGAACCCGGACCCTATGAGGACGACTACCGCGCCTGGGTCCGCTCGGTGGATCCGAAGGCCGCGGAGCGGCTCAGCACCGGGCTCCCTCCCGCGGCTGAAGTCTGGCGCGAGACGATGGGCCTGGACGATGGCATCACGCATCCTGGCGGTGGGGCCCGGGAGGACTTCGTCGGCGCACACGAGTTCGGTGCCGATGCGGCGCTCACCCACACGGCGTGGGTCGCCACCCGGACGATCGAGCACCTGGAGTCCCTGGCCGACGACCAGCCGGCATTCACGATCGCGAGCTTCTTTTCGCCGCACGCCCCGTTCAACGTTCCGCGCGAGTACCTCGACCTGTACGACCCGGCGACCCTGCCGCTGCCAGAGCTCTCCGACCAGGAGCGTGCCGCCCAGCCTGGGTCGGGCGTCACCGACGAGCGCATCCGCAGTGTCCGGCACGGCTACTTCGCTGCGCTCAGCGAGATCGACCATCACGTCGGGCGCATCCTGGATACGCTCGAGCGACTCGGGCGGGCCGATCGGACCGTCGTCGTCGTGGTTTCCGACCACGGGGAGTGGCTCGGCGACCACCTGCGTTTCGCCAAGGGGTACCCGGCGGACGATCCGGTCTCGCGGGTGCCGCTCCTCGTGCGGTGGCCCCGGGGCCTCGTAGCTCCGGGACGACGCGTCTCGACGATCGTGGAGGCCGTCGACGTCATGCCGACGCTGCTCGACGCCCTTGCCATCCCGGTCCCCCTGAGCGTCCAGGGTCGATCTCTGTTCTCGGCCGTGCGCGGCGGTGAGCTGGACCGTGTCGAGCTCGCCCTCACCGAGCATCACGGCTGGCGCTCCGTGCGCACCCCCACTCACCGTTATGTCGTCCATGCCGACGGTAGCGAACGGCTCTTCGACGTGAGCGAGAACCCCCTGAGCGAGGTCGACGTCGTCGAAGCACCGGAGCACCAGGCGGCGCTTGCCGAGATCCGACGTCTGGTCCTGCAGAGGGTTCTCGAGATCGAACGCCCTCTGCCCCGGACCTGGCCCTACTGAGGCGCTGCGTATGTCAGGGAAGGGTCGTGGTGCCGAGGGCGCGATACCAAGGCATCACTTCGTCTGGCCGGCCTCCCGCCCGCAGCGCCGACGTCATGAACCGCATCGGGCGATCGGCGTGCCGGAACCAGCGCTGGTAGCTCTCGCACAGGTAGTGCAGCCCGGGCTCGCCGTCCGGTGTCATGGTGAACCTGTCCTTCGGGCAGCCGCCGTGGCAGGCGAAGCGCACGTCGCACTGTCGGCAGTAGGCGGGGAGCGTGTCGCGCTTGGCTTCCCCGAAGGCTCGCTGCTGAGGGGAAGCGACGAGCTCCAGCATGTGCTTCTCGCGGATGTTGCCGAGCAGATGGGCGGGCTCGACGAAGTGGTCGCAGGAGTACAGGTCGCCGTTGTGCTCCAGGGCCAAGGCCGTGCCGCAGGTCTCGTTGTGCACGCACAGCGAACCGCCGGTCCCGACATAGCTCGCGAGGGTCGAGTCGAACATCTGAACGAAGACCACTCCGACGTCGTGCCGGACCCAGTCCTCGAAGACCTCGACGAGGAAACGACCGAAACCAGCCGGCGAGACCGAACGGTCTGTGACCTCCGAGCCGGTGGGGATCCCGCCGGGCGCGGGCAGCTCGACGATGGGGATGAACTGGATGAACTGCGCGCCGAGCTCGTCCCTGAGGAACTGGTAGACGCGCTCGCCGTGCTCCTCGTTCGCCCGGTGAACGGTGGTCAGGACGTTCCACCGCACGTCGTGCGCCTTGAGGCGGTCCAGGCCGCGGATGACGCGGTCGAAGGTGGGTTTGCCGCCCTTGTCTACACGGTAGGCGTCGTGCAGCTCGCGTGGACCGTCGATCGAGATCCCGACGAGGACGTCATGCTCCGCGAGGACAGCGGCCCACTCATCGTCGATCAGCGTGCCGTTGGTCTGGAGCACATGCTCGACGGTCCGGTCCGGTCCGGCGAGCTCCTCGACCTGGCGGATCGCACGGCGGAAGAAGTCCAGGCCCATGAGCGTGGGCTCCCCGCCCTGCCAGACGACCGTCACCTGCGGGGTCCGATGGGACTCCAGCAGCTGGCGGAGGTACTCCTCGAGGACCTCGTCATTCATCCGGAAGGTGGCACCTGGGTACAGCTCTTCCTTGGAAAGGAAGAAGCAGTACGAGCAGTCCAAGTTGCAGATGGCCCCAGTCGGCTTGGCAAGGACTGTGAACGACGCCGGCGTGTCCGGCGCCGAGATCGGTCGCCGCGGCGAGCCGGCAGGCAGAGGGAAGCCGAGGTCAACGGTGTTCACGGGTCGATCCTGCCCCATCGAGGCGCGGGGTGGCCCACATGGAAAAGCTGAACAGGAGGCCGAGGCCGATGGCCGGGTGCGGCGACACGGGATCAGGCGGAAGGGATGCGGCCGTGAATCACGAGAACATCGTTCGGGGGCAGCAGCGTCGACCGCGGACGGTCTACGACGTGGGAACTGAGCCTGACGCGCGCTTCTCGCTCGCCAACGAGCGGACCGCGCTCGCCTGGGTGCGCACAGGACTGGCGCTCGTTGCCGGGGGGGTCGCCCTCACGACCGCGGCCACCCTCGCCAGCCTGCCGGTCCTGATCGACATCATGGCGATGGTCGCCTGTGTGTCCGGCGGTCTGCTCGCGATCTCGGGCTTGGCGTCGTGGCGCCGGGTCGAGCGCGCACTCAGGCTCGGCCTACCGCTCCCTGCCCCCGTCGTGCTTCCCGTGCTCGCTGTCGGAGTCCTCCTCGGCGCCGTGGCGCTCGCTGGGTTTGCGATCTACGAAGCCGTCCGCCGCTGATGTCCGACGTTTCTGCCGGCCGCGATCCAGGGCTCCAGCCCGAGCGCACGGGACTCGCTTGGCAACGCACGGCTATCTCTGCAACGGGCGTGAGTCTGATCGCCGCAGCAACTGCGGTCCGCTCGGGAGTCCCCGTGCTCGTCGTCCCGTCGTCGTCCCTCGCACTGGCGATCTTTGTCTCGGTGGTGCACCATCCGCGGGGCGTGGGGCGCAAGGTGGGATGGGACGTGTGGCCCTCACTCCTGCGCACCGTGGTGGCAGTGGTGGCAGTGGCGGCCGTCGGAGTCGCACTTGCGGCACACAGGCTCGCGCAGCTCGTGACCTGACGAAAGATGCCGATGCAGGTCGCTCCCTGCGGACGTGATCGAAGCCGATGACGCACATGAGGCGTGCACCGTGCCCGAGAGCCGGCTCAGTGGCTGGATCGATCGCGAATCAGTTCGAAGGCCGACAGGGCCTTGTCGTCGGCGTCGGGGAGCGTGTGGAGGTACTTCTGCGTGGTCATGATCTGGGCGTGCCCCATCCGCTCCATCACGCTCTTGAGATCAGCGCCGCCTGCCAGCAGCCATGAGGCGTGTGCGTGCCGCAGGTCGTGCATCCGTACCGGGAAGTCGATGTTGGCTCGGGCAACGGCCGGTCGCCAATAACGGGTGTTGAACGTGGCGCGCGAGAGCGGTTGGCCGCCGGCGACCTCCCGCGAGGGGAAGATGAGGTCGTCGGGCGCGAGCTGGAGTGAGGCGATGCGTGAACTGATCGCATGGAGCAAGGTCGCCGAGACGCGCAGGGTGCGGGGTTCGTCGTCCTTGGGGTAGGGCTTGCGGTGATCTGCCCCGCGTTTCTTGGACAGTGGTTCTGTCGTTGTTACGCGGCTTGTTGTTGCGATTCGTAAGCGTCGTGCACCTCGTTGGGTGGACGGTAGCCGATCGCGGAGTGAAGCCTTCTTGGATTGTAACGGGTTTCG
>JBBRGX010000068.1:0-14130 GCA_038223605.1 Actinomycetales bacterium | reverse complement strand
GAATGGTCCGTTCCTGCACTGCAACCACCGCCTGGCGCCACGTGGCAGCGCTCAGGACCGATCCCTCGAGAGGGTTGCGAGGCGTGGGGACCGCAGGCATCCGTGCCGCGGGGGGGGTCGACGGGGTGGGCATGGTGCGGGTTGAGGACGACCGGGGTGCCGTGCGGCGGGGCACGGCGTGACGCTCGGCGCGCGAGGCGACGGCGGGCTCGGACAGCTCGCCGTCCACGAGGTCGGCGAGCGTGACGTCGTCGAAGGCGGCGAGAGCGGCGAGCTCCGCCGGGTCCAGCTCGACCCGTTCGGTCCCGCTCTGCTCGACGACGGGTGCCGACGCGACCTCCGTGAGCAAGGTGACGCCGTGCTCGCTCACCCCGAGGAGCAGGCGGCGGCCCTCCACCTCGATGAGGGCGACCGACGCCTTCTGGCCGAGTGACTGGCGGGCGACGACGTCGAGGGAGGCGGACCGGGCGCGACGCCCGGCCGGGGTGCCGGCCATCCGGCGCCCGGCCCACCAGAGCAGGCCGAAGACGCAGCCCAGCGCGAGTGCGACGCGCAGGCCGAGGACGACGGCGGAGGAGTCCATCAGACCGACTCGCTCACGATCTCGGTGATCCGGATGCCGTACTCCTCGTCGACGACGACGACCTCGCCACGGGCGACCAGGCGGCCGTTGACCATGACGTCGGCCGGTGCGCCGGCGGCGCGGTCCAGCTCGAGGACGGTACCGGGGACGAGCTCGAGGACCTGACGGACCGGAAGACGCGTCCGGCCGATCTCCGCCGTGAGCGTCATCTCGACGTCCTGCAGGAGGCGCAGGCCCCGGTGCGCCTCGGCGGGGGCGACCGTGCGCTGGTGCGGGAGGGAGGTGGCCGTGGCACGGACCCGCAGGCCGAACCAGGCCTGGGGTGCGGACGTGGCGTCGGCAGCGAGCGCCATGACGGCGAGGTCGGGGGCCGAGAGGTCGTCACCGACCAGGCCGGCGACGGCGGTGTCCAGCACACCGGTGCCGAGCGTGGCGGCGGCGGCCTCCAGGGCCGGACGCAGGGCGTCGGCGAGCGAGATGCCGCCCGCAGCCTCGACGGCCTCGGCGACGGCCGTGTCGGCGACCACCACGAGCTCGGCGCTGATCGCCCCGACGAACCCGGCGCGCACGGCGACGACCGCGGCCGAGGGCATGGTGCTCGGCTGGACCACGACGAGCGGGACGGTCGAGGGGAGCATCGTGGCCAGCTCCGACGCGGCGGCGTGCGCCATCCGCACGGTCTCGGCCGCGACGGCGGCCTCGGCGATCTGGGGGCTCATGCGCTTGTCTCCTCCGAGGTGACGACCATGCAGGCGAGCCGGTTGCGGTTGCTCCCGAGTGCTGCGCGGGCGAGGGTGACGTCGCCGACGACGACGTCGAGCGGGTGGTCGGCGCGGTGCCGCAGCGACACGATGTCGCCGATGCGCAGGGCCTCGACGCGACCAGAGGTGATGCTGAGCGGGGAGAACCGCACGCCGACGTCGACGGGGACCTCCCGCACCTGGTCGGCGAGCGCGGCGAGGGCCGCGCGGTGCTCCCTGAGCTCGTCTCCCGAGCGGGAGTCGGCGGCCTCGCCAGCGCGCAGCGGGGCGAGCAGCACCTCGGCCGGGATCATCAGGTCGGTCCGGCTCGTCCGGCCGCCGAGGTCCACCTCGAAGGTGGCGACGACGACGGGCTCGGAGGCGGCGGCGGCCTGGACGAACTGCGGGCTGTACTGCACGGACCTGGCATGCAGGTCCAGCGGGGTCACCGCGGAGAAGGCGTAGGCGAGGTCGTGCAGCGCGTGCTGGACGAGGTCGCTCAGCAGGGACCACTCGATCTCGGTGAGCTCGCGCTCGTCGTCGGCCAGCGCGCGGCCGGGACCGCCGAGGAGGTAGTCGATCCAGATCATGCCGCTCTCGATGGGGAGCTGGAGGACGGCCGTCGACCGGTTCTGCTCGACGTGGCACAGGATCATCAGCGTGCGGCCCGGCAGGGCCCGGACGAACTCGTCGTAGGAGCGCAGCTCGACGGACTCGAGGGTGATCCCCGCGAGGACGCGGGTCCTGGCCGTCAGCAGCGTTCCCCACTGGCGGGCGAAGGTCTCGAAGGCCATCTCCAGCACACGACCGTGCTCGCGGGGGAGCGTCATCGGGCGCCGGAAGTCGTACAGCTCGGGGGTCCCCCCACGCTTGCGGCGTGCGGGAGCCTTCGCCTGGGGTGCGCTCGTGACCGTCACGGGCTGCCCATCGGCAGCGCAGGGTCGCCGATGAGGGATCGGTGCCGCACACCTCCGGGTGAACCCGGCGCCGGGTCGGTGCCGGCTGCGAGGCCGTCCGGTCCGGAGAGGACCCGGGCATCCGTGCCCGGTAGCGTGCCCGGGCATCCTGCCCGGGGCTGGTCAGTGCGAGGTCATCGCCTCGTCACTGGGAGACGAAGTCCGTGAAGTAGACGTCCATCACCTCGCCCTCGTAGGCCTCGACGAGCTCCTTCTTGAGCTCCTCCTTGAGCGCATCGCGCTGGGCGAGGTCACTGACCTCCTCGGCGGTGCGACCGGAGAAGAGGGCGATCGCGATGTCGAGCGCCTTCGCCGTCTCGGGCGCCTCGGCGACGGCTGCCGTGAGCTGGAGCCCGAGGCCGAGGCGCAGGTAGTGCCCGCCGGCCAGGTTGATGCTCACGGAGTCGGCGACGACGACCTTCCCCGCGACCGGTTCCGGCGTCGGCGCCGGGGTGGCACCGTCGGCCGGAGCCGGCTTGAGGAGGAACCAGTACGCGGCGCCGCCGACGACCAGGAGCACCACGAGGACGATGAGGATGATCTTCTTCTTCTTGCCGCCCTTCTTGGGCGCCTCGTCGAGCCCGTCGCTCGCGACGCCGCCCGTGGCCTTCGGGGCGATCTTTGCCTTGGTGGAGATGACTCGCTGTTCGGTGGGCATCGTGCTCACCCCTTTGCTGCCGCTGCTGCGACGTCGGGAAGGAAGTGCCTGATGGAGTCGGACACGGGGGACAGGACGACGAGGTCGACCCGTCGGTTGGCCGCGAGCGGGTCGCCCTGCGGGTTGGCCAGCGGGCGCTGGTCAC
Organism: Actinomycetales bacterium; assembly: GCA_038223605.1. Lineage (GTDB taxonomy): Bacteria > Actinomycetota > Actinomycetes > Actinomycetales > Cellulomonadaceae > Actinotalea. The sequence goes on along the minus strand of JBBRGX010000068.1, from coordinate 11,048 downwards.
CGAAGCTGGTGGCGGCGATCCGCTGTCCCGACAGCCCGTCCACCTCGACGAGGCGGCGCAGGACCTGGACGGCGCGGTCGGCCGCGAGCTCCCAGTTCGTGGCGTAGCGACCGGAGACCGGGAGGTTGTTGGCGTTGCCCTCGACCGAGATCTCCTCGCTCAGGTCCCGGAGCACCGGGCCGAGCGTGTCGAGGATCTGGAAGGCAGTCGGGGTGAGCTCTGCGCTCGCCGCCCTGAAGAAGACGTCGTCCGCGACCATCCCGACGATCAGCCCGCGCGAGGTGACCGAGAAGCGCACCCGGTCGGAGAGGCCTTGGGCCGCGAGCGACGCGGCGAGGCTGTTGGCGATCCCCTCGAGCCGGTTGTACTCCACGACGGCCAGGTCGTAGTTCTTCTGCTCCTCGCTCAGGTCGGTGGCCGGCGTGACCTGGTCGGGGTCGGCGGACTGCTGGGCCGTGGGCGCCTGCTGGTCGATGGGCACACCCACGTCGTTCTTCAGGCTCGGCGCGATCTCGAACTGGCTCAGGCCGGTCAGGGCGCCGCTGCCGCCGGCGAGCATCGACGGTGCCTCGTGGCCGAAGCCGATGGCCAACGACTGGCGCAGCTTCTCGAACTTGACGACGTCGACCTTGCTCATCGCGAAGAGCACGATGAACAGCCCGACGAGCACGGTCATCATGTCGGCGTAGGAGACGGCCCACCGCTCGTGGTTCTCGTGCTCCTCCTCCTCGTGCTTCTTGGGCCGGCGGCCGTGACCGCCGTGCCCGTGGCCCGAGCTCACGCTGCTTCCTTCTTGGCTGCACCCGGCGGCATCAGGCTGCGCAGGCGCTGCCCGACCAGGCGCGGGTTGGCGCCGGACTGGATCGCGAGGAGGCCCTCGACGATCATCTCCATGTGCTGCTGCTCGAGCTCGGAGACGCGGGTGATGCGCGCGGAGATCGGCAGGTAGATGAGGTTGGCGGTGAGCAGGCCCCACAGGGTCGCGACGAACGCCGAGCCGATCATCTTGCCGAGCTCGTCAGGGTTGGAGAGGTTCTCCAGCACGTGCACGAGCGAGACGACGGTGCCGATGATGCCGACGGTCGGCGCGTAGCCGCCCATGTTGGCGAAGAACTTCGAGCTGACCTTGTCCTGGGCCTTCTTGCTGGAGATCCGGGCCTCGAGCATGTCGCGCAGGTCGTCGGGGTCGGTGCCGTCGATGGCGGACTGCAGGCCGTCGCGCAGGAACTCGTCCTTGATGGTGCGGGCGGCGTCCTCCAGGGCCAGGAGGCCCTCACGGCGAGCACGGTCCGCGAGGGAGACGATCTCCTCCACGGTGCCCTCGGAGTCCGGGAACTTGAACATGAGCCAGGTCTTGAGGTTCGCCATGGTGCGCATGACGTCCTTCAGGGTGCCGCTCGCGATGCCGGCGCCGATCGTCCCACCGATCACGAGGATCATCGGCGGGAACAGGATCACCGACATGGGGGTGGAGCCCTCCATGAAGATGCTCAAGATGACCATGCCGAACGCGAGGGCGATCCCGCCGAAGGTTGCCGGGTCCATCAGTCACCCTCAGGAACAGCGGCGAGGGCCCGCGCGGGGCGGAGCTCGGTGACGGCGGCGACCTGTTCCGCGTCGGCGGCGGTCTGGGCGGCGAGGGCGAGCGTCGCGGAGACGACGCGGGCGCGGTACCGGACGACGAGCTCGGTCACCTCGTCGAGGGACTCCGAGACGATGTACTTCGTCCCGTCGATGAGCGTGAGGATCGTGTCCGGCGTGCTCTCGACCCGTTGGAGCAGGTCGGGGTTGACCGCGAACCGCGGTCCGTTGAGTCGCGTGACGACGATCATGGCGAGCCCCATCCCTGGTGTGCATCCGGGCCCGTCCATGAGCCCTTCGTGACAATGATCGGCCGCCGGGAGGCTTGTCTGAGCCATTCGCCGCACGTCACCCGGCCGGGATCTCGTCGGCCTGCCGACCGCCGCCTCCGGCACGCGACGAGGCTGGTGAGAGGTGGCGTCGGACATCGACGGCAACCCTCACCAGCCTCGGTCGATCGGCGGGGCCGAACCGCGCGGGCGGCGCGGCTCCGTGCGGCAGGAGCCGGGGCCGCCGCGCCTCGCGCGATCAGCGCTTGAGGTTGACGAGCTCCTGGAGGACCTCGTCAGAGGTGGTGATGACGCGGGAGTTCGCCTGGAATCCGCGCTGGGCGATGATCAGGTTGGTGAACTCGGCCGAGAGGTCGACGTTCGACATCTCCAGCGCTCCACCGGTCAGCGACCCGCGGCCCGAGGAGCCGGCGGTCCCGATCTGCGGGTCACCGGAGTTGATCGAGGTGCGGTAGGCGGAGTCGCCGGCCTTCTCCAGGCCGGACGGGTTGGTGAAGGCGGCGAGCGCGACCCGGCCGACGGCCTGCTTGAGCCCGTTGCTGAACGCCCCGAGCAGGGTGCCGTCGGCATTGATCGTGAAGGACTGCAGGGTTCCGGCAGAGCGGCCGTCCTGCGTGTTGGCGGCCACCGTGTTGAGCCCGGCGAAGCCGGTCAGCGTCGACAGGTCGACCGTCACGGCGCCGACCGTCAGCGTGCCGCCCGAGGCGAGCGTGCCATCCGGGTTGAACGTCATCGTGCTGGTCGTGTTGGTGGCGCCGATCGCGGCCGAGAGGTCCCAGCCTCCAGCCGTCTTGGTGAACGCGAGGTCGAGCGAGGAGACGTTGCCAGCGGCGTCGTACACGTCCATCGTCCGGTTGAGGACGGTGCCGGCAGCGGCGTCGATGGGCAGGTTGCCCTCGAAGCTGGCGTTGACCGTCGCCGCCGCGCCCATGAGCGTCGCGATCGGCAGGCGCAGGTCGGTCAGGCCGCTGTTCGGGTCGATGGTCCCCACGGCGTCGGCCGCCCAGCCCTGGACGAGGGCCCCGTCCGTCGTGACGAGCTGACCGGTCGCGTCGAACGAGAACGCACCGGCGCGCGAGTACAGCTGCTCGCCGCCCTTGCTCGTGATGAAGAAGCCGTCGCCGGAGATCATCATGTCCGTCGACTTGTTGGTCAGCTGGGCAGCGCCCTGCTGGAAGTTCGTCGAGATGCCCGCGGTGCGCACACCGAGGCCGACCTGGGCCGGGTTGGTACCACCGACACCCGGCTGGGCTCCACCGGCGTTGGTCAGGACCTGCGAGAGCGTGTCCTGGAACTGCACCTGGGAGGCCTTGAAGCCGGAGGTGTTGACGTTGGCGATGTTGTTGCCGGTGACGTCGAGCATCGTCTGGTGGGCACGGAGGCCGCTGATGCCGGAGAAGAGCGAGCGAAGCATGGCATTTCCCTTCGTTGGTGGCTTCAGACAGCCGGGGTGGAGGTGGACGACGCGGAGGAGCCCACCGCGGAGACCTTGTCGAGCGCGACGGAGATGCCGTCGACCGTGACCATCGGGACCGCTCCGGCGAAGGACACGCCGGTCGCCGTGCCGACGTGGGTCAGACCCGCGGAGTCGATCGCGCTGACCTGCTGGCCGACCAGGCCGCTGGCGGCGATCCGCATCTGCAGGGCGAAGCTCTCCCGCGAGGTGCTCGACAGCGCCGTCAGCTGCTCCATCGAGGACAGCTGCGTGGTCTGCGCCATCATCTGCGAGGTGTCCATCGGAGAGGTGGGGTCCTGGTTCTTCAGCTGCGCGACGAGCAGCGCCATGAAGGCCTGCGAGTCCAGGGTCTGCTTGCCTGCGGATGCCGTGCCCTGGTAGCTCAGGCTGCTGGCGCTGGCCACCGCCTGGGTGGTGCTGGTCGCCGAGGCGATCGCGTCGGTCATCTGGTCCCCCTTCAGAGGTCGAGGTCGAGGCTGCCGGAGCGGCCGGCGAGGGCGGGAGCGGTCGTGGCGGGAGTCGCCCGGTGCGCCTGGGTGGGGACGCCGGCGCGAAGGCCGGGCTCCCTGGTGCCGGCCCCGTCGCCCCGTCCGCCGTTCTGGCGGGAGGAGCCGGCGAGGTCGAGGTCGGCGGAGAGCCCGGTGGAGGCCAGGTCGCGGCGCAGGTCGGGCAGGGCGGACCTCAGCGCCTCGCGGGCGTGGTCCGTTCCGCCGAAGAGCTCGATCCGCACGCCGTCCGTCGCGATGTGCGCGACCACGCGCACCGGCCCGATGGACTCCGGGTCGACGCGCATCGTCATCACGTGCTCCCCGAGCGGTGCGGTGCGCAACGAGGCCAGACGCACCGCGAGCTGGTCGGCGATGCTGGGGACCACGACGGGGGCCGCAGCGGCCGAGGCCGTGGGGACCGCGGTGGCGGCGACCTGGCCCTGGGCGGGAGCAGCGGCGAGCGCCGCGGCGACGTGCCCCGGCACGGCGGACACCGCCGGTGCCACGGCGGAGCCGTCGGCTACCGCCGTCCAGGTGAGCCCGGCGGGAAGGGCCGGCGCGGCGGGGGCCGGTGCCGCGCCGTGAGCCGTCGGCGAAGCGGTCGCGGTGGTGGGCGATGCGACGGCCCGGTGCACGGCGGACGGGGTCGGTGGAATGGCCGCGGGGCCCGGTGCGCCGACCGGGACGGGAGCGACCGAGGCGGACGTGACCGGCGCGGGAGCGGGGATGGTGGACGGTGCGGGAGCGCCGGCAGCGGGCTGGGCCGAAGCATCGGACGACGCCGCATCGGGTGCCACCGCACCAGGGGCGGTCGGAGGCAGAGGCGTCGCTCCGGCGGCGAGTCGCGCCACCGGACCAGCGGTCGTCGGCGCCGGCGCCGCAGCGGCCAGGGTTCCGGTGGTGGCCTTGGCCGCGGCACTCGTCCCGGTGCTCGCCGCAGCCGCCTCGGGGGCGCTCGGGGTCGCGTCGACGGTCGTCACGAGAACGGCCGGCGCGAGGCCCGACGCCGGGGAGAGGAGCGCAGCAGCAGCAGCCTGGACGATCGCCGCGACCGTGACCATCGGTGGCACGAGCTGCGCGTCGACGGCGCTCGGGAGCACGGGAGGGCGAGCGGTCGCGGGGACGGCGTCGGGAGCAGTGGTACCGCTCGCCTCGCCCGGCGCCCCCGAGGGGGTGGCGCCGGCGCGGTCCTCAGCGACCGGGGCCCGGTCCTCGCGGTGCACACCATCGGTGCGGTCAGCAGGATCGGGCCGCTCCGAGCGGACATCCCCTCGAGAGGGCTCGGCGCGGTCGGGCCGCTCGGCCACGTCCGCCCGCTCGGCCCGCACGTTCGTCGCCGCGTCGCGGCCGTCCTGGTCGCGGTGGGCAGCGGCGAGGGCGGTGCCGAAGTGGTCCGGCCCCTCCGCGCGGCGGGCAGTCGGGACACCGGCGGTCCCGGCGGCTGGGCTCGCAGCGGCGGTGGGCAGCAACTGGATGCTCATCGGTCCTCCTGGTGGCGGCGACTGGCGGCCTCGTCGAGCACGAGCTGTTCGCTGTGCTCCTCCTCGGCCTTGACCAGCACGTCGTGTCGTTCGGCGAGCTTGTCGAGGGTGGCGACGCTGGTCTTGGCCGCTGCCCACTCGGCAGCGACGATCTCGGCCCGGCGCGCGGCGACCTGGGTGGCGATGGCGGCCTCGGTCACGAGCGAGGCCATCGCTGCGCGGTCGGCGACGGCGGCACGCCACACGTTCTCGTCGCCGTGCTCGGGGAAGGTCGTCCCGGCCATGATGTTCCGGGTCTGCTGGTGGCGCTCCACGGCCCTGGTCCGGTCCGCGTTCGCACGGGCGAGCACAGCGGCCGCCTGCTCCTCCTGGAGCTGCCGCAGGCGCAGGAGCCCGCCCAGCCGGAAGGCGCGGTTCATGCGTGGCTCCCCATCGCGGCGACGAGCCGGCCCAGGTGCACCCAGGACTCGCCGGCAGGTGCCGCCTCGTCCATGGCCTGGCGGAGGAAGGCGTCGATCTCGCCCGCGTGCGCCACGGCGGCGTCCACCATCGGGTTGCTTCCCGCCGCGTAGGCGCCGACGTCGAGCAGGTCCTGGGCACGACGGCGGGCGGCCAGCACCTGGCGAAGCCGGACCACATCGGCCGCCTGCTGCCGGGAGGTGACCCGGGACGCCACCCGCGAGACGGAGCCGAGCACATCGATGCTCGGGAAGTGCCCGGCGACGGCGAGCTCGCGCGTCAGGACGATGTGGCCGTCGAGGATCGACCGCGCGGCGTCGGCGATCGGCTCGTTGTGGTCGTCGCCGTCCACGAGCACCGTGTAGATGCCGGTGACCGAGCCCTGCCGGTCGGTCCCGGCCCGCTCCAGGAGCTGGGCGAGCAGCGAGAAGGTCGAGGGCGGGTAGCCACGGGTCGCGGGCGGCTCTCCGACGGACAGGCCGATCTCGCGCTGAGCCATCGCCACCCGGGTCAGCGAGTCCATCATCAGCACCACGTCGCTGCCCAGGTCACGGAGGGACTCCGCGATCCGGGTGGCGACGAAGGCCGAGCGCAGGCGGACCAGCGGCGGCTCGTCGGAGGTGGCGACCACGACGACGCTGCGGGCGAGCCCCTCAGGACCGAGGTCGTCCTCGAGGAACTCGCGCACCTCTCGACCGCGCTCGCCGACGAGGGCGATGACGGAGACCTCGGCGTCGGTACCCCTGGCGATCATCGAGAGCAGGCTGGACTTGCCCACGCCGGAGCCGGCGAAGAGCCCGATGCGCTGGCCGCGGCCGACGGCCGCCATCGTGTCGAGGGCCCGCACGCCGAGGCTGAGCGGGGTGTCGATGCGGGTGCGGTCGAGGGCTGAGGGCGCACGGCCGGTCACCGGCGCCCACCCGGCGACGTCCAGCGGGCCCTTGCCGTCGATCGGTCGACCGAGCCCGTCGAGCACCCGTCCGAGCAGCCCGCGCCCGACCGGGGCGAGCAGCGCCCGTCCGGTGCCACGGACGGCCATCCCGGTGCGCAGCCCCTGCACGTGCCCGAGCGGCATGCAGCGCAGGGACGACGGCGTGGCCGCCACGACCTCGGCCGGCACCGACCCGATCACGCCGGGCTCGCCGATCTCGAGCACGTCGCCGACCGCTCCCGGCAGGCCGGCCACGTCGATGGACAGACCGACGACGGCGCTGACCGTCCCGACGGGCTCGGGCGCGGCAGCGGCTGCCGCCAGCGCCAGGAGCTCGGCCGGCAGGATCGACGGGGCGATGAGGGTGCTCATGCGCCCTCCCCCAGCAGCACGCGGCGAGTCCTGGCGAGCGCGGTGGAGATCTGGGCGTCGAGGAAGCCGGCCGGGTGCTCACTGACGGCGTCGCCACGGTTCAGGCGCGGGTCAGCGACGACGGAGACGGTCCCGAGGTCGAGCGCACCCGTCGCGGCGAGCTGCTGCACGGCGTCGGCGTCGGCCGGGCTCAGCCGGACGGTGTGCACCCCGAGGTCTGCCGGGACGTCGAGGGCGCGTTCGAGCGCGGAACGCGCGGAGGTCTCGCCGTCGGCGAGCTCGTGACGCAGCACCGCCTCGGCGAGCAGCACCGCTGCGGCGGCCAGCTCGTTGCGCACGCGGTCGACGACGGGCAGGACGCGACGGTCGGCGGCCTGGGCGGAGCGGAGCAGGGCGAGGACGGCGTCGTCGACGACGGACTGGCGTCGCGCCTCGGCGCGCTCGTGCTCGGCGGTGCGCTCCGCCTCGGCCACGGCGGCCCGCTCGGCCGCCACCCGCGCCCCGGCGGCCCAGCCCGCTGCCCAGCCTGCGGCGTGCCCGGCGGTGCGGACACCGTCGTGCGCGGTCGCGACGCTCTGCAGCGCGGCCGGGAGGAAGGCGGCGACCTCACGCGACATATTCGTCCTCGCCCTCGCGGCGGATGACGATCTGGCCGCTCTCCTCCAGCTTGCGGATGGCCTGGACGACGCCGGCTCGCGCCTCCTCCACCATCGACAGGCGGACGGGACCCAGCAGGTCCATCTCCTCGACGAGGTTCTCCCGGGCCCGCTCGGAGAGGTTCGAGAGGATCTTCTCCCGCACCGCCTCGTCGGCGCCCTTGAGGGCGAGGGCGAGCGCAGACATCTCGACGCCGCGCAGGACGAGCTGGATCGCACGGTCCTCCAGCAGCGTCACGTCGGCGAAGACGAACATCCGGCTGCGGATCTCCTCGGCGAGCGCCTTGTCGACCGCCTCGAGACCCTCGAGGATCTGCTTCTCGGTCGCGGGGTCGGCGCGGTTGATGATCTCCACCAGCGGCTGGAGGCCTCCGACGGCTGACGCCTCCTGCGGGGTCAGCACGGCCGAGGCCTTGGCCTGGAGCTTCTCCGCGACGACGGCGACGACATCGGGTGATGCGCGCTCCATCAGGGCGATGCGGTGCGCGACGTCGGCCTGCACGAGGGGCGAGAGGCCGGTCATGATCGCCGAGGCGTGCTCGGCGCGCAGGTGCGCCAGCACGAGGGCGATCGTCTGCGGGTGCTCGCCGTTGAGCAGCGAGACGACCTGGCGGGCGTCGGCGTGCTGGAGGAACTCGAAGGGCTGACCCTGCATCGAGGAGGCGAGGCGCTCGAACATGTCGGCCGCCTTCTCCTGGCCGACGGTCGCCTGGAGCAGCTGCTGGGCGAACCCCAGGCCACCGCGTCCGCTGAAGCCGGTGACCCCGAGCGACGCCGCGTAGAACTCCTCGAGCACGGCGTCGGCCGTGGCCGTGTCGACCCGCTCCAGGCGCGCGATCTCGGTCGTGAGCTCCTCGATCTCGGCGTCGTCGAGCTGGGAGAGGACCTTGGCGGCCTGCTCCCTGCCGAGCTGGATGAGGATGAGGGCGGCCTTCTGGGTGCCGGTGAGCAGTCCTGTCGACATCAGCGCCGACCCCCGACGAGCCAGCTGCGCAGGACCTCGGCGACCTCTTCCGGCTGCTCGGCAGCCATCGCGAGGACGTCGTCACGCTTGGCTGCCATCGGGTCGAGGTGGCCGACCGGTGCCGCCGGCAGGGCCCGCATGGCGTCGACGGCCTCGAGGGCCTCCGCCCTGCGCGCCTCGAGCATCTGGAGGTCACCGAGGTCGATCGACTCGCGCTGGTCCTTCTTGCCCTTCTTGAGCCCGAGGATGACGAGCATGACGATCGAGATGAGGACGACGAGCCCGATCACGCCGGTCTTGATGAGCCCGGTGGTCTGCTCGGCCTTCGCGGCGACCTCGGCGGCGGCGAGCGCCGTCTTCGCCTGCTCGGCCGTGCTGGTGTCGAAGGTCATCTGGGTGACCGAGACGACGTCGCCGCGGGTCGTGTCGATCCCCGCGGCCGCTGCGACGGAGGCCTGGAGGCCGGCGAGGTCGACCCCCTTGACCGCGTCGGAGACGACGACCGAGACGGACTGACGGCGAACGGTGCCCGGTGCGGTGGTGACCTGCTCGGTCACCTTGTTGATCGGGTTGTTCACCGTGGCGGACTCCTTGTGATAGGTCCCGTCCCCGCCTCCCGTCCCGGCCGGGGTGGTCGTGCCGTTCACGCCGAGGACGCCTCCGACGGCCTGACCGGTGCCGGCGTAGTTCTCGACCGTCGTCGCCGAGTTGATCGGCGGCAGGGTGGGGCTGGGCGCGGAGTACGTCTCCGTCGTGGTCGCGGCCTGGTCGAAGTTGAGATCGGCGGCCACCGAGACCACCGCGTTGCCCTGGCCGAGCACGGCATCGAGCATCTGCTGGATCCCGGAGCCGACGCGTGCCTCGTAGTCCGAGCCCTGGCTGTCCTCGAGACCGGTCGTGCCGCCCGTGCCACCGACGGTGGACAGCACATGCCCGTCCGCGTCGATCACGGCGACGTCGGAGGGCTTCATCCCGTCGATGCCGGCCGAGACCAGGTGGACGATCGACTGGACCTTGTCGGTGCCCAGGCTCGTGCCGGGGGCGGTCTTGACGAACACGGAGGCGGTGGGGTCGTTCGTCTGGGAGACGAAGACGCTCTTGTCGGGGATGGCCAGGTGGACCGTCGCGGCCTGCACACCGGCGATGGCACCGATCGTCTTGGCGAGCTCACCCTCGATGGCCCGCTGGTAGGTGACCTGCTGCTGGAACTCCGACGAGGTCATCCCCATGCTGTCCAGGAGCGAGTAGCCCTGGCCGTCCGCTGCGCTCGGCAGGCCGGCGGCCGCCATGGCCAGCCGCTCCTTGTAGACCTTGTCGGCCGGGACGAGGATCGTCGAGCCGCCGTCGCTGAGCTGGTAGGTGACACCGTCGGTCGCGAGGTGGTCGACGATGGCGCTCGCGTCGGTCGCCGAGACACCGGAGAACAGCGGGGTCATCGTCGGCTTCATGAGCCACGCGGAGAGGCCGAAGCCACCGAGCGCGAGCACGGCGACGGCGAGGATCGCCAGCGTCCGCTGGGCCATCGTGAACTGCCGGATCGTCTTCTGCAGGCCCCCGACGAGCCCGCTGAGCTGCGCGGGCATCAGGCCTGCATCCGCATGATCTCGGTGAACGCCTCGACGGCCTTGTTCCGCAGCGCGGCCGTCAGCTCGATCGAGGTCGCAGCCTCGGAAGCGGCGATCGTGTAGTCGTGGATGTCGTTGAGGTCACCGGTGACGGCCTTGACCGCCAGCGCCTGGGCGGTGGACTGCGTCGCCTGGAGCGAGTCGATCGACGAGGCGAGCGAGGTGCCGAAGGGTGCCGTGCTCCCGCTGACCGACGAGGCGCCGGCGGCGCTCGACGCGGCGGAGGCACCCGCTCCGGGGATGGCACCGACACCGAAGGCGCCGAGCATGCTCGACGTCCCGATCCCCGAGATGGCCTGGATGCTCATCAGCTGCGTCCGATCGCGAGTGCGGCCTGATAGGCCTCTTTGGCACGGTCGACCACTGCGGCGTTCGCCTGGTAGCCGCGCTGGGCCATGATCAGCTCGGTCATCTGGCTGGTCATGTCGATGTCGGGGTACCGGACGTACCCCTCCTTGTCGGCGAGCGGGCTGGTCGGCTCGTAGACGAGGCGTCCCTCGGCGCTGCCGAGCTGGATCGAGGACACCTTCGTGCCTGCCGGGGTGCCGTAGTCGACCGAGCTGGCGACCACGTAGCGGGCCCGGAAGGCCTCCTCGCTGGTGGAGCGCACGGTGTTGACGTTCGCCAGGTTGTCGGAGATCGCGTTGAGCCAGGTCTGGTAGACGCCCATCCCTGAGCCGGCGATGCCGATCGCGTCGAAGGTGCCCATCGTCAGCTCCGCATCGCGGCGCGGAGGTTGCTGAAC